>CAMDJS010000031.1 GCA_945900685.1 Bordetella parapertussis
TCCGTTTGGGCGGTGGGGATGTAAGCCTTTTAGGGTTGTAAATTCACACAGGGTTGTCTTTATAAGGCGCTTAAGTGATTGTCATAGATGAAAAATATTACAGATATTTGTTATTTCGATATTTAATTCACGCAGATTAGTGAGAGAATAAAAATGTGAATTTCAATGAAATAGTTCAAACAATCACCACCCATGCTTTGCCGGTATTACTGGCAATCACCTTGCATGAGGCGGCGCACGGCTATGTCGCCAAGCTTTTCGGGGACAACACCGCCTGGGTCTTGGGCCGCGTCACCCTCAACCCATTTCCACACATCGACCCGGTCGGCACCATTGCCATGCCGCTTTTTTTGTATCTGGCCACCAGCGGCAGTTTTTTGTTTGGTTACGCCAAGCCAGTGCCGGTAGATTTTTCCAGACTGCGTCATCCGAAACGCGACATGATCTGGGTGGCTTTGGCCGGTCCGGCCGCCAACTTGATTCAAGCCTTGTTGTGGGCTGTGGCTATTTATCTTTTGAATGGTTTCGGCGCCGAAGAACGTTTCTTTTTTGAAATGGCGCAAGCAGGCGTGCTGACCAACTTGGTCATGTTTGCTTTCAATTTATTCCCCGTGCCGCCCATGGACGGCGGGCGCATTCTGGTCGGCCTGCTGCCTATGCGTTTGGCCATCGGCTACTCGCGCGTCGAGCGCTACGGCTTTTTCATCGTCATGGGCCTGGTGCTCATCGGTGTGGTCAATACCTTGTGGATGCTGCCCATCATGACGGCTTCCATGTTGTCCATCCAATGGTTGTTGCAGCCCTTGGCCTCTTATTTGCAAATGGCCGCCCCATGACAGAACGCGTTCTCTCCGGCATGCGCCCGACCGGCGCGCTCCACCTAGGCCACTACCACGGTGCCTTGAAAAACTGGGTGCGCCTGCAATCAGAGATGGAATGCTTTTATTTCGTCGCTGACTGGCATGCACTCACCACGCATTACCAAAGCCGTGAAGTGATTGAAAAAAATGTCTACGAGATGGTCATCGACTGGCTGGCCGCCGGTCTGGACCCGAACAAATGCACTTTGTTTTTGCAAAGCCGTATTCCCGAGCATGCCGAACTGTTTACCTTGCTGGCCATGGGTACGCCCATCAGTTGGCTGGAACGCGTGCCAACCTACAAAGACCAGCAGGAAAAGCTCAAAGACAAAGACCTGACGACTTACGGTTTTCTGGGCTACCCCTTGCTGCAAGCCGCTGATATCTTGATTTACAAAGCCAAGCATGTGCCGGTCGGTGAAGACCAGGCCAGCCACGTGGAACTCACACGCGAAGCAGCGCGCCGCTTCAACCACTTGTACGGCCGCGAACCAGACTTCGACGCACTGGTTCAAGTCTGCCTGTCCAAGTTACCCAAGGACAGCATCAAGCGTCTGGAAAAATCTCGTAAACAGTTTCAGGAAACCGGTGACAGCAAAGCGCTGGAAGGCGCCATGGGCTATTTGCAAACCGCGCCTGAATTGACAGACAAAGACCGCGAGCGCTTGGAAGGCTATTTCAAAGGAACGGGTAAGGCCGTGTTGACCGAGCCGCATGCCTTGTTGACCGAGGCCAGCAAATTGCCCGGACTTGACGGTGCCAAGATGAGCAAAAGCTACAACAACACGATTGCCATGCGCGAAGACAAGGCCAGCATCGAGGCCAAAGTCAAGCGCATGCCCACCGACCCGGCGAGGGTCAAAAGAACCGACCCGGGTAACCCCGACTTGTGTCCGGTCTGGCAATTTCATTTGGTGTATTCGCCTGTCGCCACCCGCGAATGGGTGAAAACCGAATGTGCCAGAGCAGGTATTGGTTGCCTGGAATGCAAGCAACCGATCATCGAGGCCATCATCGCCGAGCAACAACCCATGCTGGAGCGCGCAGAGCCTTTTGTTTCCAACCCCCGCCTTGTTCGTGATATCGTAGACGCTGGAACACAGCGTGCACGTTCCACGGCGCAAGACACCATGCGCGATGTGCGCGAGGCCATGGGCCTGAACTATTGACACCCGGAGAATTTATATGAGCTTGTATGTAATCGATGACCACCCGATGGTTCGCCAAATGATTGGTATGTTGCTGCGTCGCCTGCGTCCCGCCTCCAAGGTTGTGGAACTGGAGAAATACAGCGAGTTGCAAGCAGCACTGATCAAAAACGGCGAACCCGAATTGTTCGTTTTGGATTTGCTGCTGCCAGGCGTCAAAGGTGCCACAGCCATCTCTGATGTGAAAAAAATGTACCCCGATATTCCGCTGGTGGTGTTGTCCGCCATGCCGTCCGGCGAAGCGCGTGACGCTTGTCTAGAAGCCGGTGCTGACCTTTACATTGAAAAATCTACCGATACCGCTGAGATATCTGCCGCCATCCAGGATATTTTGAAGTCTGATAGCGACGAAGCCGACGCGGATGCAGTGGTGGTCGGTGACATCAAATTGTCTAAGCGCCAAAAGCAACTCATCCTCATGCTTGACCGTGGTTTGTCCAACCGGGATATCGCTGCAGAACTCAGCATCAGCGAACACACGGTCAAGGTTCACTTGTGGCGCCTGTTCCGTCGCTTGGGTGTGAAAAGCCGTACACAAACCTTGCACTTCGCTCGTACACACGGTTTGTTGATGGGTTGAACGTCTGCTCTCAAAAAAAAACCGGCTGCCAAGCCGGTTTTTTTTCGCCTGTCATCCATCGCTAGAAACTGACTTCAATGGAGGGATTCACGCACCCGATGCATCTACAGCATTGCACAGCATTCAAGGAGTCAAAGCCTTGGAGATAGTTAATTCCAACTTATCAAGACTGCCAGGTGTGACCGGGCCGACGCTGGCACCGAAGTCACCCGCTTGCGGCATGGCGTTTCCGGTTTTGGAAATGCGCGCACGCACCATGACTGACTTGGCCTGCGAGAGTTTCATCTGCGGGTTCATGGCCAAGCTGTCGTCAAGCACAAAGTCATATGGCAGTTTGTCTACCGTGGTGCGGATGATGGCCAAAGGCATGCGCGGACCTTCGGCAGCGTTGGCATAAATAAACACCGTGTCCTTGGGCGAGACTTGCGCCGCCAACGCCGGTTCCAAAGAAACCCGACCGCTCAAGCGCTCGGTGCCGTCAGACGCCGGTTTGGCCATGGCACCGGCGCTCGCTGGTGCATTGGCTGCAGACAGCGGTGCTTGTGCTGGCAAGCCGAGTTGTTCACGCGCTTTGTCAATCGCCTCAGCCAGCGCAGGCAAATCAGGTGAAGAGGCAGGCAACAAGCCGCGCACTTTTTCCCAATAGCTCAGTGCATCTTTGAAGCGGCCTTCAGAAAACGCGGCGCTGCCGGCCAGCAACAAAGCATTGCCGTTTTGCGGATCGGCTTTGAGCACGCCGTTGATGATGGCCCAAGGCTCGCCTTTGAAGCTGCCGTTGTTCTTTTGAGCCAGCACTTCTGCACGTTCCACCACAATGTCATCGTTGCGTTCAAGCGCCAAGGCTTTTTGCAATGCCGCATCCGCTTGGTCGTAACGTGCCAATGCACGTTGTATACGACCCAACATGACCCAGCCCTCTGCGTTATTGGGTTCCTTCTCCAAACGCTGTGCGAGTTGCTCGGCCATGGCTTCGAGTTTTTGCGGCGTCATTTGCTCGTCGCCATTGGCTTGCGCCATCAAGGCCGGATCCAGCGCCATCGGCGTACCTACGGACATATAGACACTGAATGCAGCCACCGGAATCACCAACGCCATCAATGCAATCAACCAACGCACACGCTGTGCGGGTTTGGCCTCTGCGGCGGCTTCGTTGGCAGGCGCGTCTTCCATCAAACGCTGTGTCAACTCTGCTTTGGACAAATCAAACCCGGCGGGGTCCAGACTGCCTTGCTCAAGCTCACGCTCGAGTTCGGACAATTGTTCGCGGTAAACCGTGATGTGCGACATCACGTGCGCGCGCTCCTGTCCCGAAGCAGCGGCTTTGGCAGCACGATGGGCGTACCAACCAAGCAACAGCACCACCAACAGGGACAGCGCCAGCGCCAGAATAAGAAATAGCAGAGCGTTATTCATTCAATCCTTGGCGACCGCATCAGCAGCCTGTTCGTGGTGCAGTGGGGTTTGCGCTTGCAAAGCGTTTTTGCGTAACCGCAAATAACGCCACAAACCCCAGACAGCCAATAGCAATATGAAGAAAGGACCGAACCACAAGGGCCAGGTCAGCGGCTTGACCTGCGGCCGGTACAACACAAAATCGCCGTACCGTTCGACCAAATAGGTTTTAATCTCGGCATCGGTTTTGTTCTCGCGTATGAGTTTGCGCACCTCGCGTCGCAAGTCTTCGGCCAGTTCGGCATGCGAAGAAGACAAGGATTCGTTTTGACACACCATACAGCGCAATTCTTCGGCAATCACCACCAATCGCGCTTCGACCTGCGGGTCTTCGGCCATGGGCTGTGCTTCTCCCGCACTCACCCAAGGCGACAGCAACATCCAGCACAACAAGATCCACTTCATGAGGCTTCCAATGTTTGTATCAAGGGCAGCAAGGTGTCTTGCAATATTTGCGGGGTCAACGGACCGACGCGCTTGTAACGAATGACACCCTGACGATCGATCAAATAGGTTTCAGGCACACCATAAACGCCGTAATTGATGCCAACGCTGCCGTCCAAATCCAGTACCGACAAGGTGTAAGGATCGCCCTGCCGCTGTAAAAACCGCAGACTGCGTTCTCGTGCCAGTTGCAATTTTTCAGCTTCTTTGAGCGGCCCGTTGGGCTGGTCTTGGGCCTGAATTTCTTTGTAACTCAAGCCGACCACGGGTGTGCGGCTTTGTTTTGAAAACTCAACCAGCAACGGATGCTCTTCGCGACACGCCACACACCAAGTGGCCCAGACATTGAACAACCAGACCTTGCCTTTCATGTCGCTGGGGCTAAAAGGTTTGTCCCCCACCAACACGGGCAAACTGAAATCGGGCGCAGGTTTGCCCACCAACGGCGAAGGAATTTCACGCGGATCGCGCGTGAGGCCGACCGCCAGAAAAATCACCAACGCCGCAAACAAGCCCAAAGGAATGAGAAATTTTTTATTCATCGCATCATGACGCAGACGACAAGGCCTCGCCCGCAGTTTGCAAAGGCGACACACTGCGCCGACGGTAACGCCTGTCCAGCGCCGCGAGCATGCCACCAAACACCATCAGCAGCACACCTGCCCACAACCAAGGGACGAAAGGTTTGTAATAAACCCGCATGCTCCAACTCGGGGTGTCGCCAGCAATCGGGTCGCCCAAAGACACATACAAGTCGCGCAGAAAACCCGAGTCGATAGCGGCTTCGGTCATAGGCATGGCACTGGAGAAATAACGGCGTTTTTCCGGATAAAGCACTTCAACCACTTTGTTGTTCTTCAACACTTCCACATGCGCTTGCGAGGCCTTGTAGTTCGGGCCTTTCACATCCACCATATCGACCAGTCGGAAGGTGTAGGGCGCTATGCTGACAGTGTCGCCCAGCGACATGCGCACATCCCGTTCGACTTCAAATGATTTGACACCGGTGATACCCAGCACCAACACCGCCATACCGAAATGCGCCAAATGCATGCCCCAGAATGAGCCCCCGATGCGTCCGGGTTTGCGAATGCGCTCGACCACATGTTGCAAGCTGCCCAGCGCCACCCACATGCCGAGAAACACTCCCAGCGCCGTACCGGCAGACCATTCACCAAACACAAATGGCAGACCTATGGCCAGCAGCAAAGCAGCCAAGCCGACCCACCGCAATTGCATGAACATGTCGTTGAGCTTGGCCTCGCGCCAGTGCGCCACGGTGCCGGGCACCAAGACAAACAACAGCGGCACCATCAAGGGCGCGAACACCAGATTGAAATACGGCGGACCAACCGACAGCTTGCCCAGATTCAGCGCATCAATGATGAGCGGGTACAGCGTGCCTAACAACACCGCGCCGGTGGCCACCACCATCAACACACTGTTGAGCAGCAAAAAAGATTCGCGCGACACCAAGCCCATGCTGCCGCCCAGCGTGACCGCAGGCGCGCGCCAGGCAAACAAGGTGAGCGATGCGCCGACGACCACTGCGAGAAAACACAGAATGAAAACGCCGCGCGCCGGGTCCGTGGCAAATGCATGCACAGAGGTGAGTACGCCTGAACGAACCAAAAAGGTTCCCAGCAAAGACAAAGAGAATGCAGCAATGGCCAGCAACACGGTCCAGGCTTTGAAGCTGCCGCGTTTTTCAGTGACCATCAGCGAATGAATCAAGGCCGTGCCAACCAACCACGGCATGAGGGATGCGTTTTCCACCGGGTCCCAGAACCACCAACCGCCCCAGCCGAGTTCGTAATAAGCCCACCAAGAACCCAAGCCGATACCGAATGTGAGAAACGACCAAGCAATGACAGTCCATGGCCGTGACCAACGCGCCCAAGCGGCATCCAAACGACCCGAGATCAGCGCGGCAATCGCGAATGCAAATGCCACCGACATGCCCACATAACCCATGTAGAGCATGGGCGGGTGAATGACCAAGCCCGGGTCTTGGAGCAACGGGTTCAAATCACGCCCGTCCGCAGGAATAGGAAACAAACGGTCAAACGGGTTGGAGGTGATCAGGATGAAAGCCATGAAGCCCACGGACACCAGACCCAGCACGCCGAGCACCCGCGCCACCATATTGAGCGGCAGGCTTTGCGAGAACAAAGCCACAGCAGCCGTCCAACCGGTCAGCATCAACACCCACAACAACAATGAACCTTCATGGCCGCCCCATACTGCAGCAAACTGGTAGGCCTTGGGCAACAAACTGTTGGAATGCTCAGCCACATACTTGACCGAAAAATCGTTGCTTAAAAATGAAGTCGCCAAACAAGCGAAAGACAGCAACACCAGCGCGAACTGCAAAAACGCCGCCGGACGCGCCAGCGATTGCCACACCGTGTTGTGGTTGAGCGTGCCCCACAAAGGAAATACACCGAGCAACACCGACAGCACTGTCGCGAGAATCAATGCAAATTGACCGAGTTCTGGAATCATGTGAAGTTCGCCTTCAGGGTTTGACAGATTGGGCGGCGCGCGCCTGGGCCGCTTTGTCCAGCGCGTGCTGGGCCTCGGGCGGCATGTAATTTTCGTCGTGTTTGGCCAGCACCTCGCTGGCGGTCATCACACCTTGACCATCGATTTTGCCTTGGGCGACCACGCCCTTGCCTTCTTTGAATAAATCGGGCAGCAAACCAATGTATTGCACCGTGGTGTCATTGATGGTGTCAGTGACAACAAACGACACACGGGTGCCATCGCGCTGCAAGCTGCCGGTCTTGACCATGCCGCCGATGCGAAAGGTTTTGTTGCGCGGTGCTTCACCTTGTAGCACTTGGGTGGGCGTGAAGAAAAAAACCAAATTGCTGTTGAAGGCATTCAGCACAAAAGCCGCTGCGATGCACAACACCAACACACCGCCTGCGATCAAACCAAAACGTTTTTGTCTGGGGCTCAGGTTCATGGGGTCTCCTGAATTTCCGATTCAGCCAAAGCCAGTGCGTTGATATGCGCCTGTCTGGCCTGCCAAATTTCAAGCAGGATAAACACCGCGGTCACGCCCATGCTGCCCCACACATAAAGGCCGTAGCCGCCCATGTCCCAAAACTGCGACCAGCTTTCCCACCTCATGCTTTGACTCCCGAGACTTCAGGCAATGCCTTGACCCAATCGGTATGGCGTTCGCGCTCGACGATGAGACTGCGGACCCGGTAACACACAATGGCCAAGGTGTAAGCCCAAAAAGACAAGGCCATGAGCAACATGCCCCACAGCATCAACTGCGCCATGCTAGGTGAACGCGTGAGCGACACCGACGCCCCTTGGTGCAAGGTGTTCCACCATTTGACCGAGAAATAAATGATGGGCACGTTGATGGCACCAACGATGGCGATCAAGGCACCGGCGCGGTCTGCGCGGCGCACATCGTCAATGGCGGAAGTCAACGCCATGTAGCCCAGGTAGAGGAAAAACAAAATCAATTCAGAAGTAAGCCGCGCGTCCCAGACCCACCAAGTGCCCCACATGGGTTTGCCCCACAAGGCGCCGGTCCAAAGTGACAAAAAAGCGAACATGGCGCCGGTGGGCGCGAGAGCCCGGGTCATCATGCCGGACAAGCGGGTGTTGAATGTCAACCCCAGCACACTCCAAAATGCCATGGCCAGATAAATCAACATGGACATCCAGGAAACGGGCACGTGAACAAAAATGATGCGGTAGCCCTCGCCTTGTTGAGCGTCGGCAGGCGCCAATGCAAAACCTATCCATAAACCGGCGATACCCAAAGCCGCAGCCAGCGCTGCCAACCAAGGCCATAAACGGGCTGCCAAAGCATAAAAAGTTTGCGGTGCAGCGTAATAAAACCAGCGAATAGCCATTCATTCATTCCAAAGCGATGCGCAAACCTGCACTGCAAGCCCAAGGGCTGAAAAACAGTGCAGGCAACAGCATGGCCAGCAAAATCGACACATGGGCTTGCGCACCCACACCAGACTCAAGCGCTTGCACAGCACCGGCACCAAACACCAGCACCGGCACATACAAGGGCAACACCAGCAAAGAGATCAAGATACCGCCGCCTCGCACACCAAGGGTCAATGCGGCACCAATGGCACCCACAGAAGACAAAACAGGTGTGCCCAGCAACAAAGACAAGGACAACATCCACAGTGCTTCTTCACTGAGGTCAAACTGCAAACCCAGTACAGGAGCTAATATTACCAAGGGCACCCCGCAGAGCAACCAATGCGCGGTGATTTTCCCGAACACCATAAGCCCTAAGGAATGCGGGGACAACAGCATATGTTCAAGGCTGCCGTCACGGAAATCGCCTTCGAACATGCGACTCAGACCCAGCATGGTTGCTAGCAAAGCACCGACCCACAACACACCCGGCCCGATTTGACGCAGCATGGCGGGCTCGGGGCCGATGGCCAATGGAAACAAGGTGGCCACCACCACAAAGAAAAACACGCTGTTCAGCACCTCAGCTTTGCGCCGCATGGCTAACCGCAAATCGCGCTGTACCACGGTGAAATAAATGTTCATGACTGCAACCTCAACACCTGCATGGCGTTGCCCACATCCAGCGCCTGGTGGCTGGTGAACAACAGCATGCCGCCCTGCGCGGTATGTGCACGCAACAAGTCAATGAGTGTGTGTTGAGCTGCGCTGTCCAGCGCCACCATGGGTTCATCTAACAACCACAAGCGTGCTTTGGAAACTTGCAAGCGCGCCAAGGCCACCCGGCGTTTTTGGCCTTGCGACAACACACGCAGTGGCAAATGCATACGGTTTGACATGCCTTGCGCGGCCAAAGCTTGTTCAGCTTCTTGCAGATGCAACACCTGTCCGGCCATGGCCGCTGTGGTTTGCAAATTTTCTAAAGCGCTGAGTTCGTCTTTCAAACCCAGGGCATGGCCAAGGTAGAACACATCGCGCAAAAAACCCTCACGCACTTCTTGTACCGGTTGGCCATCCCAAAGCACTTGGCCCTGCGACAGCGGCGACAAGCCGCACAGACCGCGCAGCAAACTGGTTTTGCCCGAGCCATTGTCACCTTGTAAATGCATGGCCTGCGATGCTTGCAACTCAAAGCTCACCGGCGCAAAGAGTTGCCGACCGGCACGCTGCACGCTGGCCTGCAGCACTTGCAAACATGTTGTATTCATAAAAAGTAACTGCCTGCCAATTGCTTGACCGTGCCGCCGGTGGCCATCTTGAAGCGCGCCACACCGGCACTGCGCTGGGTATTGATGCCGCCCAAATCCAGTAACCGCACGCCACGCTCTTGCAAAGCTTCAATGCCACGCCACAGCATCAAATGGTGGGCATTTGTCTCGCGCCCGGCTTGTGTGGTCCAACCCACTTGGTAAGTAGCGGCTTGGCCGTGGATCAAAAACATCATGCCCGCCAACCGGTCGCGCGCCATGTCTGCACGCAAAGACAACAAGTTGCGCGATGGCTGTTTGCGAGATTCGGCATACCGCTCAAACCAGACCAAGGGCATGCCATCGATATTTCGCTCAGCCCGCTGCTGCATTTCAGCGTCAAGCAACCAGCGGTACTGGCCGGGGTTGGTGCCCATGCGTTGCACATTCAGCCCAGCGCTTTCAGCGTGGGAAAGGGGTTGTCGCCAACGACTGTCAAGATTGGCACGCAACACATCTAACGGCTGAGAGATGTCCAACAGCACTGTGCTGTAACCCGTCATCACCCGGCGAAAACGCGGCAAACCCAGATCTTCGCTGAGCGTTTCATCTGGCGTGACCACCATGAAACGCAAACCGCCCAAAGGCAGGCTCTGGCGCAAACGACGGTATACCTGCGCTTTGTCATGGGCTGCCAGCGGTTGCAACCACATCGGTCCGCGCGTACACAAGGCAAACGAAAAAAATTTGCTGTATTGGCGAACAATGAACTGCGCTTGCGCAACCACGACGCCATCGGCCTCCACCCGCGCCCGCAGCACACGCGCTCCCAGCGACACCATGGTGGAACCGTAGGCCCAGTCCTGTTGCAAAGGCCCAGCGGCGGCGGCATGCGCTTGATCCCAGACATCCACGTCGGTGCTGCGCCATTCCACCTTCATGCAATGCTTTCTGTATTGGTTACCATGCGGGCATGTGGAAAAGATTGTTTAAACGCCATCCGGTGCAAACTGTGATGGGTCACCGAATCGCAGAACCCAAGCTGACTTGGATGGCACTCGGGTGGGCGTTGGTGTATTTGGGCTTGCCAGTGCTGCTGGTGGGCACGCTGGTCGACGGCCTCATACAACTGACCACCGGGGTATGCACCGGTTTGTGGTGTTTTTTCTGATTCAAATCGTTTCATTAAGCAGTCATCTTAGCGGGTGAATACACCGTGAATTCTCATCCCCCTTCCCTCAGCGGGTTGCTGCCGTTTGTCAGGCCTTACAAAGGCCGTGTCGCGCTGGCTGGCTTGTTCTTATTGCTCGCTGCCGGGACCACACTGGCCTTTCCGTGGGCACTGCGTCAATTGATTGACCAGGGCTTGACCGGGCCTGGCAGCGCCGAGCGTTTGGCCGGGCAGTTCATGCAATTGTTTGGCGTGGCGGCTTCGCTGGCTTTGTTTTCGGCGGTGCGTTTTTACACCGTCACTTGGCTGGGCGAACGCATCACCGCCGATGTGCGCAACGCGGTCTACGGCCATGTGCTGGAACAAAGCCCGGCGTTTTTCGAAACCACGCAAACCGGCGAGGTGTTGTCGCGTTTGTCTAACGACACGACCTTGGTGCAAACCGTGGTCGGCTCTTCCCTTTCCATGGGTTTGCGTAATTTGGTGATGGGCACCGGGGCCTTGTTGATGCTGGTCTGGAACCACCCGATGCTGATGGTGCAGGTGATCGGGCTACTGGTATTGGTGGTCTGGCCCAGTGTGAGTTTGGGCAGGCGTGTGCGCAAACTCTCGCGTGCCAGCCAGGACCGCGTGGCAGACGCCAGTGCGCTGGCCGCCGAGGTGTTGAACGCGATTCCTGTGGTGCAAAGCTATACCGCCGAACAGCGCGAAGCCACGCGTTTTGTGGACTCGACCGAGCAAGCGGTGAAGACGTCTTTGCGCCGCGCACTGGCGCGCTCGGTGCTGGTCGGCTTCATTATTCTGGCCAGCAGCGCGGCTTTGCTCTGGGGCTTGTACCAAGGGACGATGGCGGTGCGCGACGGCAGCATGAGCGCCGGTGAACTCGGCCAGACCGTGGTCTATGTGATTTTGCTTGCCAGTGCGTTTGCGGTGCTGGGCGAGGTCTACGGCGATTTGCTGCGTGCTGCCGGTGCCACCGAGCGTTTGATGGAATTGTTGGGCACCCGTTCGGTGGTCAGCTCACCCGCGCAGCCTTTGCAAGCGGCTTGGCCTGAAAGCGGTTCGTCTGTCTCACTTCAAAGGCTTGATTTTCATTACCCGTCGCGGCCGCAAACCCTGGCGCTGGCCGGACTCAGCGGCGAGATTCACCCGGGTCAAACCGTGGCAGTGGTCGGGCCCAGTGGTGCCGGCAAAACAACCTTGTTCGGTTTGCTGCTGCGTTTTTACGACCCGCAGGCCGGGCGCATTGTGTTGGACGGCGTGGCCATACAAGACATGTCGCTGCACGATCTGCGTTTGCGCATAGGCATCGTTCCGCAAGAACCGGTGATTTTTTCGGGCAGCGCCATGGACAACATCCGCTATGGCAAACCAAAGGCCAGCGATGACGAAGTGCTGGCTGCTGCCAAAGCCGCGTTCGCCGATGAATTCATCGTGCAACTGCCGCAAGGCTATGACACCTTCCTCGGTGAAAAAGGCGTGCGTCTCTCAGGCGGGCAACGCCAGCGCATAGCCATCGCCCGCGCCATGTTGAAAAACCCGCCGTTGTTGTTGCTGGACGAAGCCACCAGCGCTTTGGACGCGCACAGCGAACGCATGGTGCAAGCCGCGTTAGAACAAGCCATGCAAGGGCGCACCACCTTGGTCATTGCCCACCGCTTGGCGACCGTGCAAAAAGCCGATGTGATCTGGGTGCTGGACCACGGTGCACTGGTTGAGCAAGGAACGCATGCAGAGTTGGTGGCCAAAGGCGGTTTGTATGCCAGCCTGGCGGCTTTGCAGTTCAATCAGGTTTGAAGACCTAGACATACCCCATGAGCCTTCTTTACGCCACCCCCGCCGACATCGATTCACGCAAAGCCGCTTGGCGCTTGCTGACCACTTTGCTGCTGATGCTGTTGGGCAACAGCGGCATGTACGCGGTGTCGGTGGTGCTTCCCACAGTGCAAGCCGAGTTCGGTATCAGCCGTGCGGATGCATCCATCCCTTACACCTTGTGCATGCTGGGCTTTGGCTTCGGCGGCATGTGGCTGGGGCGTTGGGCGGACCGCTTTGGTATCGCGCGTGTGCTGGCCGTCGGTGCGGCAGGTGTGGCGGGTGGGTTTGTCTGGGCCGGGATGTCGGGCGGCATTGTTGGTTTCGCATTGGCGCAAGGACTGCTGGGTTTACTCGGTATTGCGTCCACGTTTGCGCCGCTGCTGGCCGACACCGGTCAATGGTGGAACAAGCGGCGCGGCATCGCGGTGGCGGTGTGTGCGAGTGGTAATTACTTGGCAGGAACTTTGTGGCCGCCGATTGCGCAATGGGGCGTGACGAACATGGGTTGGCGCAGCACCTATGTCTGCATCGGCGTGTTTTGCGGCATAGGCATGGCCTTGCTGGCGTTGCGCATGCGCGAGCGCCCGCCGCAACTGCAACACGCACCGGTCAGCCACACCGGCGTGGTGGCTTCAGACCGGCCGTTCGGTTTGTCGGTGCCACAAGCGCAATGGCTGCTGAGCCTGGCGGCGGTCGGATGTTGTGTGGCGATGGCTATGCCGCAAGTGCATATCGTGGCGTATTGCAGCGACTTAGGGTTCGGCGCGGCGCGCGGCGCGGAGATGTTGTCGCTGATGCTGGCCTGCGGCATCGTCAGCCGTTTGGTGTCCGGCGCGATTTGCGACCGCATCGGTGGCATTCGCACTTTGTTGCTCGGTTCGGTGTTGCAAGGCATTGCGCTGTTGATGTTTTTGCCGTTCGACGGATTGGTGCCGCTGTATGTGGTGTCGGCCATGTTCGGTTTGTTTCAAGGCGGCATCGTTCCGTCTTACGCCATCATCTTGCGCGAGCATTTCCCCGCGGCGAATGTAGGTGCGAGCACCGGCACCATCATCATGGCCTCGCTGGTGGGCATGGCCTTGGGCGGTTGGTTGTCCGGCAAGATTTTTGATGTCAGCGGTTCCTACGATGCAGCGTTTATCAACGGCGTGGCGTGGAATGCTTTGAATATGGTGATTGTGTTGTGGTTGTACAGGCGGTGGAAACAACAATCAGTTGCCGCAACGGCTTAAATAATTTAGACACGATAGCCTCAAGCCAAAGGTTTGCGCGCCACAAACACGTAGCGGTTCAAGCTGAAAAAATATCCACCTGCCTCTGCCATGCTGCTCACATCGGCTTGCCAATCGGCGGCCAGTTGCGGGCCGTAGTCCGGCAAACCACTGACGAACGACGCGATGAAACCCATCATGCCGCCGCTGAAGGTGTCGGTGCTGTAGTTCATGTTCATCAAAGGAATGGTGTGCGCTTGCACATCTGCAAACCCAGCGCGCTGCATGCGTTGGATCAAAGTGCGCGGCAATTGCGGGTGCGGAATATGTTGGCTCCAGCCTTGCATCATGCGGCGCATGCGGGCTTCATCGCGGCACGCCCAAACACAAGACTCCCAATCGGTATCCACCAGCAACACCTGCGCTCCCGGTTTCATCACGCGCGCGAGTTCAAGCAGTGCGTTGTCAATGTCGGCCACGTATTCATACACCTGCGTGGCCAGCGACACATCAAAACTGGCATCCGCAAACGGCAGTTGCAACACATCGGCTTGGTGAAACGCCACTTGTTTGGCATCTACACAACGTCGCGCGGCCAAATGCAACATGGGCGGCGCGATATCGATCGCGTCCACATGGCCAGCATTACCCACGTCATTACCCACGGCCTGCGCCAGTGCCAAACTGGTGAGACCCGGGCCGCAGCCAATGTCCAAAGCGCTCATACCGGGCTTGACATCGAGCAGCTGAAATATTTGTTCACGCTGCTGCACCACATCGGGTGTGAGGTAAATTTTTTCTAAGCGCTCGGCGCCCGCCACATCAAATTGAGCCAGCGTGCTGTCTGTGTCTTTCATATATCCAACTCCAAATAACTTTCAAACACAGCCACATGTACTTGTGCAGCCTCTGCACCTTGCGGCCACAAATGCGCGGCTTCAAAACGCACGTCGTAGGTCGGTTCATCCTCGGCATGCAAGCCATGACCGTGTGCATCCGGAAACGGATACACCGGAGATTGACTGATCACCACGCCGTGCTTGCCGCGTATGTAAGCAGGCATGCGCACATGACCAGCCACGTGCTCGTCGCGTACACGCACCTGATCGCCGGGCACAAAGGCCACGCGGTTCGCGTGATTGCCGCGACCCGAAGCTGCGGGCATGGCCAACGGGTAAGCACCGCCTGCCAATTGCTCTAACTCTTCGCGCGTGACCAAACCTTTCTCCACACACAGCGTGGCCAAACTGGTGAGCGAGCGTTCGTAATAACTGGCGGTAAGGTAATGCTGCGGTGTCATGCGCTCGATGGCGTGCCGGTATTCGTCCATGTTAGACACACCGCTTTTCACCGCCAGGCTGTACAAGGCATTCGCCCGCACTTCCCAGTCGGAGTGAAACACCGCCGCATCGCGGCTGTGTCTCACCGGGCCGAAACCTTGTTTGCCGCCCAAGTCGTGCATGCCGTCCATGGGTGTTCCTTTAAATGCGGCCCACGCCGATCAGCGCGTCTTTGCTGATGATTGCGGTGAGTTGATCCACCGTCATACCTTCAGTGCCAGGCGGGCGTTGCGGCATCACCATGTAACGCGTGTCGGCGGTCGTATCCCAAACGCGGATTTGCGTTGGCGCGGGCAAGTCCAGCCCCATTTCACGCAACACGGTGCGCGCTTCGCGCACCACGCGAGAACGGTAAGCCAGGTCTTTGTACCAATCCGGCGGCAAGCCGATGATGGTGAACGCGGTACATGAACACAGCGTGCAGCAAATCACGTTGTGTATGTCGACGGTGTTTTCCAGCACGACGAAATGACGGTGGTGTGGCGGCATGCTCAAGCCTGCTTCGCGGATCGCGGCCATGCCATCTTTTAGTAGCAACTGGTTGAATACAGGGTCCGTCCAAGCACGAGCGATCAAACCTGCGCCATTGGCAGGCACCCAATGCTCGTGCGCGAGTTCGTCAAACGTGTCGATGAATTCGGCAGGCTGCATACCGTGGCGTTGCAGCACGGTTTGTATAGCGTCCAGCCTTTGTTCAATGCTGGCGATTGGTGCGTTAGGTGCGGTGTCGATGGTCATGGCGGGGCCTTGAACAGATAGATGAGAATCATGTTAACCGCCACACACACTTCCACCATGAGCCTGTCTTCTGTCCAAGCATTTTTTCAATCATTGCAACTCTATATTCCCATTTTGGAAACCGAGGCCAACACCGCCACCGTGGCGCTGGCCGCTGCAGCTCACGGCGTAGAGCCCGGGCGCATCGCCAAGACTCTGGCATTTCGCCTGAGCGATGGCCGCGATGTATTAGTGGTGGCACGCGGCGACGCGCGCATAGACAACCTGAAATTCAAAAGCGCTTTGGGCAAGGGCAAGATGCTGTCGCCCGAGGTGGTGGCCGATATCACCGGCCACCCGGTGGGCGGTGTGTGTCCGTTTGGGTTGGTGCAACCGCTGCCCATTTATTTGGATGTGTCTTTGAAAGCCTATGAAGAAGTGTTACCTGCGGCGGGCTCGGTTAACAGCGCGGTGAGGATATCGGTAGATATGTTGGCGCAGGTGACGAAGGGAGAGTGGGTGGATGTGTGTCAGGGCGTGGCGGGGTAGCGCGACTATCAGAATGTTGTCCATTCAGACAGTGGGAAACAGTCAATAAATTACGCCAACTTGACCTTGGTTTGTATCTCAACACCTAAGTAAGCCGCTATTGCCGCCAACATGGCCGACACATGACTGAGCGTTGGGTTACCGGCGGCAGACAACATGCGATGCAGACTTTTAGCAGGCTTGTCCATGTCGCGGGCGAGTTGCTCAAAACCGATGGACGCATTCACCAAATCACGCAACAACAACTTGGCCGTTTGCGGCTCGCCTTGCAACAACAAGCTGGTGGCTTGCTGCAACAAAGCACGGGCGTAGGCTGGTTCGGATTGAACGCGGGCGGTGATGGTTTGTCTGAAGTCGCGTGTGAGGGCCATGTTTAAGTCCTTTCATTTCATCCAAATTTGTAGTTATGCCATCGCGAGACGGCTATTTCAATGTTTTTTTGTTGACTGCTTTTGTCTCCACCTGCCAATAAAAGAATGATGTTCAAACCGTCTTTGGCAAAGTAGATCCGGATTCCGGGCCCCCAGTTGATTTTGTATTCCCCGATCCCCCGGAACCACTTCACGTTTGACAAATTGCCTTGCTCCATTCGAGCCAGTGCCACTTGTACTTTCACTGCAGCTTGTGTATCCAGATTTAGGAACCAATCACCAAAAGGGCTTGATCCATCTTCAAGGAGTAACTCCTTGATAAATAACACACTGAAAGGTAACATATATGTATCCATTAGTCAATCCAATCGAATGCCTGAAACAGCTAAAAAGACTAAGTGGTAGAGATGCAGGCAGTTTGTGAAGTCGTTAACAACTGATAGGTGATCTGTTAACCGCTTGCAACGATTGATCTATGCAAACCAGCTTGTGCTTCTTAAAATTTACAGCACATCCGCCCCTTGGCAGTTCGCCCTCTCACCTATCCGGAGAGTGTGCAGAACCCCTGGGGCTTTCTTTTTTTTTGCTCCACAGCAGGTACAAACATTCACTTTTAAGTTTATTTGCTCGGAATTGATAATTCCCCCGGATTATTACCTTTAAATAGTTATTTTTAATAAATTTAGTATTTTTGTATTCTTATAATGCCGATATATTGTTTAAGTCATGACGGACTTGCTTACTTTACTTAACGATAAAAGAGACTCGCTATGAATGATGAATCGCCATCAGGACAATTACAAAATTACGTCACCGATGTAAACGATTCATGGCGACCAAATAAAGGTTTGAATATTTTGACCGGTGTGAACGGGAGTGGAAAGACGAGGCTACTTGACTATATTTACTCTTTTATAAAACCTGGGGCATCACTTTTTCCTGTT
>CAMDJS010000032.1 GCA_945900685.1 Bordetella parapertussis
AGCCAAGAAATTGAAGACAACAGCGAACTCTTCGAGATGAGCAAAGCCGACAATGACGATGCGGGCTTGATCACGATTGAAGAAGACACCCAACGCATCGAAGCCGAAATACAAAAGCTCGAATTCCGGCGCATGTTCAATAACCCGGCCGACCCGCTGAATGCATTTCTGGACATACAAGCAGGTGCCGGTGGTACCGAGGCCTGCGACTGGGCCAGCATGCTGTTGCGCCAGTACCTGAAATACGCTGAACGCAAAGGCTTTAAAGCCACGCTGGAAGACGAGTCGCCCGGCGACGTGGCCGGTATCAAAGGCGCCACCTTGAAGATCGAAGGCGAATACGCTTTCGGTTTGCTTCGCACCGAAACCGGCGTTCACCGCCTGGTGCGCAAGTCACCTTTCGATTCTGCGGGCGGACGCCACACCAGTTTTGCCAGTATTTTTGTGTACCCGGAAATTGACGACTCGATTGAAATCGATATCAACCCGGCGGATGTGCGCACCGATACCTTTCGGGCCAGCGGCGCGGGCGGCCAGCACATCAACAAAACCGATTCAGCGGTGCGCCTGACGCACATTCCCACCGGCATCGTGGTGCAGTGTCAGGACGGACGCAGCCAGCACAGCAACCGGGATGTGGCTTGGAAACGCCTGCGCTCGCGCTTGTACGACTTTGAAATGCGCAAACGCATGGAAGCGCAGCAAAAACTGGAAGACACCAAAACCGATGTGGGCTGGGGTCACCAAATTCGCAGTTATGTGCTGGACCAAAGCCGCATCAAGGATTTGCGCACCAACGTAGAGATCAGCAACACACAGAAAGTGCTGGACGGAGATCTGGACACTTTCATCGAAGCCTCGCTCAAGCAGGGTGTTTGAACCCCATTGAAAAAAAAACGGAGATTTCCCATGTTTCGTGAAGGCCAGACCGTGATCACACGGCGCCAGGACTACCAAGCACCCGGCTATTGGATCGACAGCGTTGAACTGGTGTTTGACCTTGACCCGCAAAAAACGCGCGTGCTCAACACCATGCAGATACGTCGCAACCCGGATGTGGCACCAGAACCGCTGAAATTGGATGGCGAAGACCTGAACCTCTCTCGCGTCTTGGTCAATGGCCAAGGTACCTCATTCAAGATGGATGGTGATCAACTGGTTTTAGAGAATTTGCCCGAAGGGTATGAGCCTTTCAAACTTGAAATTTTCACCACCTGTAACCCTTCTAAAAATACGCAGCTAAGCGGTTTGTACGTCAGCCATGATTCTTTTTTCACGCAATGTGAAGCACAAGGATTCAGACGCATCAGTTATTTTCTGGATCGCCCGGATGTGATGTCTTTGTATGCGGTCACCCTCAGAGCCAGCAAAACCGATTACCCGGTCTTGTTGTCAAACGGCAATTTGGTTGAGCAAGGCGATTTAGAAGACGGTCGTCATTTTGCAAAATGGGTAGACCCTCACCATAAACCGAGCTATTTGTTTGCATTGGTGGCAGGCAAACTGGTGTGTCGCGAGCAACGTATCACGGCACGCAACGGCAAAGAACATTTATTGCAGATTTACGTGCGCTCCGGCGATCTTGATAAAACAGACCATGCCATGCATTCGTTGATGTCTAGCATTGCCTGGGACGAAGCACGTTTTGGTCTGAGCTTGGATTTAGAGCGCTTCATGGTGGTTGCTACCTCTGACTTCAACATGGGCGCGATGGAAAACAAGGGCTTGAATATTTTCAACACCAAGTTCGTTCTCGCCAGTCCATCTACCGCCACCGATCAGGATTACGCCAACATCGAAAGTGTGGTCGGACATGAGTATTTCCATAACTGGACCGGTAACCGGATCACTTGCCGCGATTGGTTTCAACTGTCGCTCAAAGAAGGTTTGACGGTTTTCCGTGACCAGGAATTCAGCCAGGACTTATCCGGCTCGACCTCTGCCAGCGCAGTCAAACGCATCGAAGACGTGCGACTGTTGCGCACAGTGCAATTTGCGGAAGACGCGGGCCCCATGGCGCACCCGGTCAGACCCGACAGTTACATGGAAATCAATAATTTCTACACCGTCACCATTTATGAAAAAGGTGCCGAAGTGGTGCGCATGATGCAAACCCTGGTCGGGCGCGACGGCTTTGCCATGGGCATGAAGCTGTACTTCCAACGGCATGACGGCCAGGCCGTCACTTGCGATGACTTTGTGCAAGCCATCGCTGACGCCAACCCCGCCACCGAGCTTTACAAGCAACTCCCTGTGTTCAAGCGTTGGTATTCACAAGCAGGTACGCCGCAAGTGGCGGTTGAACTTGAGCATGATGTGCTCAACCAGCGGCTTTCGATTCATTTCAGCCAATCATGTCCCATAACGCCCGGGCAGATTGTGAAAGAGCCTTTTTTGATTCCTGTGCAATTCGGTCTCTTAGGCAACCAAGGCAATGTTGTTCTGACTGATCAATTGATGGTGCTGAACCAATCGCAACAAACATTGGTGATCGAAGGTATTACCGAACCCGTGATCCCATCCATGCTGCGAGGTTTCAGTGCGCCGGTGCAACTTGAATTCAATTACACCGAATCGCAATTGCTAACTCTTTTAGAGTATGACACTGACCCATTCAGTCAATGGGAAGCCGCACAACGGTTGTTCTTGAACGCCATACTTCTCGCCTTGAAACAAGAACACTTGAGCGACCAACTCCTCTCGGCTGAGTTGACTGAAGGTCTGCGACACATACTTCGCCATCCCGAACTGGATGCCGCTTTCAAAGAACTGGTGCTAACGCCGCCTAGTGAAAACTACATCGCCGAACAATCTGACACGGTAGATCCGCAAAAGATTCATCGTGTGCGCGAAATTGTTCGCAGGCAAATCGCCGTCGAATTGACACCAGACTGGGATTGGGCTTTGACGCACTACCACGTCAAAGGTGAATATTCACCTGATGCCGTGTACAGCGGGCGCCGCAGTTTGTGTGGACTGGCATTGAATTACCTGTGTCTTGCTGGTCATGTGTCACAGCAAGAGCAATGGGCTATGCATGCATTGTTGGCTTTCAGACAAGCCCACAATATGACCGAACGCATGCATGCTCTTCACGCACTGATGAGTATCAACCACCCACTGGCTGAAGAAGCTCTCTCGCTTTTTTACGCGCAATTTAGAAAAGAAGAATTGGTGCTGGATAAATGGTTTGCCGTTCAGGCATCCGCTTGCGACTACGACGGACACGTGCTCGGGCGTGTTCGTCAATTGATGCAACATCCTGATTTCCAAATTCGCAACCCGAACCGCGCGCGCAGCCTGATCGCCACCTACTGCAACAATGCCGCCGCTTTTCACAGACACGATGCCTCTGGCTATGTCTTTTGGAGTGAACGGGTTCTGGAACTTGACGGATTCAATCCCCAGGTTGCAGCTCGCCTTGCCAGAGCTCTTGACCGCTGGCGCAAGCTGGTTGAGCCCTACCGGAGTGCCGCCCATGAAGCGATCCGTCGCGTCGCGGCAAAAGATGATTTAAGCGCAGATGTGCGCGAAGTGATTGACTCTGCACTTGAGGAATAACACATGGCTACTTCACTCTCACGTTATCTGGTTGAACAACAGCGCGCCAAAAACAATATTCCACCCGAATTGAGGCTGCTGCTTGAAGTCGTTGCTCGCGCCTGTAAAAGTATCAGTCACTCAGTCAACAAAGGTGCATTGGGCGGCGTGCTTGGCTCAGCGCAAAGCGAAAACGTACAGGGCGAAGTACAAAAAAAACTCGACATCATTGCCAATGAAGTTTTGATTGAAGCCAACGAATGGGGCGGGCATTTGGCCGCCATGGCCTCTGAGGAAATGGACAGTATTTATATCGTTCCCAATCGCTATCCTCAAGGGGAATATCTGCTGTTATTTGATCCCTTGGACGGCTCAAGCAACATTGATGTGAACGTCAGCATAGGCACCATTTTTAGCGTACTGAAAAAACCTGAACACAGCGAAAATGTCAGTGAATCCGATTTTCTGCAACCAGGGCATGCGCAAGTGGCTGCTGGCTATTGCGTGTATGGCCCGCAAACCACGCTGGTTTTGACCGTGGGAGATGGCGTGGCCATGTTCACGCTTGACAGGGAACAAGGCTCTTTTGTGCTGACCGAGGAAAACGTTCGTATCCCCAAAGACACGAAAGAGTTTGCGATCAATATGAGCAATATGCGCCATTGGAACCAACCAGTTACAGACTATATTGCCGAATGCTTGGCTGGCAGTACCGGCCCGCGCGGTAAAGATTTCAATATGCGCTGGGTCGCCAGCATGGTGGCCGATGTTCACCGCATTCTGACCCGAGGCGGCGTATTTATGTACCCCTGGGATAAACGCGAACCCAACAAACCTGGGAAATTGCGGTTAATGTACGAGGCCAATCCCATGAGTTGGTTGATAGAACAAGCCGGTGGCATGGCGACCAACGGCGTGGAGCGCATTCTGGACATTCAACCGACGCAGTTACATCAACGCGTCAGTGTTTTTCTTGGCTCTCACAACGAGGTTGAGCGTGTCACAGCTATGCACAAAGGTACATCCTAAATTGTCTTAGCAGTAATTACTCATACACATAATCATCGGATGCAGAAAGCTTATTGGGTGGACGCGCCAAACTGTTGTGGCTGAAAACCATGGGATCCAAAAATGAGCAATATGGATTCGCAGGCCAAGCTAAAGACTTCGGTCAAATCAAAATGCACAGGCTATTTTTTGCGGCTTAAAATCCAACCTAATCAACCACCGAAAGCAGTTATGGCCACCCAACCCAGTGAACTCATCAATGCGATGGTGTTGAGAGAAATGCAAGATGGGGTCATACGCGATGGTTTATGGGCGCAAGCCTTGGTGGAAGCCAACCACGATAAAAACAAAGCCAAATCTATATACATACGCTTGCGTGCAGAAAGTATGCAGGCAGACACCAAAATGCTTTTGGTGCGTCAAATTCAGCAAGCCATGAAAAGCGATGAAGTCAAGCGCAAAGACTTTGTCTCAGCAGCAGATATCAAAAAATCACGCTGATCAAAGGCCCAGGTTTTTCAATTTGCCGGGTTCAACAATCTCGATCCAGTAGCCGTCTGGGTCTTTGATGAATGCCACATCTTTCATCTTGCCTTGATCCGGTCGTTTGACATAAATCACCTGGTTGTCATCAAACCATTTGACGGCAGCATCCAAGTCGGGGACGGAAAAACAAATATGGCCAAAGCCTTGAGGCTGGGCGTTGCCGTCGTGGTATTTGAAATCGGCCTTGCTTTCGGTGCCCCAGTTGTGGGTCAATTCCAGAATACCGGCTTGTGAAAACGTCCAGGCGGTACGCTCGCCCGGGTCTTCAGGCGCATGACTGGCTGACTCTGCCACCGCTAAAAAATAAAGACTGAATGACATCTCGGGAAAATCGAGCTTGCGCAGCAAACGCATGCCCATGATGCGCGAATAAAAGTCCAGCGACACGGCCGGGTCCTTGACGCGCAGCATGGAATGGTTCAACACAAAGCCACGTGAAGCTTGCGCAGGGTGTTCGCAGACACCAGGCTGCAATTCGGAATTAAAGCTCATAGGGGGAATTCAGGTTTTAACGGCAGCCAACACTTTGGCATTGGTTCTGACCGCAGATTGATCAAAGGTGCCGGTCTTAGGAATGGGCAGCAACTCCGGACTCATATCCGGTTCGGTTAGCGGCTGGTGCTGTTTTTCCATGGAGATCAGACAACGGCGCAAGTAACGCAAACTGGTGATACGCAAAAACGAGGCGAAGTTAGGAACTTCGCCCCGGTGTTGCAGGATTTCATCGTGGAGCTTGCAGATGAGGGCATTGGTGGTGCAGCCCTCATCCTCGGCCATTTCGGCCAGCACATCCCACACCATATTTTCCAGCCGGATGCTGGTGAGCATGCCGCGAATGCGCACCGAGCGGGTACGTTGTTCGTACTGAATCGGGTCAGCTTTCACGAAATACTCACACATGCAGCACTCCTTATTGCCGGAAAAATAAGTGTATCAAATGGCCCGTTCGGTCATCTGCTTGGCAATGTAGTCGGCCTGGCGTATAGCCAGTGTGACGATCGTCAAGGTGGGGTTTTCAGCGCCACCGGAGGTGAACTGAGAACCGTCACTGATGAACAGGTTAGGGATGTCATGGGTCTGGCCCCATTTGTTGGCCACGCCGTCGCGCGGGTTAGCGCTCAGCCTGCAACTGCCCAGGTTGTGCGTAGACGGATAAGGTGGTGTGCGGTAGGTTTTGGTGGCACCTGCCGCCTGGTAGACGCGCTCACCTTGGGTGAAGGCGTGGTTGCGCATGACGATGTCGTTTTCATGATCATCGAAATGCACATTGGCCACCGGGACACCCCATTTGTCGCGCACTGCACCATTCAAAGTGATGCGGTTGGTTTCACGCGGCATGTCTTCACCGACCAGCCACATGCCGGCCATGTGGGTGTAGTTGTCGAACCATGAAGCGTAGTCAGAACCCCAGGCACCAGGATCCAGGAAGGCCGGCATGAAGGACAAACCCAGAGACAAGGTTTCCATTTCATAGCCGCCGACAAAACCGCGACGGGGATTGAA
Source organism: Bordetella parapertussis (assembly GCA_945900685.1). Lineage (GTDB taxonomy): Bacteria > Pseudomonadota > Gammaproteobacteria > Burkholderiales > Burkholderiaceae_C > Limnohabitans > Limnohabitans parapertussis_C. Next base: position 6,598 of record CAMDJS010000032.1, read on the forward strand.
AAACGATTCGTCGCGGATGATGCCGGCCATGGTGGTGCCGCGGTACATGTGCACCGGATCTTTGAACATGGCGTAGACAGAGCCGGTCATATGACGCATGTAATTGCGACCGACTTGACCGGATGAGTTGGCCAGACCGTCCGGGAACATATGCGAATCGGACAACAGCAACAGACGAGGCGTCTCGATGGAGTTACCGGCCACGCAAACCACGCGGGCAGCCTGGCGCTGTTCTTTTCCATCTTTGTCAAAGTAAATAACACCGTTGACCAGACCTTTTTCGTTGTGGTCGATACGCACCACATGAGATTCGGGACGCAGGTCTAGATTACCCGTGGCTTCGGCCTTGGGGATTTCGGTGTAAAGCGTTGACCATTTGGCACCGCTTTTGCAACCCTGGAAACAAAAACCGAGTTGCATGCAACGACCACGGCCGTCTCGCGGCTGGCTATTGATGGCCATGTTGCCAGTGTGCACTTCTTTGTAGCCCAGCTTTTTGGCACCAGCGTGCATGACTTTGAAGTTGTTGTTGCCGGGCAGACCGGGGATGCCATTGGTACGGGTCACGCCCATTTTGTTTTCGGCTTTGTCGTAGTAAGGCTCGAGTTCTTTGAGAGTCACCGGCCAGTCCAGCAGGTTGGCTCCCTTGAGTTCGCCGTACACAGTTTTGACGCGGAATTCGTGCTCTTGCAAACGCAGCGAAGCACCTGCCCAGTGGGTGGTGGAGCCGCCGACGGTTTTGCAAATCCAGGCCGGCAGACCGGAAAAGTCTTTGGCAACACGCCATGTGCCGGACGTGGTGCGCGGATCCAACCAAGCCAGTTGGCCAAAAGATTTCCATTCGTCGTTGACGAACGATTGCGGGGACTGACGCGCACCTGCCTCAAGCACAACGCACTTGATGCCTTTTTGGCAAAGTTCGTTGGCCAATGTGCCGCCGCCTGCGCCGGAACCAATGATGACGACTGTAGAGTCGTCGTTGAAGTTGATAGAAGCCATGTTTGATATCTCCTGAATGTGTATTGGTAGGTGGAATCAGCCCAAATAAGGGGCAGGACTGGCTTCTTTGGAAGGCGCTGGCAACCACTTCAAATCCTGGAACCCGCGTGTGATGTAACCGCCTTTTTCCCAGGCGGAGCCGGGGTAGCCAAAGGCGGCAAACGCCATGTCGTTGTTATAAAGAGAGCTTATGCACTGGCCGCGCACTGTGTTGAAGAAAGTAGATCCTTCCAAGCCTTTGACGATGGCGAGTTTCTTATCAGCTTTGGCTTTGACGAAATTACCGCCGGCCATGCTGTTGAGATTGCCCACACCTTCGCGCAGCAATTTGGTGTTATCGGCATTGCCTGTGGCCGACCCATCCAAGTCTTTGGCCAGAATGGCATACACGGCGTCCGGTAATTTTTTATGCGGATAAAGCACACGACCCATGGCCATGATGGCTTCGCCTTCGGCTTGGGTCAGTGTTTTCAATTCAACGGCCCAGACGGTGGACGGTGCCAGACCGGCCAGCACTGAGCCGACTGCCAGGGTACCCATCAAAATGCCTGAACCCTTGAGGAATTCTCGGCGGGCCAAAGGCAAATTTTGCTTGGGTACTATGCCGCTTTCTTCGCAATCGCTGAACTCTGCAGCAATATTTGCTATGGGAATGGTTCGCATGTTTTGTCTCCTGATGATTAGTGAATAACCAATTTCAGTATTTCATCTGCGACTGTGGATTGGGTGGTATCACGCTAAACACAAGGTAAACCCTGAGCAATCATCTGCAACATAACTATTTGCTGGGGATTTACCCTTGCCATAGCTCTAAAGGGGTTCGTTTAAGGCGAGAATTGCGTAAATAAAAGTTTAGGTAGTCGCTTTTCCACCTCAGGAGCAATACATGGATTTCAGCCTCTCAAGTTTGATCAACCTCAAACCTCTGCCTAAACTGGACAATTTATCTGGACTGGTTTTGTCGGCCTTCGCTAAGGGTGCACAGCAACAAAACCAAGAGCAATTTTCTGACTCGCTGGATGTCTCGACTCAAGCGCATTGTTTCAAATCCATTCTCTCGGTCATTGAAGCGCAAATCATTCCCAGTCTGATTGATGCCCACTCTTACAAAGAGGCTCAGCAAAAGTCGGTCTCTTCGCAATCAAAAGAATTTTCCTCTGATGAAATTGAACAGTTTTGCTTAGCTTGCCTTGGCAATGATGCTGATAAACCGATTGATTTCGTTACTGTATTTCTTGACCAAGGCATTTCCATGCAAAGTATCTTCATGGATTTGATCACTCCCTCAGCTCGTTGGCTAGGCGAGCAATGGGAGGAGGACAAAATAGACTTCACCGCTGTGACTGAAGGTTTGATGCGCATGCATCAAGTGACCCGTAATCTTGGATACAGAAACCAAGATTCCCCTCAAGAAGCGGGTGAAGTCAAAAGAATATTGCTGGCCTGCGCGCCGGGTTCCATGCACATACTTGGCTTGAGTATCGTTAGCGAATTATTCCGCAGCGACGGCTGGCATGTGGTCATGGAAATGGCCTCATCCGAGAAAGACCTGATTCAAACATTGCGCAGAGAATGGTTTGACATGGTTGGTTTGTCTGTCGCGCTGGTCGAACAAATACCTGGCCTGCCCTCACTGGTAAGCACCATAAGAGCAGAAGCACTCAATCCAAACACACAGGTGATTTTGGGTGGTCGTGCCGTTTTGTTGGATGAAGATTTGCTGACCAAGACAGGTGCGGATGGAATGTCCGCCCATGCACCTGAAGCCATTATGATTGCGAATCAGCTGCTAAGTACGAAAAAGTAATTTCAAATATTTACAACAGCGCATAGCGCAATAACCATATTTGATTGCCGGGGTTAAACTTGTCCCTATGGCATCCTCACCTCCACCACTCATCAGAAGCTCCAAGCCTTTTTCGGTTGAAATTCCGCAAGGCTCCAACAGCGCAAAATCGCGTCGCAGCGATATTGTGGCCAATGACGAATTAAACGTCACGCATAAAAAATCTGGTTTTCATGAAAGTACGCTTGGAATAACCTCTGGAGTTCATAACGAGCGTGCTGATACTCTAGGACAACCATCGTTTTTGATTGATGATGAGGATGCCAATGCCCGCCTGCATAAGGAAGCAAAAGATACTTTTGAAAACAAGGGTTCCGCTTTTGACACCAGCAAAGACAACGACAATTTGCAGCAACTCCATGAAGACCCCAATGACAGTCAACATGCACTGCTGCCTGAGAGCGATAAATTAGCAGCCGTCAAAGGACCCATAGTCAAAGCAGATGCATTCGCTGACCGTTTTGCCAATGAGGAAGCAGGCCATACTGAACCGAACCAAGTTGCTGTTGAGTCGGGCGCCACACCCCAAGACAACTTGCAAGCCTTGGACACCGACAGTCGCAAGGACAATCAGCAATCCATTTCCCAAGAAGACAGAGAAAAAAATCTTCAGTCGATAGAAGAAGACAAAGACCAGCAAAATTTACAAGCCATTAAAACTGAACAAGCCAAAGACAATCGGCAGACGCTGCAAGTCCCCGTCCATGAGGCTCAAACAGAAAATTCTTTCAGCCAAGAAAACAAAAATAACTCGGCGGCTATTGACAACGAGTCATTCAAAGATAAATCTGTAGGACAAGCCAACGAAGCCTTGCATGACCATCAAGAAGATATCGGCAACTCTGACATCGCGAACAACCAGCCATCTGTGTCTGTTGAACATGCGCAAGACAATCTTCAATCTCTACCTCAAGAGAAGATCTCTGACAATCTGGCAGAAATTGAACAAGAGTCATTGAAAGACAATGTTCAGTCAGTTGCTGATGCTCCACTGGCAAAGAACACGCAAGCCTTGGATGATGAGGCTTTGTCTGACAACCCACAAAAAATTGATACGCCTAGTCACCCGAAAAACCAACAAGCTTTAGAGGATGAAGCCTTAGAAAATAGAACAGCTTCAGCAGACAAAGAACATCTGCAAGACCACATCGAAGCTTTGCCTGACACCGGTACCAGCTTGAAAGAGGGCCCAAAGCCCACAGCCAGGGTTTCCAGTTCATCAGCAAATTCTCAAGCTACCGATTCCTTCAAAAATAAATCAGCATCCACTGCGACAGAAGAAACAACGAAACACAATACCAATCAAGCGCATGCAGCGGCTGCGGCAGCCACGGCAGCACGTTTAGAACATGCCAAAAAGCAAGCTGAATTCCACGGTCGTGTGCAAGCGCTTAGAAAAACGGTGTCAGGAATCAACCATATCTTGGACGAACTGGATGAGAAAAAAAATCCTCACAACCCTTGAGTCCACATCAACCGGATAAATCCTCATCTTGCTTAGCTTGGCCCATGTACATGGCCAGCACTTTGTCAATGCGCCGCCCGTCCATATCGACGACTTCAAAGCGCCATCCCATGGAATGCATGACTTCACCTTCTTTAGGTAAGTTTCCAGCCAACAACATGATCAATCCCGCCAAGGTGTTGTAAAAACCTTTTTCTTCCAGCGGCAATTCTTCTATTTCCAGTCTGGATTTCAATTCTTGGACCGGCATCAAACCATCAAGCAACCAACTTCCATCTTCGCGTTGAACAGCCCACACATCCTGAGGTGACGTAGTTTGTACCAACTCACCAGTGATGGCTTCCAAGAGATCACGTGGCGTGATCAAGCCCTGTACAACCCCGTACTCATCCACAATCAACACCATTCGGGTGCTGTGCAAATGAAGTTTGGGGGTATTGATTGGATGTGGACTACGGAACTTATCTAACAAATCCAGACCGGTCAATGTTTCAGGAACAAATACCGCTGCTTGCGCCCATGTCTCCAGAGATTCTGTGCTTTCATAGTGATGAAGCATACTGGCCATGCTCACCATGCCTATGACTTCATCAAGCCCATTTCTACACAGCGGATACCACGAATGTGCAGCATGCCCCTGTATATGTTGTAGCGCTTGCTGGATAGTCCACTCACCTTGCATCCACACAATGTCGGTTCGAGGCACCATCAGCGACATCAGATTTCGCTCATCTAAGTGAAAAACATTCTTCACCATTTGATGTTCATGCTGCTCAATCAAACCCGCGTCCACGCCTTCGACCAAGCTGGCAGTGATTTCTTCTTCAGTCACTTGCCTGACTTTTTCCAAATCGATGCGCATCAAGCGAAGTACTGTGGCTGTGCTGAAAGACAAAGCTTTGACCAAGGGTCTGGCCATCCACGACAAAGCCAACATCAAAGGCGCGGTCAATCGGGCAGCGGTTTCTGGATAAATTTGACCGATGCGTTTGGGAACCAATTCACCGAACAAGATGGTGTTGAGCGTGATGAAAGTCACCACCAGTGTGGTGGCCAGCACGCCAGCCAAGACATGGGTCGCCCCGGCGTTGACAAACCACCTAGCCACGCTTTCACTGAAGGCTGCTTCACCAATAATGCCGTTCAAAACCCCCAGCGTAGTAATGCCGATTTGTATGGTGGATAAAAATTCTGTGGGACGGCGCTGTAACTCTAGCGCAGCTTGTGCACCAGTGAGTTTTTCCTCGAGTTGTGCCATCAATACTGCTTTGCGGCTGGATGCCAATGCCATCTCTGACATGGCGAAAATGGCATTGAGCAAGGTCAATAAAAAAATCAGCAAGATATCCATAAGTGGTTGATTCGGGTCCGACAGGTACCAAGGGTTAATGAACGACAATCATCACATGGCAATGTACTTGATTGGTGATGTTCAGGGATGCGACCAAGCGTTGCAGCGTTTAATCGACAGGATTCAATTCTCGCCCAGTCGCGATACCTTGTATTTACTTGGCGATCTGGTCAACCGCGGACCCGACAATTTGGCGGTGTTGCGTCGATTGAAAAACTTAGGACAAAGCGCCCGGTGTTTATTGGGAAACCATGATCTGCATTTGCTGGCTCTGCATGTGGGCGTCTCTAAACTCAAGCCAGCCGACACATTAAATGATGTTTTGCAAGCGCCGGATCGAACTGAACTGATGGACTGGCTGCGCTTTCAATCAATGGCCATGCATGAAGCCGGTGTGTTGATGGTGCATGCAGGCGTGTTGCCGCAGTGGTCTTTGACTCAAACGTTGTCCTTGGCCGCAGAGGTGGAAACGGTGTTGCGCGGCCAGGATTGGACGGATTTCATCTCGCACATGTACGGCAGCCAGCCCGATCGCTGGCAAGACAACTTAAGCGGCCACGACCGCCTGCGCGCCATCGTCAATGGCCTGACGCGTTTGCGTTTTTGCACGCCTGAGGGTGCGATGGAGTTTGCGCACCACAGAGATGCGGCATTTGCACCTGAGGGATATCTGCCCTGGTTTGATATTGAAGACAGGCAAACGAAAATCAACACCATCGCATTTGGTCATTGGTCATCATTGAATGCGCTTGACCGCAAAGATGTTGTCGAGCTGGATACTGGCTGTGTCTGGGGCGACTGTCTGAGTGCCGTGAGGTTTGATCCTGTTCACGGCATCGGCGAACGCACCAAAGTCGAATGTGAGGCAGCAGCCCCCATCACTTAATTGGGCTCGGTGGTCTTGAACAAAGCAGCAAGGTTGCGCTTGGGTTTGATATTGGGAGAAATGCTACGCCCGTTGGATAAGACCTGCTCAGGGCTTGCAAGCGTATTCACAGGTTCAGCACTGGCCTCATAAGGCCGGTCAAAAAACGGATCATGCACTTTGGGCGGCGGAACAAAACGGCTGCGTGTAGCTGCCTTGTCGCTGCCACTGTCTTCTTCATCCCAATGGCGGCGTTCGGTGTTGATGCGGCCGGCAGGACGGTCGTCTTCAAACTCAAAACCCAGCAACTCTATTTTTTGTTTGGTGAGTTTTTCAATGTCAGTCACCAAGCGTGTATCCGAAGGCGAAGCAAAACTGACAGCCAAACCTTCAGCACCGGCACGACCGGTGCGACCGATGCGGTGAATGTAGTCTTCAGCGTTGTAGGGAATGTCAAAGTTAAACACAGCCGGCACATCTTTAATGTCTAAGCCGCGCGCGGCCACATCGGTACACACCAGCAAATCCACCTCGCCTTTTTTGAAGGCTTCCAGCGCTTTCAAACGTTCATCCTGACTTTTGTCGCCGTGCAAAGCGGTGGTCTTTAAACCGTCGCGCTCGAGTGAACGCGCAAGCCTGGCGCAACCGAGTTTGCTGTTGACAAACACAAAGGCTTGCGAGATGCCGCGTTGTTTGACGATTTGTTTCAAAGCACCTCGCTTGTCATCATCCGGCAAGCTGTAAAACAACTGCGTCACGGTGGACGCTGTTTGGTTCGGACGCGCAACTTCGATGGTGACCGGGTTTTGCAAGTAGCTAGATGCCAGTCGCTTGATTTCGGGCGAGAAAGTGGCCGAGAACAACAAGGTGGTGCGCTGCTTGGGCAGGTAACTGAGTATGCGTTGCAGGTCTGGCAGAAAACCGATATCCAACATGCGGTCAGCTTCGTCAAGCACCACGTACTCCACTTGATTGAGCACCGCGGTTTTGGCTTCGATGTGGTCCAGCAGTCGACCCGGTGTAGCGACCAATACCTCGACGCCTCTTTTCAACTCTGCCGTCTGCGGCTTCATATCCATGCCGCCAAACACGACTGCACTTCGCAGTTGCGTGTATTTGGCGTACATCTTGATTTGTTGCGCCACTTGATCGGCGAGTTCACGTGTGGGCAACAACACCAAAGCACGCACCGGGTGGCGGGCGGGCGACGTAGAAGTGTTTTCATGCTTGAGCATGCGTTGCAGCAGAGGCAAGGAAAACGCCGCTGTTTTGCCGGTGCCGGTCTGAGCCGCGCCCATCACATCCTGGCCGGATAACACCACCGGAATGGCCTGCGCCTGTATCGGCGTCATAGATTCGTATCCCATTTCGGCGACAGCTTTCGCCAGATTGGGTGCCAACTGCAATTGCGAGAATGAATTCATAGTTGGTATCTATTGTCGCACTATGGGCGAACAAGCCTGAAAAACCTCAAAACCGAGTTTTCAGGCCTTGGGCAAAGTGACGCCAACTTGACCTTGGTATTTGCCGCCGCGGTCTTTGTAACTGGTTTCGCAGACTTCGTCGCTTTCAAAAAACAGCACCTGCGCACAACCTTCACCGGCGTAAATTTTGGCCGGCAGCGGCGTGGTGTTGGAGAACTCTAGGGTCACATAACCTTCCCATTCGGGCTCGAACGGTGTGACATTGACGATGATGCCGCAGCGCGCGTAAGTGCTTTTACCCAGACAAATGGTCAGCACATTGCGCGGGATGCGGAAATATTCCAACGTGCGCGCCAGCGCAAAACTGTTGGGCGGGATGATGCAAACGTCTGAGTGCATGTCTACAAAACTTTTTTCGTCAAAGTTTTTGGGGTCGACCACGGTGCTGTAAATATTGGTAAACACCTTGAACTCTGGGGCGCAGCGTATGTCGTAACCGTAACTGCTGGTGCCGTAGCTGACAATTTTTTCGCCGGCCGCATTCACCCGGATCTGGCCGGGCTCGAACGGCTCGATCATGCCGTGCTGCTCGGCCATGCGGCGTATCCATTTGTCGCTTTTGATGCTCATGAGACTGCCTTTAACTTTGACACTCAATTGTAGTTTGGCGGTCAAGCCAGCATTTCAAGGCAAGGAACCAACCACGCCGCGCACCAGAAAATGCATTTTTAATATCTGCTCGTCGCTCATGGTTTGGCCTTGCGCCAACACTACGCCGTCTTGGTTATCAAAAATGGGACCGGTGAATGGCTGCAAGCTGCCCTTGGCCAATGCCCGTTGTAAACGCGCCAATTCAGTTTGAACCCGTTTAGGCAAGCGCGGACCAAAGCCTTCTACCTTGATCATGCCCTCGCGCACCCCGCCCCAGGTTTGCGTGCTTTGCCATGTGCCATTCATGACGGCTGCTGCACGCTGACTGTAATAGCTGCCCCAGTTGTGCGTGATGGCCAGCAGTTGCGCCTGCGGCGCCACATGGCGCATGTCAGAGTGGTAGGCAATGGCCATTTTTCCGCGCTCTTGTGCAGCCACCATCACCGCGTCTGAAGCGGTATGAAAAGCCAACACATCCGCTTTTTGGTTCATCAAGGTCATGGCGGCTTCGCGCTCGCGTGCCGGGTCAAACCACGCGTCCAACCAAATCAATTTGACAGTGGCCTTGGGGTTGACCGATTGCATGCCTAAGGTGAAAGCGTTGATGCCCTGAATGACCTCGGGGATGGGAAAAGCAGCCACATAACCTGCGACGCCGGTTTTGCTGACACGCCCGGCGGCGATGCCTGCGAGAAACCGGCCTTCGTAATAACGCGCGTTGGCTGTGGCTACATTGGCCGCAGTTTTGTAGCCGGTGATGGATTCAAATTTGACCTGTGGAAATTCAGCAGCAACTTTGAGGGTTGGCTCCATGTAACCGAAGCTGGGTGTAAATATGAGTCCGTAACCTTGCTGCGCCATGTCGCGAATGACGCGTTCTGCATCAACGCCTTCGGAGACGTTTTCCACAAACTGGGTTTTAACAGAAAGACCACGCTTTTTCATGCTCTCTTCAAGGGCCAAGCGTCCGAGTTCGTGCTGATGAACCCAACCTGCTGGCAAACGCGGCGTGACATACACGAACCCAACCTTCAAAGGATCGGTACTTGGTGCTTTGCTCTGACTGAAAGCTGAATTCGAAAACATGGCAAGCGCACACAGCGCTGCAATGAGGTTTTTGTACATGGTGTTCCTCGACATGGCCCTTTAGGGCTGAAAAACTGAATGCGGTGAAGCGATCAGGGCATGCGCTGTTAGGCGCGTTTGAAAGGATGGCTAGTTGATGAGCAGAAATCCACAGGCAGGACTATAACTTTTCTGACTTGAACGGGTTGCGGATCACAATAGATTCAATCAACTGCCCGTCTTGCAAGTCTTCTGTCAATACCGTCGAAGCCCGTGCTATCAAAGCAGTGGCAATGATGTTGGCATCGTAAATCGACAGTTGATAACGCTTACACATGTCAACAGCTTTTTGTTGGGAAGCCAGCGTTAGTGGAACCACATCGCAAGCTGCTGTCAGCGCTTGAAGTACAGCATCAATTTCTTGCCAGGGCATTTTGAGTTTTCGCTGGCAAACAGCAGTTACTTTGTTGAGCACTTGAACACTGATAATCCCACCGGCTTCAAGCAGTTGCTGCGCAAGATTTGCTTTTGCAATATCAGCGGACAGCAAGTACAAAACGATATTGCTGTCGATAAAAGGTTTTCTCACAACGCATCTGCCCGCTCATTAGATTGCGTCCTGTCAAAATGAAAATCAGCAGGCAATTTGCCGCGCAGTTGATGCAAACGATCAAGCAGCGCCCGAGTTGTCGGCTTTTTCATAATTTCAAAAGCGCGTTCACCTGCCAAGTGAAGTTCAATTTCTTCGCCTTCCTTGAGTTCAAGCGCATTCACAATGCTGGCTGGAATTCTGATGGCCAAGGAGTTGCCCCATTTTGAAACTTGCATGTTGACTCCAGTTAAATATACATTTTTAATTTGTATATCATACTGCGTGACAGGCCTAAAGAATGCTGGCTAGTAAGTTACTGTTCCCAAAATGCCATCGCTGTAATCACTCCAAGTTTCCTTGGTAGGGGTCAGTTTGTTGTCCGCGCTTATCCTGTACTGAGTGGTATCTTGGCTTGTGACGTTTGAATTTCTGTCTTTCTCAACCGAAATAATTGATACCAGTGCCGTTGATGCCGTGTCAGCCTCAATCAAGTAACTCACTTTTTCTGTTCCATTCAAAGTGGATTTTGTGTTGTTGCTGTATTTTTTGACGGTGTACAACTCACCCGTATCGCCTACTTTAATGTTTGTTGGAAAGGAAGCAAGTCCATCAACGACACTATATGCAGAAGTTCCGTCAGTTCCACGATAGTTGTAATTGCTATCAAAATACTCTGTGGAAGAGTTATCAAGCGAAACCGTATTCCCATTTCCGGTGATGTTTCCTCGGATTGTGGTGACCACCTTTTGGGCTGCAGCGCCCTCAAAAGTCCCCGTCTGAGCTGCACCCTGCGTTACTGATCCAGAGCCATTTGCCGTTACACCGTTCTTGGTAAGAGATGCCGAAAAGTTAACTTGAAAAGGCGTTGATACAAATGATGCATAAGCTGCCTTTAAGTTAGAGACGTTGGTTGATACAACTTTGCTTTGAGGTTG
>CAMDJS010000033.1 GCA_945900685.1 Bordetella parapertussis
GCTTCAGCAGCTATGGTCGTTGGTGTGACGGGCAGCAGTGCTTTAGCAGATCAGTTGATCCCCCATAGCCATCAACCACTGGTATGGCGCGAACGTTCGCTTTTGGGCTTTGGCACTACTTTGTGGTTGCGTGCTGCGCATAGCAACGAAGACCAATTGGAGTTGGCCTTAAACCAAGCGGTTTTTGCCATTCGCCAAGTTGAAGCGGACATGAGTTTGTTCAATCCTGAGAGCGCAGTTTCGCGCTTGAACCAGACGGGAGAGTTACGCAAACCCTCTGCACAGCTTGTGTCTGTATTGAGCTTGGCGCGTCATGTTTCCGCCCGCAGCCAAGGCGCATTTGATGTCACCGTTCAGCCTTTGTGGCAATTGTGGTCGCAAGTACAAGCAGGCGAAAAATTACCAAACCAAAAGCAATTGCAAAACAAACGTCAACTCGTTAACTGGCGCGCTTTGGAGACCAGCCCTGACATGATCCGCCTGAATACCAAGGGCATGGGCATTTCATTGAACGGGATTGCCCAAGGCTATGCGGCCGATTTGGTACGCGCTGTATTGCAATCCCATGGGGTAGCGCATGCTTTGATTGAAACGGGAGAGACCGCTACGCTGGGCAACGCGCCAGACTCTAAACCGTGGCGCTTTGGTGTGCAGAGTGCAGCCAATGCCCAATCGCCATTGCCTGTGATGACAGTTGATGCAAGAGCCATCGCCACATCTTCAGATTCGCACACAGCTTTCACGCCAGATCATGTGCATCACCATATTTTCAATCCGCATACCGGTGACTCACCGCGTTATTGGGCCAGCGCCACAGTGATTGCGCCCTCATGTGCGCTGGCCGATGCTTTGACCAAGGTGTTTTTCATGTGCCCCCCACACCTTGTCAGGCGCACAGCGAGCCACTGGGGCGTAGATGTGATTCTGCAAGACAAGAAGGGCAAGTGGCTCAACACTTTACCGTCTCGACTAAGCTAAAAAACCTTCAGCGAATGCCGCAAACCAGTACGCCGGGGTCGTTGTGAGCAATGTCCTGGCTGTTTTTCGCATGGGCCACGTCCATGTCGCGAGGTAAGGGGACGCCGTTTTTCACTGCCAACACCTCGGCCATGATGCTGACTGCAATTTCAGCAGGCGTTTTGCTGCCGATATAAATGCCAATCGGGCCGCGCAAGCGTTCGAGTTCTTTTTCTGTTTTGCCCAAATGCTCGATCATGCGAACATGGCGCGCTTCATTGTTACGGCGCGAACCGATGGCGCCGACGTAAAACGCATCTGTATTGAGCGCTTCCAGCAAAGCCAAGTCGTCTAGTTTGGGGTCATGTGTCAGTGCAATCACGCAACTGCGTCTGTCGGGTTTGAAGCTGATCACCACATCGTCCGGCATTTCGCTGGTGATGGCGACATTCGGTACCGACCATGCACCCCGGTATTCTTCGCGCGGGTCGCACACTGTCACGGCAAATCCGTTGAACAAGGCCATGGTGGCCAGGTACTCGGTCAATTGTCCGGCGCCAATCAGCAGCATGCGGTATTCAGGACCAAATGTATTCACCAATTGAACATCGTCGATGCTGAGTTCAGTCGGCATACCACTGACTTGCAAAGACACGCTGCCATCTTTCAACAAGGTATGACGTTGCATCAGTTGCCCCTGCTCGAGCGACATGACGAGTTGATCAAGTTGCTTGGCATCCGGATCAAACTCGAGCAGCAACTCCAATGTGCCACCGCAAGGCAAACCAAAGCGGTGCGCTTCATCTGCAGTGATGCCGTATTTCACTCTGTGTGGCGCGCCACTTGGAATGACTGCATCTTCACCAGAAGCCTGACCCGTGGAATAAGCTTGTGTAAAGCGGTAAATCAGGTCGTCTTCGATACAACCGCCTGAGACTGAGCCGACCACCGCGCCAGTTTCACACAGCGCCATGATGGAGCCGATAGGCCTAGGGGATGAACCCCAAGTCCGAACCACCGTAGCCAGCAGGGCGCGTTGCCCGGCAAGCCGCCAATTGCGCAAAGAGCGCAGCACCATGACATCAATATTTTCCATGGGGCATACTTTAACGCTTGCCAAAGCAGCGCACTTCCAACTTTCATAATTCCCATCACCATGCCAAGCTCTGTTTTTTTGACCGATATGCTTTTCTCGCAAGGCTTTGGCACCCGCCGGATTTGCGCGGGTCTGGTGCAGCAGGGTTGGGTCAAGCTACTTGGTGACGCGGGCTTTGAAGTGTGTGAGCAGACAGACCAACCCGTAGAACTTCATGACGGTAAGCCTTTCATGGTACAAGGCGAACTTTGGCAGTACCACGCTAAAGCTTATGTGTTGCTGCATAAACCGGCTGGCACGGAGTGCTCTCACAAGCCCTCAGCTTGGCCGAGTGTGTATTCGTTGTTGCCCACGCCATTGCGGCAACGGCCGGCCAAAACCGGTTTACAAGGTGTGCAAGCCGTAGGCCGATTGGATCAAGACACAACCGGCATGCTGTTGCTCAGCGACGATGGGCAATTCATACATCGCATGAGTTCGCCCAAACACCATGTGCCCAAGGTCTATGAATTGACCACAGAAGATCCTTTGGATGAAGCTGTGGTTGTCAAATTAACCAAAGGGGTGGTGTTGAACGATGACCCGGTACCAGTCAAAGCCGCAGCCTGCAATCTGACGGGCAGTCACCAGATGCAATTGACCTTGACCGAAGGCAAGTACCACCAGGTCAAGCGCATGTTGGCGGCTACCGGACACAAAGTGATTCAGTTGCACCGCTCACGCATGGGCAATTTAGTGCTGTCAGATGATCTTCGCCCGGGTCAATGGCGTTGGTTAACCACCGAAGAATTGGCTGATTTGACGCGCAAACAATGACTGCGATCCATTTGTTCAGGGAATATTTTTCAAGAAATCAACAATCAATTGTTTGCTGATTTCAAATTGCTCGCGGTGTGGCGAGTGACCGCAGTTTTGCAACACTTCTCTTTTCACTACGCCGCTTGTATGTAAGAGATCGATATGTTGCAAGCTTCCATAGATGTCATCAACCCCTTGAATAGCCAGCAGGGGCTCGGTGATTTGCAGGCATTCTTGTTGAATATCAAATGAGCGAAATGCCTCAGAAAGCCACACATCATTCCATTGCCAAAACGCACAGTCCACATCTGCATGAAAACGCGATAAACGCGAACGCAAATCGCCGTGTTCGAATGCATTCTTCGCCGCTTCAATGGAGCGCAAGCTGATATCTTCAACAAACAAATGCGGTGCCATGACAACGACACCAGTCACCTGATGGCGCGCCGCATGCAGCAAAGCGATGCTTGCACCATCAGAATGTCCCACCAAAACAGGCCGAGAAACGCCACACATTGCCAGTAGTTCAGGCAATATCTGCCATGCTTCTTGGTGCATGTAGTCGGGAGCTAATCGGTTCTTGCCCCGCACATCATCAACAGTTTCTGACTGTCCGTAGCCACGCCGGGAGTAGACCCATCCGGCGCGTCCGCTTGCCTCGCATAACTCTTGGAGCCAATCTCCCTGTCTAGATTGCCACATGGCTACCGAACCCAGACCCTCGTGCAGGAAAACCAAGGGCGACAACAATTTATTCCCATTTATCTCTCGGACTTCAAGCTGTTGATGTTGGACTGTGATCGAATTCATTATTAAATATTCAGACATTAAAAGTATTTAGAAAATAAAAAGAGCCCTAAAGTGTCGAAAAATCCAAGTAAATCGACATAGACTAGTCACAGTAATTACAGTACATTCTGATTTTTAACACATCTTGACCTTCATGGACGACATTGATCGCGATCAGCCTGAGCATTTGAAAAATCTTCGCTTAGCTGCTGGGTTGGATCATGCACAACTTGCAGCAATGTCAAATTTATCAGCCGGTCAATTGCGGCAGTTGGAAGAAGGCGGGGAGAGTTTGTTTTATTCTCCTCAAATTAAATCGCAGTCCATGCGCCGAGTTGTTCGACTGCTTGAAAATCCTGTGCCGACTGCCAGTCCTTCAAAGGTTTATGCAGAGGGAGCTTCCCCGCGAGCGACTGGCAATGTGATTGAGGACATCATACGTTTGTCCGAGACCAATCACAAAGGCAGTTTTCTCACCACCACCACTCACAACGCCGATCGATCAGGTTTGATTTTTTCAATCATTGTGTTTGTATCTGTCTGTTTGGCGGCTTTTTCTTGGTGGAAATCTAGTCAAGAAACGACAGTCAATGTTTTCACTGAATGGATTGACCCTTTGCCCATCAACTTGGAACAAAGTGCATCGCCTCCAGCAGCAGTCATTACGCAAACTCCGGCAAGCACGAGTACGCAGGAGGTTGCCGTCGTGCAAAGTCCTGCTGAAACCGTTTCTGCCGGTGCTGCCAATGCAATGCCACCTGCGGCTTTGGCCAAAACCACAGCCATCGCGTCCTTAAACGGTTCTGTTGCGCCCATCAATGAAAAGTCTCTGGCATCAAAGTCTGAAAAAAATGACTGCAATTCAATCAACTCAGAAGCATTGAGTGCCAAGCCCTATTCGGTCTCCAAACCCGGCAACTACATTTATATGCTTGCCACCAAGACTGTGCAATTATGTGTTGATGATGGTCTGAAAAATCGCACCGTCGTCAATTTAGAGCCGGGAGTCGGTCGCAGTGTCCACGGCTCTGCACCTTGGACGGTGAGCAGCCACAGTTTGTCAACAGTCCAAATATATTTTCAAGGCAGCAAGGTAAATCTTCCTTCCGACACTGCGAATCGGATTTATTTGAAAGAGCAGATCCCTAGTCCCTGAATTTTTGCCACAATAGGGCATTGTCAGCGCTCGCCTGAGTGGTGAAATTGGTAGACACAGCGGACTTAAAATCCGCCGCTTTCGTGAATAACGGGCGTACCGGTTCGATTCCGGTCTCAGGCACCATTCATATGCATAAATTAGAAGTCCCTTGATTGCCTAACGGGACTGAACCCATTTGTATTGAAATCAGCTGGCTTTTTCTGACCACTGCTATCATGCTTTCATGACCAAATTCAACACCACTTTTGAAATTCATTTGCATGGCTCTGTGCCGTTGCGGGATGAAGTCACTTTTGATCATTTGCAGGACGCATTGCGCGCCTTATGGGTTTATGCCGGCGCACGGTCTTTGAAAGAATGTGCAGACAGCTTTTATGAAGAAGAACCAGGTATTCGATTGGATGCCAACGATCACCTGCTGCAAATATGTTGGACCATCAAAGGCGAAGACGACTTTCGCCAAGTGCTTGACGACATTTGTATGGGCTTGAATGACTTGACCAGAGAAGGCGCTGCGCTGGAAGTGACCTTTTACGACTCAGAGTTCGATGATGAAGACGAGGCGCAAGGCAGAGACTCCAGAGATGATTTTTTGATGCTGTTCGTGGGCCCCACACCTGCGGCCATCATGCAAGTGCAAAGAGATTTGCTGGTTCAGGATTTGGTCACTCTCATGGAGCGTCACTTTGATGCCTCAGAACTCAGCGATGTGGTGCTTGAGGTGGATAAATTATTCAGTAAGCGTTTTGATTCACTGGTTAATTCTCTGGAAATCAGCACCCCGCCCAAGGGTAACGGCGGCGGCTCTGGACACTCCGGTCGCAGACCCCGCCATCTACATTGAGCCTCAATCCCTGGGCCTGAATACAAACGGGATGCGCGAAGGAATATTGCCGTTTTCATCTCGCGGCAATAGAGCTGTTTTTTCTATCGCTGCCATCACTGCTTGATCCCATGCCGCATTGCCGCTTGACTGCGTCAATTTCATTCCCATTATTTGCCCGCTGGGGCTGCAAATCACTTCCACTTCCGCAGCAGGATTGCCTTTGACAGATTGCATTTGAGCTTCTGAAAAAGTGATGTAGGGTTTGACCCGGTTTCTGAGTTTTCCCAAATAACTGTCACTGGGTCGACCGCTGCTTCTGGTTTCGCTGACCGCATCAACCGGGTTAGTGGAGGTGGCGCCCAGATTTTTCAGCCGGTCAATTTGCGCTTGCCGAACTGCTTCGCTGTCTAGGGCTTCTTGTTCTTTTTGTTTAGCCAATTCTTTTTGCTTGGCTGCTTTTTTTTCTTTCTCAAGACTCTTTTCTTGCTCTTGCTTGAGTTTGATGTCCTTCTTCTTTTGAACTTCGACAGCTATATCCGCTTTGGGTTTGGCCGGTTCAGGTGCAGATTTCTTGATGACCGGTGGTGGGGGCGGGGGTGGGGGTGGTGCAGGTTTAGGTTCGGGCGCAGGCTCGGCCGGAGCAGGCGCTGTCTCGCTGAGTTGAGGCGAGGCGAGTTCAGGCACCGTGGACCACAGTTCTGCATCTACTGCGTCGTCTTGGGGATCGTTTTTCCAAGTGACTCCCCAAGTCAAAGCCATCACCAGCAAAGCGTGAACCAACAAAGCCAAAAAGAGCGCCCGTGCGTTGCGAGCGTCTGGCGGCGGTGCAAATTCAAGATGGGCAGTTTGTTGGCTCATGAACAGGATTTATTCACCTTGGTGTACCGCCAGTCCCACGCGTTGCACACCGGCTTTTTGCAAACGGTCCATGACCTTGACGACGTTGTCATAGGTAATGCCTTTGTCGGCACTGATGATCACTGGCGTTGTGCTTTTACCGGACTGAAGTTGCAAAGCAATTTTGGCCACGTTGTCCATGGTGGCGTCTTGTTTGAATTGGCCAACTGAGCCGGACGCAGTGCTTTTGGACTTCACCAAAATATGCAGCTGTTTGTCAATTTCTATGGTGATGACTTGGTCCGGTGCAGCTGCGGCTTTACCAACGCTTGGCACATCAATCATGCCCGGCGTGAGAAGCGGTGCTGTGACCATGAAGATGATCAGCAAGACCAACATGACGTCGATGAACGGCACCATGTTGATGTCGCTGATCGTGCGGCGGCCTTGGCGGCGGTGAGTGTTGACGTTAGCCATAAGTGTGTTTCGTCTTAACGCGGGCTGTTCGGCGGCGAACCGACATTGCGTTGCAAGATGTTGGAGAACTCTTCAATGAAAGTCTCTAACTTGTTAGCCACTCTGTCGATGTCGCGAGAAAAGCGATTGAACGCCAGTACCGCCGGTATGGCTGCAAATAAACCGATGGCAGTTGCGACCAAAGCCTCTGCAATGCCGGGCGCGACCTTCGCTAAGGTGACTTGTTGCAAGGCCGCCAAACCGGTGAATGCATGCATGATGCCCCATACAGTGCCGAACAAACCCACATAAGGTGAGACGGAACCGACTGAAGCCAGCATAGATAAATTGGTTTCAATGGCATCCATCTCTCGTTGCAGGCTGGCACGCATGGCACGCCGGGCTCCGTCCATCAGCAAGCCGCTGTCGGTGATGCGGCGTTCGCGCAGTTTTTGGTATTCGCGCATGCCACTGGCAAAAATTCTCTCCATCGGACCGGAGGACTTGGCGTTTTGTTGAGCTGCAGCAAACAGTTCATTCAAGCTTTTACCAGACCAGAAATCGCGTTCAAAATCCTCGTTCAGATTTTTGACTTCTTTCAAAGAAATCAGCTTGCGGAATATGGCGGCCCAACTCATGACTGAGACCAGCATCAAAATAATGACAACCGCTTGCACGACCCAACTTGCATTTAAGAGCAAGTGAACAATGGATAAGTCTTGGTTCATTTGAACAACTCCAAAAGGTGAAGCGGAATACGCTCAGGTTTCATTTTGTCTGCATTGACCCAGCCTATGCGAATCGTAGCTTCGCACAACACGGTAGGGCTGCCGTCACTTTCAAGCCGCTGAGCTTGTTGTGCAATCACCAGGCTGGCGCGGCCTTTGTCTTGCATGACCGCGCTCACCTGCAGCAGATCATCAAGTTTCGAAGGATGGTGGTATTTCACTTGCGTTTCAATCACCACAAACATACCGCCTGTGTCGTGTTTGAGTTGGTGTTGCTGCAAGCCGAGGTGCCGCAGCCACTCGGTGCGGGCACGCTCGAAAAACTTCAGGTAGTTGGCATAAAACACGATGCCGCCTGCATCGGTGTCTTCCCAATAGACACGCACGGGAAACTGAAAACTCATGCAACCTCCAGCAATTGACGCAGCCTTTGGGCGGCAGTGTCCAATGATGACAGCGAGCTCGCGGTTGACATGCGCACGAAGTCGCCGGGCGCGTGCTCGCTGAAATCGCGCCCCGGTGTCAGTGCGACATGCGCGTGCTGCATGACGTGTTCGGCAAATGCCCAACTGTCGGCCAAGCCCAGTTTGGCGCAGGCGGCACGGCAATCGGCCCAAGCGTAAAACGCGCCATCGGGCATGACCGGCACCGTCAAACCCATGGCGTTGAGTTGCGGTATGAAATGGTCGCGGCGTTGTTTGAAGGCTGCGCGGCGCTCCTCGTAAATCTCCAGGCTGTCAGGTTCAAAGCAGGCCAGCGCTGCGTGTTGCGCCACCGTGCTCGCGCATATAAAAAGGTTTTGCGCCAAGCGTTCAATGACCGGCACCAGCGCATCGGGCACCACCAGCCAGCCCAACCGCCAGCCGGTCATGTTGAAGTATTTGGAAAAACTGTTGATGCTGATGATGTTGTCTTCAATTGCCAAAGCCGTCTGACCGAAGGAGGCGTCATAACTCAAGCCGAGGTAGATTTCATCCACCATGGTGATGCCACCTTTGTCACTGACGATCTGGTGAATGCGTTTCAATTCTTCAAATGCAATCGAGGTGCCGGTGGGGTTGGACGGCGAAGCCAGCAGCACGCCACGGGTTTGCGCTTGCCAATGCGCTTGCACCTGGTCTGCGCTCAGTTGAAAACGCTGTGCTGCACCGGTGGGTAACAGCACCGCCCGCCCATCAGCGGCTTGCACAAACTGGCGGTTGCAGGGATAGCAAGGGTCGGGCATCAATACCTCATCACCTGCTTCGATCAAGGTCAGACAGGCGAGTTGCAATGCAGCCGATGCACCTGCGGTGACCACAATGCGTCTTGCCGGCACAGCCACGCCAAAACGCGTCGCGTACCAGTCGCTGATGCGTTCACGCAAGGGGTCCAGTCCCAATGCATGCGTGTACTGAGTTCTTCCGTCGTTGATGGCTTTGACAGCCGCTTGTTGGACGAGCGGAGGGGCGGTGAAATCAGGCTCACCAATATTCAAAAACACCATGGGCTTGTCGGTATGCCGCGCCTGCTGCGCCATAACCGAGGCGGCCTTGGCCATTTCCATCACATAAAACGGCGCGATACGGCTGGCGCGTTGACTGATGCGCATGGCTTTATTCGCTGCTGCTCGCGGGCTGTGCGGTCTTGTCTGCCGCCACTTCCAAGGGTCTGAGTTTGGGCGCCAGTCCGTTGAGTACCGCATTCACGTATTTGTGGCCATCGGTTCCGCCGAATTCCTTGGCGAGTTCTATACATTCATTGATGACCACGCGCCAGGGTATGTCGATGCAATGCTGCATTTCATAAGCGCCGATCCACAGCACGGCATGTTCAATCGGGGAAATCTCGGCCATCTTGCGGTCCAGCAAAGGCAAGATGTGCGCATCCAATCCTTCGGCTTGCGCAGAGCAGCCGTGCAGCAGTGCATCGAAATGCACACTGTCGGCTTTGTGAAAACCACTGAGTTCACGGGTGAAGCTGTCTACATCTTCGGGCGGGTTACGTCCGACCAGTACTTGGTAGAGCGCTTGCACGGCAAAGCCGCGCGCGCGGGTACGGGCAGCGCGGGCGCTGGCGCGGCGCATATCAGAAGGTTTGCCTGGTTTAACGGTGGGTGCAGTGTGTTCGCTCATGTCAGCGTCTTCATCAACAAAGCCATTTCGACCGCAACCCGGGCGGCGTCTCGGCCTTTGTCGTGTTGACGGGCTATCGCCTGCGCTTCGTTTTCTGTGGTCAGTATGGCGTTGGCGATGGGCAGGCCGTGGTCCAAGGCCAGTTGCGTGATGGCCGAACCAGACTCGTTGGCTACCAGTTCAAAGTGGTAGGTTTCGCCACGAATAATGCAGCCCAGTGCAATCAAGGCATCGAAATGACCGGTTTGCGCCATGGCCTGTAAAGCCACTGGCACTTCGAGTGCGCCCGGCACTTGCACATGTTGGATGTCTTCAGCCGCGACTTTGAGTGCATGTAATTCATTGCTGCATGCTTTGGCCAATGCGTCCGTGATGGAAGGGTTGAACCGTGCTTGCACGATGCCTATTCGCAGGCCCTTGCCGTCCATGTCGCTGCGCGTAGCGCTGAGGTCCGTTTGATGCATGCTTATTCCTTGGCCAGATAGCCGGTGATTTCAAGTCCATAACCCGTCATGCTGGGCATGCGCCGGGGGTTGCCCATCAAGCGCATTTTGTGCACACCGCAGTCGCGCAAAATTTGCGCCCCGATGCCGTAGGTGCGCAAGTCCATGCGACCGCGTTCGGGCGCTTGTGCTGAACGCGCGACGCCTTCAAACTGTGCCAGCAATTGTTCGCCGCTTTCACCGCAGTTGAGCAAAACCAAAACGCCGGCCTGCTCTTTGGCAATGCGTTGTAGTGCTGCATCCAAGCTCCAGGAATGCATGACCCGTTGAGGTTCAAGCGCGTCCAGCACAGACAGCGGTTCGTGTACCCGGGCGAGCACCTCGTGCCCAGGCGTCCATTCGCCGCGGACCAATGCCAAATGAACGCTGTCGCTGGGCAGGTCTTTGTAGGCATGCGCTGTGAATTCGCCATGGGCGGTCACCAGTGCCCGGGTGCTGAGTCGTTGCACCAAGGATTCGGTCCGGCTGCGATGCTCGATCAGATCGGCAATCGTGCCGATTTTCAAGCCGTGTTCGGCGGCAAATTGCATCAAATCGGGCAACCTCGCCATGGTGCCGTCGTCTTTCATGATTTCACAAATAACGGAACTGGAAGAGCAGCCCGCCATGGCTGCCAAGTCGCAACCCGCTTCGGTGTGACCAGCGCGCATCAGCACACCGCCGTCTACCGCTTGCAGCGGAAAAATATGGCCCGGTTGCACCAAATCAGAGGCTTTGGCATGGGGCGCTGCCGCCACTTGCACGGTACGGGCCCGGTCGGCCGCAGAGATGCCGGTGGTCACGCCTTGGGCGGCTTCGATGGAGACAGTGAATGCAGTGCTGTGCACGGTGCCATTGCGCGCCACCATGGGCGGCAGGTTCAAATGCTCGCAGCGTTCGCGGGTGAGGGTGAGGCAAATCAAACCACGACCGAAACGTGCCATGAAGTTGATCGC
Source organism: Bordetella parapertussis (assembly GCA_945900685.1). Classification (GTDB taxonomy): domain Bacteria; phylum Pseudomonadota; class Gammaproteobacteria; order Burkholderiales; family Burkholderiaceae_C; genus Limnohabitans; species Limnohabitans parapertussis_C. Next base: position 11,199 of record CAMDJS010000033.1, read on the forward strand.
TTCCGGCGTCACATGGTCGGCAGCGAGCACCAAGTCACCTTCGTTTTCGCGGTCTTCCTCGTCCACCAAAATCACCATGCGACCGGCACGCATGTCTTCAATGATGTCTTGCAGCGGGGAAATGGCTGCGCTGGGCAGTGGAGCGCTCATGCGTCTGCTTTCTTATCTGAAACAGGGGGTGGGTCGAATTGCAACATGCGCTCGACATAACGCGCGACAGTATCAATTTCAAGATTGACCGGACTGCCGGGCTTTAGCGTGCCCAGCGCCGTGTGTTCAATCGTGTGAGGGATCAGGTTGATGAACACTTGGCAGCCGCCGGCCGTGTCTTCGATTTGGTTGACGGTCAGGCTGACACCGTTGACGGTGATCGAGCCTTTGTAGGCCAAGTATTTGGCCAGCGAGGGCGGGGCCAGCACTTGCAGCAACCAGCTCTCACCAATGAGCTCAAAGCGAGACACCTGGCCAACGCCGTCCACATGTCCTGAAACGATGTGTCCGCCGAGGCGGTCATTGGCGCGCAAGGCTTTTTCCAGATTTAAAGCGGTGCCGACCAGGTTGAGCATCGCGGTCTTGTCCAAAGACTCGGCAGAAATATCAATGGTGAAGGTATTTTGCTTCAGGTCGAAACTGGTGACTGTCATGCAAGCGCCGTTGATGGCGATGCTGTCACCCAGCGTCACGTCATCCAAGTAATGCGCAGGTGTGCTGATCTCAAGGCGCTTGCCATGATCCAAAGAGCGACCCAGGTCGTGAACGGCGGCGATACGCCCCACGCCGGTAATGATGCCGGTGAACATTCGGATATTTTCGCAGATCAGCGAGGGCGTCTGAGCAACAGCCTCAAATCAGTGCCAATCAAGGTGGTTTGAAGGAATTGCCAGCGCTGTGCATCAGACAAATGTGTCAGCTCGGGCAATGCCGCCATGCCCTGTGCGGGGCCAGTCAAAAGCGGTGCCAGATAGACCAGCAATTCGTCTATCAAACCGGCGTTTAGAAAGGAACCGTGGAGTTTGTGACCGGCCTCCACATGCACTTCGTTGTAGTTCAGTTGCCCTAGGTGCTGCACCATGGCGTGTAAATCTACTTTGTCCCCCGCGCCGTTTAGGCAGACCAGTGTGGCGCCTTTTGCTGATAATGCCTTTTCTTTTTCAGGCGCGTGTACCGCATGAAAAATGACCACCCGCCGTTGCTCGTTCCACAGTTTGGCATTGAGCGGGGTTTGCAAGCGGGAATCAATCAGCACCAGCTCGGGCTGGCGCGGGGTGTGCACCGCACGCACATTCAAAAGAGGATCGTCTTGCAAGACAGTGCCTATGCCGCTGAGCACAGCGCAGGCGCGCGCGCGCCAATGGTGGCCGTCGTCACGTGCGGCTGTACCGGTGATCCATTGGCTTTCGCCGTTGTTTAAAGCGGTGTGTCCGTCGAGGGATTGCGCCGTTTTCAGGCGCAGCCACGGTGTTCCGTGTTGCATGCGTTTGAAAAAACCGATGTTGAGTTCACGCGCTTCGTTTTCAAGCAAGCCTGTGTCCACCTGAACACCAGCTGCACGCAAACGCGCCAGCCCTTGACCGGCAACCTGCGGGTTCGGGTCTTGCACGCTGGCTACGACCCGGGCTATACCGGCTTTGGCTAAGGCTTCGCAGCACGGACCGGTTCGCCCTTGGTGGGCGCAAGGCTCTAAGGTGACATACGCAGTTGCGCCTGCCAGCACATGGCCTTGGGCTTGCGCGTCTTGCAGTGCCATGATTTCTGCATGTGCCTGACCGGCAGGCTGTGTGTGACCTTGGCCGAGCACCTTGCCTTCGGTTGATGTGATGACGCAGCCGACACGCGGATTCGGGCTGGTCAAGAACATGGCTTGCGCGGCCAAGGCCAACGCTTGGTGCATGTGCTCTGTGTCTAAAGTTGAAAATGGCATGGCTCGATTATCTGCGGCTGATGAGATTACTTTGACCAGCACAAAGCAACGTCACCTTGGGCGCTGCGCTGGCCCGCCTGATTGAGTGTCAAAGAACCGCAGTCATCTGTTTGTTGGTTACCAAGCGGAACTGCAGTCAGCACATAAGTTTGTGATTGACTACTGACGTTGATGCGGTATTTCAGCTCGGGCGTTTGCCAGACTGAGGCTGGCAAGTTGGCCGGATAACTGCCTTGGGTTGTGGCGGCTTGCTCCAGCCATTGGGCAGATTTCATCAGAGCCAGCTTGGCCAGTTGGCGTTGGCTGCGGGCTTGTGCAGTTTGATAAACAGGCATGGCCAATGCGCTGAGCAACCCGATCACAGACATCACTATCAATAATTCCAACAAAGTAAATCCGTCAGCAGATGTGGAGCGGCTAAGCCTGACTTGGAGTGAGCCGGAGAGTTGGTTTCGGTCGTTTGTCAAGGCAATAACTCCAATACGCGTTGCATGTCAGCCAGTCGAACAGATTGACCTGGCTGCGGCAGTGTGGCGGGTTGCCACACTGCTTGCCAACCCGCTTGGCTGCCTCGCTGATCAAGCTGTGCGATGGCTGTGAGTCGGTAGACGAAGGTGTTGGCAGCTGTGTCAGTGGTTTGTCGCGCAGGTAAGACCTCAACCCAATAGAACAACCGCTGCCCGGATTGCGTGACTTCGCTTTGAGCTTGAGCGGCGCGTTCAAGCCAGTCGCTACGGCGATTGCCCAGATTCAGTAAAGGGCGGCAAATGCCTTGACTGCAGCCATTGACCGGCAATTGGGTTTGCAGTTGTAGCCATTGCGCCTTATCAGACGGGAATGCAAGCGTGGCGTTATCAGCGGAGCCGCTGAGGCGCACGTTCTTGTCGACTACGGATTGAGCGGCGGTGGTCAATGCATTCAAGGCAGCTTGTTTTAATTGCCATCGCTCAGCCTGATAACGGCTCCAACCTTGCGCCAGTGTGATGTTTCTCCAGCCTGCTAACAACATCACGCTGCTGATCATGAACAAGGCCATGACGGTGGGCAAGGCCAATCCGAGTTGACGCCTTGGCAGCAAAAATAATTTGGCGTTGTAAAACATCATTTCACGTGGTGACTCAGGTGCAATACAGAACGCCAAGCCATACCACCGTTTTTTAACAGGGTGGGTTTGTTGCAAGACAGGCTGGGCGTTGCCAGAGTGATGGCATCTGTGCGTAGTTGCAGACACAGTTGTACCGCTCGCACAGCACTCCAATCGGTGACTTGAGAGGCTGTTCGCCATTGCATCAGTTCAAGGGAAGGGTCAGTGCTCTTTGGATGAATGCTTTGTGCATACCGAAAACGAACATCGTCGACTTGGTCTATCAATGCCTGGTAAGTAGCATTGCTGCGTGCCATGTCTTTACAGGTGAATTCTCGTGAACTGTTGCGCCTGAAATCATCTTGTAACCAAGCCAATGTAGAAGCTTGGTGACCCTGGCAATCAGCAGGTGTCACACTGCGCAATTGCAACAACTGCAATTGGTTGTCATTGCCTGTCAGGGGCAATGACATGTGCGTCATGGTGGCCAACCCTTGACTGTCAAGCGTCAATTCAGACGCGCCAGCACGTTGCACCCGTTCACGCACCAATTGAAAAGAGGTGTGCAGCCTTTGATGCAAGTCGATTTGTGTTTGTAACTGCGTTTGACTGCGTTGAATCCAAGCAAAGGCACTGAATGCGGTCATCACCACTAGTAAGCTCAGGCTCATGCCAATCATGCATTGAACCAAACCTTGACCTTGCTGATGAGGCGCGAAGGTCAAGGTCACGGTCGCCATGAGGTGCTCCAGCAGCGGTAAGACACCGGGCAGTCAGGCGATTGATCGGGGTTTTCTGAAAGAGTGGCACTCGGCCAAGCAAGCATTAAATCCACTCTGGGTACGACGCTTGAAACGGTTTGGATCCGGGCTTTGGCTTCAGGCAAACGCTGGCGCAATTCAGTCCACCAATCGGCCAAATCCGACTGCGCCCATTGCGCAGCGCCACAGCTTTGTTGTTGGCAATCCAAAGGGGTGGGTGTATCTCCTAGGTTTAACTGGTACCAAGGCCAGGCGCCCGCATGAACTTGCATGCGTTGCGATAAATCCTGGGTCATAGCCACAGCTTGTTGCATAGACAAAGCATCGCGTTGTGCTTGCATGGATTGAAGTTGAAATGACATCAGGCTCAAACAAAGCAGGCTCAGCACCAGCATGGCGGCCAGTGCTTCCAGGACGGAAAAACCTTGGGAGAATGCCACGCGTGGTTTCATGAACAAGTGGCTGCATTGACCAGACGCAATCGCCCGGCCGTGTTGATACATGCGCTGATCACCAGTGGCGTTGAATTCAAGTGCGGCTTGACCACCAGACGCAGTCCGCCCGCAACCGGTTCACCTTCCGCATTGATGAGCAGCATGTTTTGTGAAGGTGACAGCGTCACACTGAGTTCGCCATTCAATGCATTGCTCAAGATGGCCGACTTGTCAGACCCGTTTGCTGTGACTGTTTCCCATCCACAGCGCCAGTCCCCGTTGGGTAAATTCAAGTTGCTGCATTGGGTGGTGCGTTGGAATTGCAGGGCTTGTCCGGTACGCAGCGCTTGTAAACGGGCGGATTGCAGGTCTGCCGCCCATGCACGAATGGTGCTCTCAAGCTTGACGCGCCAAAGCCATTGACTGACAGACGGGGCGGCCATCACTGCGGCAATGCCCGACAGTGCCAGCACCACGCAAAGCTCTGGCAGACTGAATCCTTGTGTGGATGAGTGCCAGATTTGTGAAGCACGGCGACGACCCAACACAGCCGATGGCCAGCGGTGTTTCGGATTTAAACGTCTCAATACTGATGAAAAGATAAGCGCATACATGGCCGCCATCTTGTGTGAAAACAGCTCATAAAGGAGTGCGCTGTGTACCGCCGGATTGTGTTTTATTGACGCCGGAACTCTTCCACCAGGGTTTTGAATTCATCCACATCTTCAAAACTTCGGTAGACGCTGGCAAAGCGCACATAGGCTACTTTGTCTAGCTTTTTCAATTCACGCATCACCAATTCGCCGATGCGGGTAGAGGCCACTTCACGCTGCGACAAAGTCAGTAACTTGTCTTCGATACGCTCGATCGCCGCATCAATTTGCTCGGTGCTGACCGGACGTTTGCGCAAGGCCAAATTGAGCGAGCCGCGCAATTTGCTACGGTCGTATTCAATGCGCCTGCCGTCTTTTTTCACCACCGCCGGGTAGCTGACATCGGCGCGTTCATAAGTGGTGAAACGCTTTTCGCAATGGCTGCAAGAGCGGCGGCGGCGAATGGAGTCGCCCTCTTCAGACATGCGGGTCTCCATCACCTGGGTTTCCACATGACTGCAAAAAGGGCATTTCATAAGCTGTTACCCATACACCGGAAAACGGCTCGTGAGGGCGTGCACTTTGGCGCGCACTGCGGCGATGTGTGCTTCATCGTTCGGCTGCTCCAGCACATCGGCAATCAAATGAGCGGTAGCGCGTGCTTCTTCGTCTTTGAAGCCGCGCGTGGTCATGGCGGGTGTGCCAATGCGCACACCGCTGGTGACCATGGGCTTTTCCGGGTCGTTGGGAATGGCGTTTTTGTTGATGGTCATGTGCGCATTGCCCAGCGCCGCTTCTGCGGCTTTACCGGTGATGCCTTTGGCGCGTAAATCGACCAGCATGACATGGCTTTGGGTGCCGCCGCTCACAATGCGCAGGCCGCGCTCGGTCAAGGTTTTCGCCACGATGTCGGCGTTTTTCAGCACCTGTTGTTGGTACACCTTGAAGCTTGGGTCAAGCGCTTCTTTGAACGCCACGGCCTTGGCTGCGATGACATGCATCAACGGGCCGCCTTGCAAACCGGGGAACACCGCGCTGTTGATGGCTTTTTCATGCTCGGCTTTCATGAGAATGATGCCGCCGCGCGGGCCGCGCAAACTCTTGTGCGTGGTGGAGGTGACCACATCGGCATGCGGCACCGGGTTGGGGTAGACGCCCGCCGCGATCAAACCTGCGTAATGCGCCATGTCCACCAGAAAAATGGCGCCGATTTCTTTGGCCACTTTGGCAAAGCGCGCGAAGTCGATGTGCAAGCTGTAAGCCGATGCCCCTGCAATGATCAGCTTGGGGCGAGTGGCTAAGGCCTTGGCTTCCATGGCGTCGTAGTCAATTTCTTCTTTGGCATTCAAGCCGTAGCTTTCCACCTTGAACCACTTGCCGGACAAATTCAAAGGCATGCCGTGGGTCAAGTGACCGCCTTCGGCCAAACTCATACCCATGATGGTTTCACCCGGTTTTAAGAACGCCAGAAACACCGCTTGGTTGGCCGACGCGCCGCAATGCGGCTGCACATTGGCCGCGTCTGCGCCGAACAATTGTTTGGCCCGTTCGATGGCGAGTTGCTCGGCCACATCGACG
>CAMDJS010000034.1 GCA_945900685.1 Bordetella parapertussis
GTGTGTCCGGGTTGAGCGTGGTGTCCCACAACTGCTCTGCGTTCATTTCGCCCAAACCTTTGAAGCGGCTGATGCTGCATTTCTCACGCGGCACGCCGTCTTTGGCGCTCTTGTCCAAGATGGCGGTGAGCTCGCCTTCGTCCAGCGCATACACCTTGGCCGCCGGTTTTTTGCCGCGCGCAGGAATGTCCACCCGAAACAATGGCGGACGCGCCACAAACACATGGCCGGTTTCAATCAGCTTGGGGAAATGGCGAAAAAACAGCGTCAGCAGCAAAACTTGAATGTGCGAGCCGTCCACATCCGCGTCACTCAAAATGCACACCTTACCGTAGCGCAAGCCGGATAAATCAGGCGTGTCGTTCGGGCCATGCGGATCCACACCAATAGCCACGGCGATATCGTGCACCTCGTTGTTGGCAAACAAGCGGTCGCGTTCGACCTCCCAGGTGTTGAGCACCTTGCCGCGCAACGGCAATATGGCTTGCGACTCTTTGTCGCGACCCATTTTGGCGCTGCCGCCTGCACTGTCGCCTTCGACCAGAAAAATCTCGTTGTGTGCCAAGTCTCGGTTTTCACAATCGGTGAGTTTGCCCGGCAACACGGCCACGCCCGAGCCCTTACGCTTCTCCACTTTCTGACCGGCTTTTTGGCGCAATTGCGCCGCACGGATCACCAACTGGGCGAGTTTTTTGCCGTAGTCCACATGCTGGTTCAACCACAAATCAAGCGCCGGGCGCACAAAGCTCGACACCAAGCGAACCGCGTCGCGTGAATTCAAACGCTCTTTGATTTGCCCTTGAAACTGTGGGTCCAGCACCTTGGCGCTCAGGACAAAACTGGCACGCGCAAACACGTCTTCAGGCAACAGCTTGACACCTTTGGGCAGCAAAGCGTGCAAATCGATAAAGCTTTTCACCGCGTTAAACAAACCGTCTCGCAAGCCGCTTTCGTGCGTGCCGCCCGCGCTCGTGGGAATCAAATTGACATAGCTCTCGCGCACCGGCGCACCGTCTTCGGTGAACGCTAAACACCATTGCGCGCCCTCGCCTTCGGCAAAACTTTCGTGTCCGCCGTCAGCGAAACCTTCGCCGTCAAACAAAGGAATGAACGGCTCTGCGTGCAAGGTTTGCATGAGGTAATCGCGCAAGCCGCCTTTGTACAACCAGGTCTGTGTTTCTTTGGCTTTTTCCTGCACCAGCGTGACGCTGACGCCGGGCATGAGTACGGCTTTACTGCGCAACAAATGCACCAGTTCATTCAAAGGCAATGCCGCTGACTCGAAATATTTAGCATCCGGCCAGACACGCACGAACGTGCCTTGCTTTCGGTCACCGCTTTCGGCTTTGCGCAGCTTGAGTTTTTCAACCACATCGCCGCCCTGAAACACCAAATGCGCCGCCTGCCCTTCGCGGAAAGAGGTGACTTCCATGCGCTTGGACAACGCATTGGTGACGCTGACGCCCACGCCGTGCAGACCGCCAGAGAAGCTGTAAGCGCCGCCGCTCCCCTTGTCAAACTTGCCGCCGGCGTGCAGCCGGGTGAACACCAGCTCAATGACCGGGGCTTTTTCTTCCGGGTGCATGCCAAACGGAATACCGCGCCCGTCGTCGTCAATGCCGATGGAGCCGTCGGCAAACAAGGTGACGGTGATTTTTTTGCCGTAACCGGCCAGCGCTTCATCGGCGGCGTTGTCGATGACTTCTTGGATGATGTGCAGCGGATTGTCGGTGCGGGTGTACATGCCGGGTCGTTGCTTGACCGGCTCGAGTCCTTTGAGAACGCGTATCGACCCTTCGGAATATTCAGTTTGTTTGGTTGCCATGGAGAGAGATTGTAGACAGAGCGCCAATTGCACACTGGATAAATGCACAGTCGATGACAACACCTGCAAAAGCTAATCACTTCTTCTCAAAATCGTTACAGTAAAGCCCATGCAACATTCCACCCCCAAAACCTTGCCGATGTGGCAAGTATTGATATGCGGCGCAGTCATTGTGTCCGTGGCCATGGGCATACGCCACGGCTTTGGCTTGTGGCTGCAACCGATGACACAAGAAATGGGTTGGGGCCGCGAGGACTTTGCCACCGCGATCGGCGTGCAAAACATCTGCTGGGGCATCTTTGGTATTTTTTCCGGCATGCTGGCCGACCGCTTCGGTGCCTTTCGGGTGATGGTGGTCAGTGGCCTGCTGTATGCGCTGGGTTTATGGGGCATGGCACACGCGGTCTCGCCAGCGTGGTTGACCCTGACCGCAGGTGTGATGGTGGGCGCGGCTCAAGCCGGCACCACGTTTGCCATTGTGTTTGGTGTCATCGGGCGCAATATCCCGGCTGAGAAACGTTCCTGGGCCATGGGCGTGGTGTCGTCGGCCGGTTCATTTGGACAATTTTTACTGGTACCGAGCTCTACCTATTTGATTCAACATGTCGGATGGCACCAAGCCCTGGTGGTATTGGCGGCTGGCATGCTGGTGGTTTTGCCTTTGACCTTGGGATTGCGCGAACCGTCATTTGCAGCTGGGCATCAACCAGCCCGTCAACAAAGCATTTTGCAAGCCTTGCGTGAAGCTTTTGGCTACCGCAGTTTCCAATTGTTGATGGCAGGCTACTTTGTGTGCGGTTTTCAAGTGGTGTTCATCGGTGTGCACATGCCCAGCTACTTGAAGGATCAAGGACTGGAACCGCAGGTTGCAGGCACAGCGCTTGCACTGATTGGTTTGTTCAATATTTTGGGCACTTATGCCGCTGGTACGCTGGGGCAATATTGGCCTAAAAACCTGATTCTCAGTGGCATTTACACCGCACGCGGCTTATTTATCAGTGCTTTTGTGCTGATGCCGGTCACGCCCACCACGGTGTACCTGTTTGCGGCTGCCATGGGTTTGCTTTGGCTGTCCACCGTACCCGTCACCAACGCGGTGATTGCACAAATATTTGGGGTTTCGCATTTATCGATGTTGAGCGGCTTCGTGTTCATGAGTCACCAATTTGGCAGTTATTTGGGTGTGTGGCTGGGCGGCTGGGCATACGACCGCACCGGCAGCTACGACCAAGTTTGGTATTTGTGCATTGGTTTGAGTGTGTTTGCTGCACTCATCAATCTACCTGTGAAAGAAGCGCCCATCACGCGCGCTATGGCTACCGCATGATGCGCACATTGAATCCCTCTTGGTTGAAAGTCTTGGCAGTGCCAGCTGCTGCATTTCTGCTCAGCAGCATATTTATGCTTTACCGGCAGCCCGATTTTCTGGTTAACTTGGCTAATCAAGCTTGGGGGTGTTTTTAAATGCCAAATATCATCATCACCGGTGCGTCTGAAGGCATAGGCGCAGAAATGGCTAGGCAATTGGCCAGACGTCATGGCCTACAAGCCATGTTGGTTTTGGCGGCACGCAATGCGTCACGTCTTCAATCTGTCGCTGCCGAGTGCATGGCTTTAGGTGCCCGCACACTCATCTTGCCTACTGATGTGACCCAAGCAGATCAATGCAGACAATTGATTGAAACCACCGTGCGCGAATGCGGAAGCCTGGATATTTTGATAAACAACGCGGGCATTTCCGCCCACGCCTTGCTAGAGCAAGTCCCGGTCGACAAACTCGGCTGGTATGAGGAATTGATGCGGGTCAATTTCTGGGGCAGTGTGTATTGCACCCATGCCGCCTTGCCTTACTTGAAACAAAGCCATGGCCGCATCGTGGCAGTCTCTTCATTGGCGGGCTTGGTGGGTGTGCCGGGTCGCACGGCCTACAGCGCCAGCAAATTTGCCATGACCGGTTTTTTTGAAGCACTCAGAGCCGAATTGAAAGACAGCGGAGTGAGCGTGACTTTGGCTTACCCGGGCGTGGTCAGCACCCAGATTCGAACCCACGGATTAAACGCGCAAGGTGAAGTCGCAGGTGTCAGCGGTTTGCGTGAAGAAAATGCCATGTCCACGCAAGAATGTGCACGACTCATTCTCTACGGCATGCTCAGGCGCAGGCGCGAAGTCGTCATGACCGCCAAAGGCAAAGTCGGTCGCTGGCTCAAATTGCTGCTACCCAGCTTGGTAGATCACATGGCCATGGCTGCCGTGAAATCAGATTTCCGTCCAGGCGCATGAGCCTTGCTTCTGCTTGGGTACGGCGTTGGTCGCACCTCATACCTTCAGGCGGTCGCGTACTCGATGTAGCCTGCGGCCCAGGGCGCCACATGCAATGGCTACAACAACAAGGTCTGCCCTGCTTAGGCATAGACCGCGACCCATTGTCTTTACAAACTGCAGTGGCATTTGGAGAAGTGCTGCAGGCCGATATCGAAAACCATGCTTGGCCACTCAAAGCTCAGCTTTTTGCAGGCATGGTGGTGACGAATTACCTATGGCGTCCTTTGTGGCCCGATCTGCTGGCCTGTCTGCAACCGGGCGGTGTGTTGATCTACGAAACTTTTGCGTCAGGCAATGAAACCGTTGGCAAGCCCTCCAACCCTGATTTTTTGCTTCGCCCGGGCGAATTACTGGCGGCCTGCGAAAACTTGAGGGTGCTGGCTTTTGAGGACGGTTTTTGCGAACAACCCGAGCGTTTTGTGCAGCGCATTGTGGCGGTCAATACCGATGTCAACGACACCCCCCTGCCACGGCGTTATCTGCTAGAGCGCCCTGAGTTGTGAAGGGCAGGGCTAAAGTTAGAATGTTCTTCTTTGTCACGAATTAACTGACCCATGACACCTATCACCGGAAGCATCGTGGCTTTGATCACCCCGATGCTCGAAGACGGCAGTATCGACTACCCTCATTTGCGCAAACTCATTGATTGGCACATCAGCCAAGGCACAGATTGCATAGGCGTGGTCGGTACCACCGGCGAATCACCCACAGTCACCGTTGAAGAACACTGTGAAATCATCCGCGTCTCGGTTGAGCAATCTGCTGGACGCGTTCCCATCATGGCTGGATGCGGTGCCAATTCCACCGCAGAAGCCATCGAGTTGGCACGGTTTGCACGCCAAGTCGGCGCAGATTGCCAACTGCAAGTGGTTCCCTATTACAACAAACCTACCCAAGAAGGCCAATACTTGCATTTCCGCAGCATTGCCGAAGCGGTTGATCTGCCCATGGTGCTCTACAACGTCCCCGGGCGCTCGGTGGCAGACATGCATCACGACACTGTCATGCGCTTGGCACAAATTGACGGCATCATCGGTATCAAGGAAGCCACCGGCAACTTGGAACGTGCCCAATGGTTGATTCACGATGCCCCCGAAGGCTTTGCGATCTACTCCGGCGATGACGGCACAGCGGTTGCACTTATGTTGTGTGGCGGCCAAGGCAATGTGAGTGTGACCGCCAATATCGCCCCCCAAATGATGCACGATTTGTGTGTTGCCGCCATTGCCGGACACGCCCGTGAAGCCATGGCGATTCAAAACCGTTTGTTGAACCTGCACAAAAACATGTTCACTGAAGCCAATCCGATTCCGGTGAAATGGGCTGCAGCGCGAATGGGATTGTGCGGCGGCACCATGCGCTTGCCGATGACACCTTTTTCTTCACAGTTGCAGCCAGCGCTGGAAACAGCCATGCGCGAGTGCGGACTGATTTGATTTTCCCTAAAGGATGGTTCTAGATGTTTTTATTTGATTTTTACAAGAAGCGGACTGCCAGTCTGCTGACACTGTGTTTACTAGCGACATCATGCGGTTCCGTGATGGAAACAGACAAAGTCAATTACAAGTCTGAAACAAGTGACAAAAAATCTGCGCCGCTGGAAGTGCCGCCCGATTTGACAAAAATGGAGCGCAACAAGCGCTACCAACTGCCCGATGGCAGCATCAGCGCCAAATCTCTCGATGGTGACAAAGCAGCACCCAGTGCGAATGAGACCAGTCCGATCAAGATTGCCGATTTGCAGATTAAAAAATCTGGCACGCAAGTTTGGCTTGAAGTTGCCCGCACACCCGAGGTTTTGTGGCCACAGGTCAAAGAATTTTGGTCTGAATCTGGTTTCACCTTTGCCAAAGAAGACCCCAAACTGGGAATGCTGGAAACCGATTGGGCAGAGAACCGAGCCAAGTTGCCGCAAGACTTTATACGTCGCAATCTGGGTAAGGTGATTGACTCCTTGTACTCCACTGGCGAGCGTGACAAATTCCGCATCAGCCTTGAGCGCACAGCCGACAACAAAACTGAAATTTACATCACTCAGCGTGGCTTGATTGAGGTCTATGCAGATTCGTTTTCACGCAGCACCGTCTGGCAACCGCGGGCCAACGACCCCGAATTGGAAAAAGAGTTTTTACGCCGCTTGATGATCAAACTTGATCCCGCCAGAGGCAACAACGACAACAGCATCGAGGCAGTGATTCAAGCCAAGCAAAGCGCCAGCAGTTTTAACACGGTCAATGGCAAGCCTACTGTGACATTCAGTCAGGGGTTTGACATCGCCTGGCGCCGCGTTGGATCCACGCTGGATCGCAATGGTTTCACGGTGGAAGACCGCGACCGCAAACAAGGTATTTACTTCGTCAGGTATGTCGAAATTAACGCCGATGGAGAACCCGGGTTTTTCAGTCGCATCTTCAGTCGCTCAAAACCTTTCCAAACGCCACAGCAGTTCCGCATCAAAATTCAAAGCACTTCTGAGCAGCAATCCACCATCACTATCTTGAATTCTTCAGGCGAAGCAGATGGCTCTGATGCTGCCAAGAAAATCGCCCAGTTGCTGGTCAATGAGTTGCAGTGATTCGTGCTGCGTTTTAAGAACCTAGGCAGCGGCAGTGCAGGCAATGCAACGCTGGTGGAAGCCACTTGCGGTCTGCAGGTCTCGCGTTTATTGATCGACTGCGGCCTGAGCGTTCGAGAACTCCACAAAAGGCTAGCGGCAGCCGAATTGTCAATTGATGATTTAGATGCCGTGTTCATCACCCATGAGCATGCAGATCACATTGGTCACGCCAAATCGTTTGCATTGCGAACCGGTAAACCCGTGTGGATGAGCAGAGGCACTGCACTGGCTTGTCAGATCAACGAATGGGGGTTGCAGACAGACCAATTCAAACAAGCCAGTGACAGCCAGTCATTCACTGTCGGCTGTTTAGAGCTGATGCCGTTCACTGTGCCGCATGACGCGCGTGAACCCTTGCAATTGCGTTGCAGTGACGGCGCACATCACTTGGGTGTATTGACGGATTTAGGGCATGGCAGTTCGCATGTGGTGCAGGCTTTACAAGGCTGTCACGCCTTATTGCTTGAATGCAACCATGACCCTGAGTTGCTCGCCCAGTCAAGTTACCCGACTTTTTTGAAAAAACGCATCGCTGGACCACAAGGCCATTTATCGAATGCCGAATCGGCCGAGTTAGCGAAAGCTTTGGTGCACGATCAGTTGAATCTGATCATCGCGGCACACCTGAGTGAGCGCAACAACCGTCCGGCATTGGCACAACACATATTGGCACAGGCAACCGGCTGTCAGCCTGACGATATTCAGGTGGCCGACCCTTTGATGGGTACCTCTTGGCACACCGTGCATTGAACTCGCCGGCTTGATGGCGCCTGACATCACACGCCAACGTTTTAAAGCCAAAAAAAAGCCACCGGAGGGTGGCGTTTTTCGGAAGCAGAAAAAATTACTTCTTCTCTTCAGCAGGTGCAGCAGCAGGAGCTGGAGCAGCAGCAGGAGCGGCAGCGTCAGCAGCAGGAGCGGCAGCAGCAGGTGCAGCAGCAGGAGCTTCAGCAGCAGGTGCGGGTGCTTCTTTTTTGCCACAAGCGACCAAAGCAGCGGCCAACAAAGTTGCCAAGAGGAGTGATTTTTTCATGGGGGATTTCCTTTAATAGATACAAAAAACGTTTCAAGGGTTGCCACATACCAAATAAATCGGATGTGTGACTGAGCCGCAGGACTCAAGCTCCTTCAACTCAGCCATTTATTATAGGTGATTTCCCGAGCCGGCTAAAACCCTAGCCAATTTGTGGCGAACTGTGTGCCCACCCGGCTTGCACCCAATCAGTGATCAAGTGAAGAACTTCTGGAGCGGCAACTGCCAAATCACCGCTTGACAACTGGCGTTGATCCGCAAGCTTTCGCAATACATGGGCATCATCTCCTTTGCAATGCCAGCTCTCTCCATTGAGAAAGACACAATCTTTGTCATAAAGCATCTGCGATTTCTTATCTAAGCGTACACCTGTGATATTTCGCGGTCTGGCTTGAGATTCAAACCAAACCTCTGGTTTCGGTTCACTCAGCCACTCTCCGAGTGCACAGTAAATATCCTTGTCATGACTTAATTTTTGCTGAATGCTTTGCAGGGCGTATTGCTGCAAGTGCAATGGAATTTTGGCGGGGTGCACTGTGGCGGATTGACCCGGATCGCTGTAGGTTTTGGCCGCGTGCTTGGCGTCAAAATCTGCCAGACGAGCCAATAAAACAGAGGCCATAGTGTGGTTTGTCTCGGCTTTGAAACCGATGGAATACGTCATGCAGTCGCCCACAGCCACACCTTCGTGTGCGTAATGCGGTGGCAGATACAACATGTCACCTGCCTCTAGCAACATGGTTTTGGCCGGTTTGAAATGCGACAGTATTTTCAGTGGCATGTCGTCGCGCAATTGCAGTTTTTTCTGGGCGCTGATGCGCCAGCGCCTTTGCCCTTGGGCTTGCAACAAAAACACGTCGTAGCTGTCAAAGTGCGGGCCAACGCCACCGCCGTCGCTGGCGTAACTGACCATCACATCGTCAAGCCGCGCATCCGGAATGAAGCGGAACCGGTCACGCAGCTCTGCCAATGCATCCACATGCAAATCCACGCCTTGCACCAGCAAGGTCCAATGCGTTCGGCTCAGCGGCGGCAAGCCACGCGGTTTGAACGGTCCGCGCCGCATCTGCCAAGGCTGTGATTCGCCATCGCCGCTGACAAGTCTGGATTCGACATCCTCTTCAGACGCCAGTTCGAACAACGCTTTTCTGGAAATCAAAGCTTGCATGCCGGGAATAGCTTGGCGAATCAGCAAAGGCTTTTTCTGCCAGTAGTCCCGCATAAATGCTTGCGGACTGATGCTGCCCAGCACGGACGGCAAATCGTGTTTTTTCATCGGTTTCTCCAAACTGCGACAATTCTGCCCCATGAACATCACAAATGACTGCGTTGTCGCCCTGACCTGGGTACTCAAAGACACCCAAGGCGAAATACTTGACGAACTAGACGATCCGGTCGAGTTTTATTTGGGCGGTCACGATTTGCTGGACAAGATTCAGCAAGCCTTGCAAGACCACGAGGTTGGCGACCTGATCGATTTGCACCTGGAGCCCGAAGAAGCCTTTGGCGACTTTGAGGAGTTGCTGGTGTTTTTGGAACCGCGTGCGCTGTTCCCTGCTGAAATTGAAGAAGGCATGACGATTGAAGGCCATGCATTGCCCAAGGGTTGCAATATGGAAGCGCCCAAGGATGTGATCTACACCATCACCGACATTTACCCGGAACACGTGGTGATTGACGGCAACCACCCGCTCTCTGGCATGGCATTGCGTATTTCACTCAAAGTCACTGGTGTGCGTCACGCCACTGCGCAAGAAAAATCGCACGGCACTTGCGGATCTGGTTTTTTCAGCCTGCCGCCTACGCCGGGCAGCGATTTACTGCATTGATCAGCGCTTGCCGGTAGAGCCATAACCGCCCTCGCCGCGCTCGCTGGCCCTGGCGAACTCATCCACCAGATTGAATTGCGCCTGCACCACCGGAACGATGACGAGTTGCGCAATGCGCTCCATGGGCTCGATAGTGAACGCCACATCGCTGCGGTTCCAGGCGCTGACCATCAACTGCCCTTGGTAGTCGCTGTCAATCAAACCCACCAAATTACCCAACACGATGCCATGCTTATGGCCAAGTCCTGAGCGCGGCAGTATCAAGGCCGCATAAGCCGGATCGTTCAAATGGATAGCCATGCCGGTGGGCACCAGTTGCCACGCATTCGCTTGCAAGGTCAAGGGCGCATCCAGACAAGCGCGCAAATCCAAACCGGCGCTGCCCGGCGTGGCGTAGGCCGGCATGGCTTCGCGCAAGCGCGCATCCAAAATTTTCACGTCTAACTTCATACGGTGTTCCTTAACTGCGTTGTATGCGTTTGGCGATCTCGGCCACCAGTCGCTGTGCCAATTCAGTTTTGGGTGCGCGCGACCACTCGGCAGTGCCATTGGTGTCGACCAGCAACAAAGCGTTGTCGTCTGCACCGAACGTGTCGGCACCTATGTTGCCAACGATCAGCGGTACCTTTTTGCGCGCCAGCTTGGCCTGCGCATGCGCTAACAAATCGTGGCTTTCAGCAGCAAATCCTACGCAAAACAAGTCGCCTTTGCGGGCTCGCTCAGTCGCAGCGGCTTCGGCCAGAATGTCCGGGTTTTCGGTCCATTGCATGGCCGGCATTTGGCCTGAACCGTCTTTTTTGATTTTCTGCGTCGCAGCTTGCTCAGGTCGCCAATCGGCTACAGCAGCGGTGGCGATAAACACATCTGCACGCGACAGCGCCGCCATGACGGCGGCGTGCATATCAAGCGCCGAGCGCACATCGATGCGCTTGACCCCGAATGGCGTGACCAGCGACACCGGTCCGGCCACCAGTGTGACTTGTGCGCCTGCCAGCGCAGCGGCCTGTGCCAGCGCAAAACCCATTTTTCCGCTGGACAAATTGGTGATGCCGCGCACCGGGTCTATTGCCTCAAACGTCGGTCCGGCGGACACCAACACGTGTTTACCCAGCAAGGGCTTGGGCGCAAACGCCCTGATGACCTCGTGCAGCAATTCGTCGGGCTCGAGCATGCGCCCGTCACCAGTCTCGCCGCAGGCCTGCTCACCCTGCCCCACGCCCAGCACCTGCGCGCCATCGGCGCGCAATTGCGCCATGTTGCGCTGCGTGGCCGGGTGCGACCACATTTCGCGGTTCATGGCGGGTGCGAGCAACAAGGGTACGCGCTCCAAGGGGCGGGCCAAGCACATCAGGCTGAGCAAATCGTCGGCGCGGCCATGTAGTAACTTGGCCATGAAATCGGCGCTGGCCGGAGCCACCAAAATGGCGTCTGCTTCGCGACTCAGGTTGATGTGCGCCATATTGTTGGGTTCGCGCGCGTCCCATTGCGAGACAAACACCGGCCGGTTACTCAACGCCTGCATGGTCACAGGTGTGATGAATTGGGCGGCTGCCTCGGTCATCACCACTTGCACTGTCGCGCCCTGCTTGACCAATGCACGACACAATTCAGCGGCCTTGTAGCAGGCGATGCCGCCGCTTAGGCCGAGGACGATGTGTTTATTGAGAAGTGCACCCATGGGGCGCAATGTAGCAGAGGGTCAACACCACCCCCCTATAATCTTGTTTTCCACCTACAGGGAACTGTGCGTTCCCGCTTTGGACATGACCAAATTTGTCTTCGTCACCGGCGGTGTGGTGTCTTCCCTAGGCAAGGGAATCGCCGCTGCCTCTCTAGCCGCGATTCTTGAATCCCGTGGCCTTAAAGTCACCCTCATCAAACTAGACCCGTACATCAACGTCGACCCCGGCACCATGTCGCCTTTTGAGCACGGTGAAGTTTTCGTCACCGAAGACGGCGCTGAAACTGATCTGGATTTAGGCCATTACGAGCGCTTCATCACCACGCGCATGCGGCGCACCAACAACTTCACCACCGGCCAGATTTACAAAAGTGTGCTGGAAAAAGAGCGGCGCGGCGACTACCTCGGCACCACGGTGCAAGTCATTCCGCACATCACCAACGAAATTCAAGACTTCATCAAGCGCGGTGCAGGTGTTGATACGCCGGACGCGGTGGAAGTGGCCATTGTTGAAGTCGGCGGTACGGTGGGTGACATCGAATCACTGCCGTTTTTGGAAGCCGTGCGCCAAATGAGTTTGCGCATGGGCCCGCACAACGCCGCATTTGTGCATTTGAGTTATGTGCCTTGGATAGCAGCGGCCGGTGAACTCAAAACCAAACCCACCCAACACACTGCGCAAAAGTTGCGCGAAATCGGTATCCAAGCTGACGCCTTGGTGTGCCGGGCCGACCGGCCTATTCCGCAAGAAGAACGCTCAAAAATTTCACTGTTCTCCAACGTGCCCGAATGGGGGGTGATCTCCATGTGGGACGTGGACACGATTTACAAAGTACCGCGCATGTTGCACGAGCAAGGGCTGGACGCACTCATTTGCGAAAAACTCAAGCTCAACACGCCGCCTGCCAGTTTGAAACGCTGGGACGAACTGGTGCACGCGGTCGAGCACCCCGAGTTCGAGTTGCGCATCGCCATGGTCGGCAAGTATGTTGACCTGTCAGACAGCTACAAATCGCTGAACGAAGCGCTGCGCCACGCTGGCATACGCAACCATGCGCGGGTGCACATCGAATATATAGATTCAGAAACTTTGACGCCTGACAACACGGCACAACTGTCGCGCTTTGATGCCATTTTGGTGCCCGGTGGTTTTGGTAAACGCGGCACCGAAGGCAAGATTTGCGCGGCCCGATATGCGCGGGAACACAAAGTGCCGTACCTCGGCATTTGCTTAGGTATGCAAATCGCCACCATCGAATACGCCCGCCATGTGGCTGGTTTGAAAGACGCGAACAGCACCGAGTTCGAGCCGGACGGCCCGCACCCGGTCATCGCTTTGATCACTGAATGGAAAGACGCTGACGGCAGCATCAAGCAGCGCAATACCAAGTCTGACTTGGGCGGCACCATGCGCTTAGGCGCGCAAACCTCCAACGTGTCCAAAGGCACACTGGCATATGAAATTTATGGCGACATCGTCACCGAGCGCCATCGCCATCGCTATGAAGCGAATGTGAATTACCTCGACAAATTGCGTGAAGCAGGCCTGGTCATTTCAGCACTCACTCAGCAAGAACACCTGACCGAAATCGTGGAGCTGCCGCGCAGCGTGCACCCCTGGTACATGGGGGTGCAATTCCACCCCGAATTCAAATCTACTCCTTGGGACGGCCACCCGCTGTTCAATGCTTTTGTGCGCGCAGCACTCTCCTACCAAACCGATCGCCTAAAACTCAAGGTGGTGGCATGAAGCTTTGCGGCTTTGACGCCGGGCTGGAGCATCGATTTTTTTTGATCGCCGGGACTTGTTCTATCGAGGGCTTGCAAATGTCTTTGGACGTGGCTGGCCAATTGAAAGAGATATGCAGCGGACTGGGTATTCCGCTCATTTATAAAGGCTCGTTTGACAAAGCCAACCGTTCTTCTGGCAGCACCCAGCGCGGTGTGGGCATGGACGCCGGTTTGAAAATTTTGGATGAGGTGCGCCGACAACTTCACCTGCCGGTGTTGACCGATGTGCATGACGAATCGCAAATAGCCACAGTGGCCGCCGTGGTTGATGTGTTGCAAACCCCGGCTTTTTTGTGCAGACAAACCGATTTCATTCGCGCTGTGGCGCAATCGGGCAAGCCGGTGAACATCAAAAAAGGCCAGTTTTTGGCACCTTGGGACATGACCAACGTGATAGACAAAGCGCGAGCCGCCGCCCGTGAAAAAGGTTTGCCCGAAGACAACTTTTTGGCGTGTGAGCGCGGTGTCAGCTTTGGCTACAACAATTTGGTGGCCGACATGAGCAGCTTGGCCGAGATGCGCAAAACCGGCGCGCCGGTGGTGTTCGATGTGACCCATTCGGTGCAAAAACCGGGCGGCAAAGGCACGAGCAGTGGTGGCGCGCGCGACATGGTGCCGGTGCTGGCCCGTGCTGGCGTGGCCGCAGGCGTGGCGGGTTTGTTCATGGAAACCCACCCCAAGCCGAATGAAGCTTGGTCTGACGGCCCGAACGCCGTGCCCTTGGGCAAGATGAAGAATTTGTTAGAGACTTTGGTTGAGCTTGATGCAGTGACCAAAAAACACCCCTTGCTGGAAAACAATTTTTCAGCCTGAATGAATGTGTCTTGCAAGCTGTAGCGGTTTGCGTTTTTTCTAGAAGAGAGTCAGAAAATGAGTGCTATTGTCGATATCGTCGGTCGTGAAATTCTGGACAGCCGGGGCAACCCGACCGTGGAATGCGATGTGCTGCTGGAAAGCGGCGTCATGGGGCGTGCAGCTGTGCCGTCAGGTGCGTCCACCGGCAGCCGTGAAGCCATTGAACTGCGTGACGGTGACCCGAACCGTTACGGCGGCAAAGGTGTGCTGACCGCTGTCGAGCATATCAACCACGACATCACACAAGCAGTGATCGGCTTAGACGCTTCAGAACAAGCGTTTTTGGATCACACGATGATCGAACTGGACCGCACCGACAACAAAGCGCGCATCGGTGCCAATGCCATTTTGGCGGTCTCCATGGCGGTCGCGCGTGCTGCTGCCGAAGAAGCAGGTTTGCCCCTGTACCGCTATTTCGGCGGCATGGGCCGCATGCAAATGCCAGTGCCCATGATGAACGTGATCAACGGCGGCGCACACGCCAACAACAACCTCGACTTGCAAGAGTTGATGATCATTCCTGTCGGCGCACCGACTTTCCGCGAAGCCGTGCGTTACGGCGCTGAAGTGTTCCACGCGTTGAAAAAAATCATGAGCGACAAAGGCATGAGCATTGCCGTGGGTGATGAAGGCGGTTTCGCGCCAAATGTGCCCGGCCATGAAGCCGCAATTCAAATGATTTTGGACGCGATTGACAAAGCCGGCTTCACAGCGGGCGAGCAAATCATGCTGGGTTTGGATTGCGCAGCCAGTGAGTTTTACCGTGACGGCAAATACCATCTCAAGGGCGAAGGTTTGGAACTGGACGCAGCGCAGTGGACCGACATGCTGTCGACTTGGGCGGACAAATACCCCATCATCAGTATCGAAGACGGCATGGCCGAAGGCGATTGGGACGGCTGGAAGCACCTGACCGAGCGCATGGGCAAGAAAGTGCAACTGGTCGGTGACGATTTGTTCGTCACCAACACCAAGATATTGCAAGAAGGCATTGACAAAGGCGTGGCCAACTCCATCCTGATCAAGATCAACCAGATCGGCACGCTGACCGAGACTTTTGATGCGATTGAAATGGCCAAACGCGCCGGCTACACCTCGGTCATCAGCCACCGCTCCGGCGAGACGGAAGACACCACCATTGCAGACATTGCGGTCGGCACCAACGCCGGTCAAATCAAGACCGGCTCCCTCAGCCGCTCAGACCGTCTTGCTAAATACAATCAACTTTTGCGTATTGAGGAAGATCTGGGTACCATAGCGACCTATCCGGGCCGCGCCGCTTTCTACAATCTGCGCGGTTGACCCACACACAAAGTTGTACCCATGCGTCGTCCCCTTCCGCTGATTTTGCTAAGCCTGCTGCTGATGTTGCAACTGCAATTGTGGTTTGGGCGCGGCAGCATTCCGGATGTATGGCGACTGCGTCAGCAATACCAAAACCAATTGCAGTCCAACGACAAATCGCAAAGTGACATCGAGCGCTTGCGCGCCGAACTGCGCGATTTACGCAACGGTCTGGAAATGGTGGAAGAACGAGCCCGCGCTGAAATCGGCATGGTCAAGCCCAACGAAATATTTGTACAACTGGCTAAACCCGCCAAGTGAATGCCATCTTGCAGCGAACCGTGGTATTGACCGGGTGCAGTGTGAGAGCTCGCCAATCATTGGCAGCCAAATTGCAAGAAACTTTGCTGAGTCAATCTTTGGCTTTTGATTTTTTCTGCCCTGCGACGCCTCAGGACCTGGCGGATACCCCAGCCAACGGCAGACATTTGTTATGGCACAACCCTGACGACACGACAACACGCTTGCTACACAACGCATGGCGTGACCAATTGCACGAGTTGCAAAGAAATTACCAGAGCCTGCATGCCGATCACGACAAGGTGATTGAACAAGCGGTTTATGCGCTGATCAATGGACAAGTAGAGGCCATGAAACGGCCGGAGATTGAAGGACGCTGGCAGGGCTTGTGCGAATGCTGCGCCGACCCAACTTGCGAACAAAAACTCTTTGGTCGTTTATTGCAAGGCTGAACTGGCGGGTGGTACGGGCGGTTGCCCTTGTATGAATAACTGCGCAGCATCGATCGCGTCGTAGCGGTATTGCTGGCCGCAAAAATCGCAGCCCACTTCAATCAATTCGCGCTCGGACAATATGCTGTCAGCCTCTTCGCGGCCCAAACTGCGAATCATGTTGCTGACACGCTCGCGGTTGCATGAGCAGACAAAGCGTGGCGAATCCATCCCCGGTTCAGGGGCGAAATGCCTGACTTGCTCTTGCCAGAACAAGCGGTGCAACACCTTCTCCGGTGTCAGTTGCAACAACTCATCCGAGGTCAGGCTGTTGGCCAAAATGGCGATGCGGTTGTAGTCTTCGCTTTGTCCGATAGCATCTTCTTCGGCCATGGTTTTGCTGCCGCCCAAGTTGGCAATGCCGCCCATGGGCAATCGCTGTATCAGCAAACCGGCTGCTACTTTGTCATTCGCAGCCAGCACCAACGTGGTATCGAGTTGCTCGCTTTGCAGCATGTAATGCGCCAGCACATCGCTGAATCGTTTTAAGGGTTGTTTGTGATCGTCATACAGCGACACCACGCCTTGGTAAGGCTGCTGACCGGCGCGCCTGCCCACAGGGTCTAAGGTGATGGCGCAGCGACCCAGGTTGTTCTGGTTAGCCATGTCTTCAAACGGCATGCCCGGCGTCACCTCGCCTATGGTTTTGGCGGTAGAGCGCAAACACAAATCGGATTGCACCTCGACCACGGCGAGTTTGAGCGGACCTTCTCCGTGCAATTGCAAAACCAACGCCCCGTCAAACTTGATATTGGCTTGCATCAGCACCGCTGCTGCCGTCATCTCGCCCAGTAAATGACGCACGGCTTCAGGATAAGGACCGGTTTCCTGGTTATCCTCACGGCGCTTCAAAATATCTTGCCAACTGTCGGTCAGTCGCACCAGCAGGCCGCGCACCGGCAGGCCTTCGAACATGAATTTGTGCAATTCGCTCATGCGATTTTTTTCAATCCGTTTTTGAACCGCAGCGAGTTGTTCATGTAATGTTTGGCGCTCATGCGCAAACCTTCGATTTGCTCGGGGGTGAGTTCTCTCACCACTTTGGCCGGTGTGCCCATGATGAGGCTACCGTCAGGAAATTCTTTGCCCTCAGTGACCACAGAGCCAGCACCAACCACGCAGTTTTTCCCGATGCGTGCGCCGTTGAGCACCACGGCGGCAATGCCTATCAGGCTTTCGTCGCCAATCGTGCAACCGTGCAACATCACTTGATGCCCCACGGTGACGTGCTTGCCGACGACCACGGGCAAACCGTTGTCCGCATGAATCACAGCCAAGTCTTGAATGTTACTGCCCTCGCCGATGGTGATGGTTTCAGTGTCGCCGCGAATGACGGCGTTGAACCAGACGCTGGTGTTGGCATGCAAACTGACCGCGCCCATGACCTGCGCGCTGTCCGCAATCCAAGCGCTTTCGTGAATATCGGGGGTGTGATCGTC
>CAMDJS010000035.1 GCA_945900685.1 Bordetella parapertussis
TTGAAAGCGCCTCTCCAGCTTTTGGCTAAAGGCGTGCGAGCAGTTGAAACAATGACGGCGTTTGTCATGGTGTGTCCTTAATTGAAATTTTTACCTTCGGCGACCAATCGGGCGAGCAGCGGAGCTGGTTGCCAAAATGTTGCGTCGTCATGCGGGTTTTGAGAGAAGCGGTGCATGGCTTGCACCATGTTGAATAAACCGAATTGATCGGCATACATCATGGGGCCGCCACGGTAGATGGGGAAACCGTAACCGGTGATGTACACCATGTCGATATCGCTGGCCCGGGCTGCAATACCTTCTTCCAAAATATAAGCCGCTTCGTTGACCAAGGAAAACACCAAGCGTTGAACGATTTCATCGTCGCTGATTTTGCGGCTCGTGATGCCCAGCGACTGTCTGTGGCCAGCGATCATGTCCTCAACTTCTTTGCTGGGAATCGCGTCGCGCTTACCCGGCACATAGTCGTACCAACCCTTGCCTGCTTTTTGGCCAAAACGTCCCATTTCACACAGCAAGTCGGCAGTCTTGCTGTATTTCATGTCGGGCTTTTCCACGTATCGGCGTTTGCGAATGGCCCAGCCGATGTCGTTACCGGCCAAGTCACCCATGCGAAACGGGCCCATGGCAAAACCAAATTTTTCAACAGCCTTGTCTACCTGTTGCGGCGTGCAGCCTTCTTCAATCAAGAAACCAGCTTGGCGGCTGTATTGTTCGATCATGCGGTTGCCGATGAAGCCATCGCACACGCCTGAAACCACTGCCGTCTTTTTGATTTTTTTGGCCACCGACATGACGGTAGCCATCACGTCTTTGGCGGTGTCTGCACCGCGCACCACTTCTAAAAGTTTCATCACATTGGCTGGGCTGAAAAAATGCAAGCCCACCACGTCATGCGGACGCTGTGTGAAATGTGCAATCGCATTCACGTCTAAGGTGGATGTATTGGAGGCCAATATGGCACCAGGTTTCATTACTTCGTCGAGTTTTTTGAACACCTGTTCTTTGACACCGATTTCTTCGAAAACCGCTTCAATCACCAGGTCTGCGTCTTTCAAATCCTCATAGTTCAAGGTGGTGCTCAGCAAGTCCATGCGTTGCTTGAGTTTGTCTTCCTTCAACTTGCCTTTTTTGACTTGTGCTTCATAGTTGCCGCGCAGAATACCCACGCCCTTGTCCAGCGCTTCTTGCTTCATCTCCAACATCTTCACTGGAATACCGGCGTTGAGAAAATTCATGCTGATGCCGCCGCCCATGGTGCCTGCACCAATGACCGCCACTGACTTGATCTCGCGCTGAGGGGTATCTGAAGGTACATCGTCGATTTTGGAGGCAGCGCGTTGCGCGACAAACAAATGACGCAGCGCACGGCACTCAGGCGTCCACATCAGGTTGGTGAAGATTTCACGCTCGGCCGCCATGCCTTGGTCGAACTTCATTTTGGTGGCGTTTTGCACGGCCTCAATGCATTTGGGCGGCGCAGGGTATTTGCCTTTGGTCATGCCGTTGACCATGTTCAGACTGAATTTGAAAAACGCGTCTGCGTTCGGGTGTTTACAAGGCAAATTTCTGACCAAGGGCAGCGGTGACGTGCCCACCACGCCTTGTGCAAAAGCAATCGCCTCTTGCATCAAGCTGTCTTTGGATTCGGCCATTTGGTCAAACAACTTTTGACCTGGCAACATGGCGAGCATTTCACTCTTGACCGGTTCACCGCTAACGATCATGTTCAAGGCCGCTTCGACGCCGATGACGCGAGGCAAACGCTGGGTGCCACCGGCGCCGGGAATCAAACCCAATTTGACTTCAGGCAGTGCGATGTCAGCCCCCGGTGCTGCGACACGGTAATGGCAACCCAGAGCCAACTCTAGGCCACCGCCCATGGCCACGCTGTGAATAGCGGCCACGACGGGCTTGGGAGAGTTTTCTACTGCGCTGATGACGCTCAGTAAATGGGGCTCTTGCAAAGCCTTGTCAGAACCAAACTCTTTGATGTCAGCGCCGCCGGAAAAAGCCTTGCCCGCGCCGGTGATCACGATCGCTTTGACGGCATCGTCTGCCTCGGCTTGCTGCAAGCCTTTGACAATGGCTTGTCGGGTGGCCAAACCCAAACCGTTCACAGGCGGGTTGTTCATTGTGATCACGGCGACATCGCCATGAACAGCGTAATCAGCACTCATGTAAGTTCCTTGTGAAAAATGGACACACAAAAAAAGAACGGTCGTTCTTTTTTGCAGATTGTAGTCTGAAGAATCTGTTTTGGGTTCAAACTTCCAGCCATTCTTTGCGAACAGCTGCATCCTCACGCAAGCCGGCCGGGGTGCCGTCAAACACCATACTGCCGTGGCCCATGACCAAGGCTCTGTCTGAAATTTGCATAGCAATCGTCAGTTTTTGTTCAATCAACAAGACCGACACACCTCGGTTGCGAAGTTCGCGTAAAAATTTCCCGACCAGCTCTACGATTTTGGGCGCCAAACCTTCAGTGGGTTCATCAATGATGATGAGTTCAGGGTCGCCCATCAGTGTTCTGCACAGGGTCAGCATTTGCTGTTCTCCGCCCGACAACACGCCAGCCTCGGTGTGCTGACGCTCACGCAGTCGCGGAAACAAGCCGTACATGTCTTCAAAATTCCAGCGACCGGTGGGGAACTTGCCTTTGAGTCCGAGCATCAAGTTTTGGTGAACGGTCAGCTTGGGAAAGATGTCCCGGTTTTCAGGCACGTAACCCAAGCCGAGGTGTGCAATATCAAAGGGTTTGCGGTTGATCAGACTTTGCCCGTTAAAGGTCATGGTGCCGTGGCAGTCCACCAATCCCATGATGGCTTTGGCGGTGGTGGATCTGCCTGAACCATTGCGCCCAAGCAAGGCCACGATTTCGCCTTGGGCGATGTCAAAGCTCACGCCTTGCAGCACATGACTTTTGCCGTAATACGCATGTAGTTGGTCTATGTGCAGCATGGTCAATGGCCTTGTTCTTCCATACTGCCTAAATAGGCTTCTTGCACCCGTGGGTTGGCGCGAACTTTTTCTGGTGTGTCAAAGGCGATGATTTCGCCATAAACCAGCACCGCGATTTTGTCCGCCAGCCCAAACACCACGCCCATATCATGCTCCACAGTCAACAGGGTTTTGCCTTGCGTGACTTCTTTGATCAAGTGAATGAAGCGCGAGGTTTCACTGGTGCTCATGCCTGCAGTGGGTTCGTCCAAAAGCACCACATTGGCACCGCCCGCCATGGTGATGCCGATTTCCAAAGCGCGTTGCTCTGCATAGGTCAGGTTCATGGCGAGTTCTTGGCTTTTGTGATCCAGGTGGATACGTTGCATCCACTCATGGGCCAGCGCATTCGCATCATTGAGTTGGCTGAGGAAAGACCAGAAACTGTAACGGTGACCGAGGTTCCATAAAACAGAGCAACGCAGGTTTTCAAACACACTCAGCTTGGGAAAGATATTGGTGATTTGAAAACTGCGGGACAAACCTTGTCGGTTGATCTCAAAGGGTTTCAATCCGTCAATCCGTTGACCATGCAAATGAATAGAACCACTGCTGGGCGCAAACCGGCCACTGATCAGGTTGAACAAGGTGGATTTGCCAGCGCCGTTGGGCCCAATGATGGCCACGCGCTCACCTGGTTGCACGCTCAAATTGACACCACGGATGATCTCTGTTTTACCGAATTGCTTGTGAACGTCGGTCAAAACCAATGATGGGCTGGTGCTCATGACGCACTTCCTGATTGCGATGCTTGGGCGATATCGGTTTGAACCAATTCCCATTGGCTGATAAAGAATTTACGTTGCCAGTCAAACCATAACAATGCCGCCGCTGTGATTGCAATGACAACAGACCAAGTGACTTTGCTGCCCGTGTCCAACACCATGCCTGCAAATGCCAATTGGGTGTCCATGGAGGAATTCAATTGCAAGTGGTAGATCATTTCAATCAATGAACTCGCACCACCCAACATCACACATCCTGAAACAAGCAAACCCGCATAGGCCAGATTCAACCGGCCAAAAGCGCCTGCTTTGATAACGCGCAAGTTGGTCATGATGAGCGCGGCAAAACCACCGGGCGCATACACCACCATGAACAAAAAGATCAGTCCCAGGTAAAGCAACCATGCTTTGGTTATTTCAGACAAAAGAACGAATGCCAACACCATCAAAACACCGCCTAAGACCGGGCCGAAAAAGAACGTGGCGCCGCCTAAAAAGGTGAACAGCAAATAAGCACCAGAGCGCGCTGGTCCCACGACTTCAGCGGTGACGATTTCAAAATTGAGAGCGCCCAAGCCGCCCGCGATACCCGCAAAAAAACCGGCGATGATGAAAGCCCGGTAACGAACCATTTGGGTGTTGTAGCCGACAAACTCCACGCGTTCTGGGTTGTCGCGCACAGCATTCAATATGCGGCCTAAGGGTGTTTGCGTCAACGCATAAAGCAAGCCGACACTGATGAAGGTGTACACCGCAATCAGGTAATACACCTGACGCTGGGGTCCATAGGTGATCCCGAGAAATGCTTGTCCGGCCACACGGTTGGCCGAGACACCTGCTTCACCGCCAAAAAACTCCGAGAACATGAGCGACATGGCAAACACCAACTCGGCCATGCCCAGCGTGATCATGGAGAAGGTCGTTCCGGATTTGCGCGTGGTGACAAAGCCGAGCAAAACCGCAAACCCCATGCCTGCAATGCCGCCGATCAGGGGAAGCAAAGACACAGGAATAGGAAGCGTGCCCGCCCCCACCGCATTCAACGCATGGATGGTGAGATAGCTTCCCATGCCGCTGTAAACCGCGTGACCGAAACTCAGCATGCCGCCTTGTCCGAGCAGCACGTTGTAGGACAGACAGGCAATGATGGCGATGCCCATTTGCGACATCATGGTCATGGACAAATTGCTGGTGAATACCCAAGGCGCCACCAGCAATACCAAAGCAAAACCCAGCCAAACGAATTTTTCAAAATGGGAAGTGGACAGACGATTCGACTCAAGCATCTCGTTTCCCCAGCAAACCTCGAGGGCGGAAGATAAGAATCAACACCAGCAGTAAATAAGGCAAAACGGGAGCCGCTTGCGAGATGGACAGCATGAGCATGGTGTTGTTTTTTGCGTCGGCTGACAAAATGAAACCCAGGTCATTGAGCATATTCAAAATGGAATAGTCCACCGCAACCGCGAAAGTTTGCAGCACCCCAATCAAAAGAGAAGCTAAAAACGCACCGCTCAAAGAACCAATGCCGCCCACCACGACCACCACAAAGATGACCGATCCCACCGTGGCTGCCATTGAAGGTTCTGTGATGAACGTGAATCCGCCGATCGCTCCAGCCAAACCGGCCAAGCCGGTTCCCATGGCAAACACCAGCATGAAAATACGCGGAACGTTGTGACCCAGTGTTTCCACGGTGTGCGGGTGTGTCAGCGCCGCTTGAATGATCAAACCAACCCGTGTTCGGGTCAACACCCACCACAGACTGACCATCATGCCCAATGCGGTCAACATGATGAATCCCCGGGTAGCGGGGAACGGTGTGCAAAGTATGCGCACTGTCGCATCTGCCGACTGGCAAGCAGCACCGCCTGCACCTGAAACCAAGGACAGGCCTGTCGTTGAATGGTTGATCAGTGTGAACAAAGGGCCTTGCAACTCTGTGGGCGGCAAAAACTCCACCGCCACCCTGCCCCAAACCAACTGAACCACTTCAAGCACGATGTAGGACAAACCAAAAGTGACCAACAATTCAGACACATGCCCCATTTTGTGGACACGTCTGAGTACTTGGCTTTCGAAAAAAGCACCCGCAGCACCGGTGAGCACAGGCGCAAGCAGCAATGCAGGCCAGAAACCCAACACACCGCTGAGTGTGTAACCGAAATAAGCGCCCAGCATGTAAAAACTGGCATGGGCGAAATTGAGTACGCCCATCATGCTGAAGATCAAGGTCAAACCTGAACTCAACATGAAGAGCAGCAAGCCGTAGCTCACGCCGTTGAGCATGGAGATAAAAAAGAACTCCATGTTCAAGCGCGCGCGGCAGGCGTCAAATATGCCTGGGTATCAGGCAGGTACAACTTGGAAATCACGTCAAGGTAACTTCATCTGGCAGCTGGTGGGCGTGCTGGAGACATAAGGCTCGAAAGTCTTGACAGAAGCCAAGGTCATGCCTGTGTTCTCCGGGCTGTAGGGATTCTTTTTGTCGGCTTTTTGCCAGACGGATATATAGAGGGTTTGTTGCAGTTGATGGTCAAACTTGCGCATCTCCATGTCACCGTTGAACCCTTTGAATTTGAAACCGTGCATGGTGGCTGCTACTTTGACCGGGTCGGTCGATTTGGCCTGAGCCATGGCCGCAGTCAGCAGGTCGAAAATGCTGATCATGGAACCGGTGTACAAATCGTCATTGAACT
Source organism: Bordetella parapertussis (assembly GCA_945900685.1). Classification (GTDB taxonomy): domain Bacteria; phylum Pseudomonadota; class Gammaproteobacteria; order Burkholderiales; family Burkholderiaceae_C; genus Limnohabitans; species Limnohabitans parapertussis_C. Next base: position 6,425 of record CAMDJS010000035.1, read on the forward strand.
TGGCTTTGAAACCGTCACGGAACTTGGCCATGGGTCCGGTCATGTTGTAGTGCGCATAAGAAACTTGGTAGACACGACCTGCCGCACCTTGTCCCAACGCTGTTGGTGTGCCAGTGACGCCGGTGTAGTAGGTGAAGAACCTGCCTGTGTAACCGCCTTCATTGGCTGCTTTAACGAGCAAGGCCAAATCGGAACCCCAGTTACCTGTGATGACCGAATCAGCGCCGGAGGCCTTGATTTTGGCAATGTAGGGTGCGAAGTCGCGTACTTGCGCGAGTGGGTGCAAATCTTCGCCGACGAATTGCACATCAGGGCGTTTACGGCCAATGGTTTCTTTGGCGTATTTGACCACCTGTTGACCATGCGAGTAATTTTGGTTCAGCAGGTAAATCTTTTTCACGTCGGGCAATTCTTTGATGAAGGAACTCATGGCTTCCATCTTCATGGAAGTGTCAGCATCAAAGCGGACATGCCAGTAACTGCATTTGCTGTTGGTCAGGTCCGGATCGACCGCAGAATGGTTCAGGAAAATAATTTCCTTGCCGGGATTTCTGTCATTGTGTTTATTGACGGCATCCACAAGAGCGCCGGCCACAGATGAACCGTTACCTTGAGTGATGTAGCGCACCCCTTGGTCCATGGCGGATTTGAGTTGGTTCAAACTCTCGGCAGGACTGAGTTTGTTATCGAGTCCGATGATTTCAAACTTGACGCCCGCCACGTTGCTTTTGTTGTATTCCTCGGCCAAATATTGCAAGGTTTTAAGTTGGTTGGAGCCCACAGGCGCCATCAAGCCAGACAGGGGGTCGATCCAAGCAATTTTGACGGTCTCGCCTTTTTGGGCGGAAGCCGCCAGACTCAAACCGCTCAATACCAACGCTATACCTACTTTGCGAAACAGCATTCTTTTCTCCTCATTCATAGACCTTCAAGCCTAACGTTTTTTTCGGGTTGACCCTGCTAGGGTAAGCCCTAGCGTATAAAAATCATCCTCATTTCAGGACGGCAACTTGTAAGCAGTTAATTGCTCGCGCAATTTGGTTTTCAGCATTTTGCCTGTGGCGCCCAAAGGAATGGCATCTACAAACACCACATCATCTGGAACTTGCCATTTGGCGATTTTGCCTTCGTAAAACTTTAGCAATTCATCACGGGCAAGCTGTGTGCCGGGCTTTTTGACCACGACCACGATAGGTCTTTCATCCCACTTAGGGTGCGCCATGCCGATACAAGCGGCCATGGCCACCTCTGGGTGAGCCATGGCGATGTTTTCAACATCGATAGAACTGATCCATTCGCCGCCTGACTTGATGACGTCTTTGCTGCGATCCGTGATTTGCAAAAAACCGTCAGGGTCCACGGTGGCAACGTCGCCGGTGGGGAACCAACCGTCAACCAAAGGTGAACTGCCCTCTTGTTTGAAGTACTCTCGGATGACCCAAGGCCCTTTGACCAGCAAATCGCCATAGGCTTTGCCATCATTCGGTTGCTCATTGCCCAAGTCATCAACTATCTTGAAGTCCACGCCAAAAATAGCGCGGCCTTGTTTCAAACGGATTTTCATTTTTTCATCCGCAGGCAAATCAAGGTGCTTGTTTTTCAAAGTGCACAAGGTACCGAGTGGGCTGAGTTCCGTCATGCCCCAGGCATGCAGCACTTCAATACCGTATTCATCATTGAAGGCTTGGATCATGGCCGGGGGACAGGCCGACCCGCCAATGACTGTTCGTTTGAGGTGGTTAAAGCGCAAGCCCCCTGCTTTCAAATGCCCCAGCAACATTTGCCAAACGGTGGGCACACCTGCCGCCAGCGTCACTTTTTCACTTTCCAGTAATTCATACACCGACTTGCCGTCCAGTGCTGCACCAGGAAACACCAGTTTGGCACCGACCATGGCAGCGCTGTAGGGCAGGCCCCAAGCATTCACGTGGAACATGGGAACCACCGGCAGAATGCTGTCGCGCGCAGACAAACACCTCACATCCGGCAAGGCGCAGGCGTATGCATGCAGCATGGTCGAGCGATGGCTGTAAAGCGCTGCTTTGGGGTTGCCTGTCGTTCCACTGGTGTAGCACATGCATGAGGCGGTGTTTTCATCCAACGCTGGCCAGTGGTAGGTGGACGCCTGTTGTCCCATCCAAGCCTCATAGCTGACCAGACCTTTCACCCCAGCATCAGCAGGCAATTTGTCTGTATCGCAAAGGGCCACCCAATGTTTGACAGTCGGACAGTCTTGGTGGATTTTTTGAACTATTGGCAAAAAAGTCATGTCAAAACACATCACAGTATCTTCAGCATGGTTCACGATCCACGTGATTTGCTCTGGATGCAATCTGGGGTTGAGCGTATGCAGAACCCGGCCACTGCCGCTGACACCGAAATACAGTTCCAGATGTCTGTAGCCATTCCACGCCAAAGTAGCAACACGGTCGCCCTGATCGATCTTCCAGCCGTCGAGTGCGTTGGCAACCTGCCTTGAGCGCGAAGCAATGGTGGACCAGTCGCTTCTATGGATGTCGCCCTCCACCCTGCGGGAAATCACTTCGGTGTCGCCGTGGTGTTTCTCGGCAAACTCAATCATGTCCGATATCAACAAGGTCTGTTGTTGCATCAATCCCAGCATGGGAATCTCCTTTTTAATGGCACTACCGTGCGCGTTGTTTGGCCTATTGTGCACAATTGCCACATGCAGGAATTGATCAAACAGAGATTTAGCTTGGAATGGCACCATCCCTTTGACGCATTGGGGACTGTGTATTTCACGCCGGTTCAGCCCACGCCCTTGGCGAATGTGCATTGGGTAGCCAAAAGCCACTCGCTGGCACAGGACTTGGGTTGGCCTGAGGGTGAATGGGACAGCGAGTTGATGCTTCAAGTGCTGGCTGGCAATGCTGTGTGGCCGGGAAGTCAGCCTTTTGCCACTGTCTACAGCGGTCACCAGTTCGGTGTTTGGGCAGGCCAATTGGGTGACGGGCGCGCTTTGTCATTGGGTCATGTTCAGACGGCATCTGGCCAACAGGAATTTCAGCTCAAAGGAGCCGGTCAAACGCCTTACTCTCGCATGGGCGACGGCCGAGCCGTTTTGCGATCAAGCATCAGAGAATTTTTATGCAGTGAAGCCATGCATGGTTTGGGCATACCCACCACGCGCGCCTTGGGTTTGGTCGGCTCACCTGACCGTGTTCTGCGTGAAGAGATTGAAACGGCTGCGGTGGTGACGCGCGTCGCACCGAGTTTTTTGCGATTCGGTCACCTTCAGCATTTCGCAGCCAATGGAGACGCAGTCTCGTTGAAAAAACTGGTGGATCATTTAATCAATCAGTATTTTGATCATTTGTTAAATACACCAGCGGGAGCGCCAAGGTATGCCGCTTTGTTGGCCGAGGTCACTCGGTTGACGGCATCGTTGATGGCGAAATGGCAGGCTGTCGGTTTTTGCCATGGCGTGATGAACACCGACAACATGAGTTTGCTGGGTTTGACCATTGATTACGGCCCGTTCCAATTCTTAGATGGTTTTGACCCCGCACACATTTGCAACCATTCCGACCATCAGGGACGCTATGCCTACGCCAGACAGCCTCAAGTGGCGTATTGGAACTTATTTTGTTTGGGTCAGGCGCTATTGCCTTTGATTGAAGATCAAGACATGGCTTTGGCCGCTTTGGAAATCTACAAAGCCCTTTACCCGGCTTTGGCTGATCAGGCTTTCGCCGCCAAACTGGGACTTCCTCAAGTGCAGACCGATGACCACACTTTGGTTGAACACTTGTTGCAAGTCCTGGCCGCAGAGAAAACCGACTTCACCATTTTTTGGCGTCGATTAAGTCATGCCGTGGCCACTGCAAATTGGGCGAACCCCGCGCAAGCCTTTGCCCCTGTCAGAGACATGTTCATGGATGCGGCACCCTGGGACGCTTGGTTACCAAGCTATCTGCAAAGGCTTAACGGTATGGATCTGCAAAAAACTGGCATTGCCATGCTGGCAACCAACCCCAAATTCGTGTTGCGCAACCACTTGGGCGAGCAGGTGATACAACAAGCGAAAATAGGTGACTTCAGTGGCATTGATCAATTGTTGCAAGTGCTGTCTTCACCTTTTGATGAACACCCGTCGTTTGAACATTTCGCTGCTTTTCCGCCCGACTGGGCTTCTTCCATTTCTATCAGTTGTTCCTCATGAAACTCCCCGAAAACAGCGCCGAATGGCGCGCCCATCTGGCTGCCAAAAACGCCGAACCAGTGGCCTACGAAGTCACGCGTCACGCTGCAACAGAACGCCCCTACACCGGACGCTATGAATCCCATTGGGACAAAGGTGTTTACCGCTGCATGTGTTGTGATAATTTGCTTTTCGAGTCCGGCACCAAATTTGATGCAGGCTGCGGTTGGCCGAGTTTTTACAAGGCGAGTGACGACAAGGCGATTGAAGAGCGAACCGACAAGGCCCACGGCATGTTGCGCACCGAAACCGTGTGCTCGGTTTGCAAAGCGCATCTGGGGCATGTGTTTCCTGACGGGCCTGCGCCTACCGGTTTGCGCTATTGCATGAATTCAGCGGCCTTGTCGTTCGAACCGGAGCGAGGTGAGTCATGAAACTGCTGATAGATTTTTTCCCGATTGCCCTGTTCTTCATTGCTTTCAAATTCGCAGGCATTTATGTCGCGACCGGTGTCGCCATGCTAGCAACCTTGGTACAAATTGCATGGCTGTATTTCAAATACGGCAAAGTTGAACCCATGCAATGGATCAGTTTGGGCATCATCACCTTGTTTGGCGGTGCGACCTTGCTAACCCAAAATGACACGTTCATCAAATGGAAACCCACCATCTTGTTTTGGTTGATGGGCTGCTTATTGATTGGCGGACAGCTGTTGATGAAGAAAAATTTCATCAAATCGCTGATGTCAGCTCAGCTTTCATTGCCTGACGAGATTTGGCAAAAGTTGTTGTGGAGCTGGGCTGTGTTTTTTGCAGTCAAAGGTGGGCTCAACCTGTGGGTGGCCTACCAGTTTGACACCGACACGTGGGTCAATTACAAATTGTTCGGCAGCATGGGCTTGATGCTTTTGTTTGTTTTGGGTCAAGGCGTTTATCTGAGCAAACACATACAACCACCACCGGAAGATCCAGACGCCAAAGCCCAAGCCAAACCAGCGGGGGAACCATGAATATTCGTTCAGACCAGCTACAAGCCAAGTTGCAAAACGACTTACAACCCTTTTTCTTACAAGTCGAAGATGAAAGCGCTGCGCATGCAGGTCATGCTGGCTCTGACGGTTCAGGCCAAGGCACGCATTTCCGTGTGCGGATAGGAGCCAAAACCTTTGAGGGCATCAGCCGTATAGCGCGTCACCGTCTTGTGTATGATGCGTTGCAGCAATTTACTGACCAGGGTTTGCATGCGCTGGCCATCGAAATTGTCGATGCTCCTAATTGAAATTGCGGTAGTGTTATTCCCGCAGATTCAAACCCGATTTATCACTTAGAAAGCCATTTCATGAAATTCCCCTTTTGTAAAACTGTTTTGTTGACTGCTCTTTTGGCTGCTTCGGCGGTCAGCGCACAAAACATCGCCATCGTGAACGGCAAAGCAGTGCCTAAAGCCCGTTTGCAAGCCTTGGCAGCGCAACTCGAGCGCTCAGGCCGCCCGGTGACTCCCGACATTGAGCAACAACTGCGTGAAGAAGTGATTGTTCGTGAAGTCTTCATGCAAGAAGCGCAAAGCAAAGGCATGGACGCTTCAGAGGATTTCAAAACGCAAATGGAACTTGCGCGTCAAAGCCTGTTGATTCGTGAACTGTTTGCTGATTTTCAAAAAAACAATCCCGTCACTGATGCCGAAGTCAAAGCTGAGTACGACAAAGTCGCCGGTATCAGCGGCAGTGGCAAAGAGTACAAAGCACGCCACATCTTGGTGGAAAAAGAAGAGCAGGCCAAAGCCATCATCGCTAGCTTGAAAAAAGGCGGCAAGTTTGATGAGATTGCCAAAAAACAATCCAAAGACCCAGGCTCAGGTGCCAAAGGCGGTGATTTGGATTGGGCCAACCCAGCGAGTTTCGTCAAAGAGTTTTCAGAAGCCATGGTGGTATTGAAAAAAGGTCAAACCACAGACACAGCGGTGAAAACCCAGTTCGGTTATCACATCATTCGCTTGGATGATGTGCGGGATACTCAACTGCCTAAGTTGGACGAAGTCAAACCGCAAATCATGCAGCAATTGCAAACCAACAAGTTGGCTGAGTTCCAGCAATCATTGCGCGACAAAGCCAAAATAGAATAATTTCATCCACCACAATCAAAACCCCGGCTGTGTCACAAACCGGGGTTTTTTTCGGCCTTTATTTGTGCGATTCGGCGATAGGTATCACATGTGCCAGCGCAAAGGGCGCGCTTTGCAAAATATGGCTGGTTCGGATTTTTTCAAATTCGTTGATGATGCTGGCAGCGTCAGTGTGGTTTTGTATCAAATGCTTGATGATCTTCACCATGTTTTTTTGTAACGCGACATTTGTTTTCATGGCGTGTTCCAGTGTTTTGGTTTGTTCGCTTTTTTGTTTGGGTTTTTGCATGAGGTCATGATTTTGCACAGAGGCGGTGTCGAGATGCGCTACTGGCAAGTCAGAGTGCTGATGCTCCAGGCTAGTCAAGTCAGCTTGTAATTCACTCAGTTGAACGTAACTGTTGTAGAGCAAATCCACAAGTTCCCTGTCCCTGGTGATATCGGTGTTCATGTTCATGGGGTACTTCCTTTGTTTGGGATATAAAAAGCCAGGCTGTCTCTCAGTCTACCCAACGCCGGGCGTTGCGCCATATGCGCATCCAGGGGCTGAAGTCGGTGGACTTTTGAAAATTACTTTGAGCGGTCCAACTGAACTGCAATTGCCTGAACACCCGCTCCGGGTGCGGCATCATGGCAGTGAACCTGCCATCTGCTGTGGTGACCGCGGTCAACCCGCCCGGACTGCCGTTGGGGTTGAACGGGTAGGTTTCGGTGGCTTTGCCGTGGTGGTCGGTGAAACGCATCACACCCAGCACTTTGTCTGCGCTGCCGCGTTCGCTGAAATCGGCATAGCCCTCGCCGTGTGCGACGGCGATCGGTAATCTGCTGCCGGCCATGCCTTGGAAAAACAAACTGGGTGACGCCATCACTTCCACTTGCGATAAACGTGCCTCAAAACGTTCGCTTTGGTTGTTGGTGAAGCGCGGCCAGTCTTGCGCTCCGGGTATCAATACCGCCAACTCCGCGAACATCTGGCAGCCGTTGCACACACCGAGCGCAAAAGTGTTTTTTCTCTCAAAAAATGTTTGAAACTGATCGGACAAAGCTGTGTTGAAAGTGATGCTGCGCGCCCAACCCTTGCCTGCACCCAAAGTATCGCCGTAACTAAAGCCGCCGCAAGCCACCAAGCCTTGAAAGTCTTTGAGGTTGGCTCTTCCTTGCTGCAAATCGGTCATGTGCACGTCGTAGGCTTCAAAACCTGCTTCGGTGAATGCATAAGCCATTTCCACATGTGAATTCACACCTTGCTCGCGCAATACCGCCACACGCGGACGCTGCTTATGGATGTAGGGTGCGGCCACATTGTCGAGCGCGCCCGGTGTCAAGTGCACATGCAAACCCGGGTCATCGGGCAGTCCGGCAGCGGCGTGTTCAGCATCTGCTGCTTGCGGGTTGTCACGCTCGCGGCAAATTCTCCAACTGACGCTGTCCCACACTTGATGCAAATCAAACAAACTGGCACTGAAGATTTCTTTGGCGTCGCGCCATACGCTGAGTTCGCCCACGCCTTTGCTGATACTCGAAGTGACCGGGCGGGTTTTGCCGATCACATGGCTGCATACCGACAAGCCGTGAAGTCTCAGTGTCTGCATCACTTGGTCGCGCACTTCGGTACGCACCTGAATCACCGCGCCAAGCTCTTCGTTGAATAAAGCTTTGAGCGTGAGTTCACCGCGCCGGGCGCTCACCTGTTGCGACCAGTTTTTGCTGTCACCATGGTCAGCACGGCTGTCGCTGATGCCGTCGCCTTCGGTGACCAACAAATCCACATTCAAGGCCACGCCTACATGACCGGCAAAAGCCATTTCAGCGACACAGGCCAGCAAGCCACCGTCGCTGCGGTCGTGGTAGGCCAGTATCCAACCCTTGGCACGCAAATCGTTGATGGCGTTCACCAACTGTTTCAAATCTTGCGCGTCATCCAGATCAGGCACTGCACCGCCCGCTTGTTCTGTGGCTTGAGCCAGTATGCTGCCGCCCATGCGTTGTTGACCGCGACCGAGGTCAATCAAAATCAAACTGGTGTCGGCTTCGGTGACGTTCAACTGAGGCGTGACATTGCCACGCACATCTTCAAGTGTGGCAAATGCGGTGACGATCAAACTGACCGGCGATGTCACTTGCATGGACTGTCCGTTGTTCTGCCAACGGGTGCGCATGGACAGGCTGTCTTTGCCAACAGGAATGGAGATACCCAGCGCCGGGCAAAGCTCTAAACCCACAGCTTTGACGGTGTCAAACAAGGCGGCGTCCTCACCGGGTTCACCGCAAGCAGCCATCCAGTTGGCAGACAGCTTGACCCGGTCCAAACTGAAAGGCGCGGCCAGCAGGTTGGTGATGGCTTCTGCCACGGCCATGCGCCCCGACGCAGGGGCATTGATCGCCGCTAAAGGCGTGCGTTCGCCCAAAGACATGGCTTCGCCTGCCACACCTTTGTAATCCGCCGAGGTGATGGCGCAATCGGCGACGGGCACTTGCCAAGGGCCGACCATTTGGTCGCGGTGACTCAACCCGCCCACCGTGCGGTCACCGATGGTGATTAAAAAACGTTTGCTGGCGACGGTGGGGTGCGACAAAACTTTGAGCACCGCGTCTTGCAGGCTGAGGTCATTCGCTTGAAAGTCCTGCACTTGGCTGTCAAGGCGCTGCACATCCCGTGTCATTTTGGGCGGATTGCCGAGCAAAACATCTAAAGGCATATCCACCGCATCAATGGTGTCGGTGTGCTTGACAGTGAGATGTGCTTCATCCGTGGTGACACCCACTACCGCGAAAGGACAGCGTTCGCGTTCGCAAAAAAACTGAAACTGTGCCAATGAATCAGGTGCAATCGCCAGCACATAGCGCTCTTGGCTTTCGTTGCTCCAAATTTCTTTGGGTGACAACCCGCTTTCTTCCAAAGGAACTTGGCGTAAATCGAAGCGCGCACCGCGACCCGCGTCATTCACCAACTCCGGAAATGCATTCGATAAACCACCTGCGCCCACATCGTGTATGGCCAGTATGGGTGTGTCTTTGCCTAGCGCGTTGCAATGGTCGATCACTTCTTGCGCGCGGCGTTGGATTTCCGGGTTGCCGCGTTGCACCGAATCAAAATCCAGCGAGACGGCGTTGCTGCCGCTGGCCAAAGAACTGGCGGCACCGCCGCCCATGCCTATGCGCATGCCCGGGCCGCCGAGTTGTATCAACAAGGTTCCGGCGGGAAACAAAAGCTTGTGTGTCAACTCCTCACGCACCACGCCCAAGCCGCCTGCCAGCATGATGGGCTTGTGGTAACCGCGTTGCACACCGTTCACCACTTGTTCGTATTCGCGGAAATAGCCCAGCAAATTGGGCCGGCCAAACTCGTTGTTGAAGGCTGCACCGCCCAAAGGTCCTTCGGTCATGATTTGCAAAGCAGAAGCCATGTGCGCAGCTTGACCGATATTGCTTCCCCACAATTTTGAAACGCTGAAACCGGTAAGGCCTGCCTTGGGTTTGGCGCCGCGCCCGGTTGCGCCTTCGTCGCGGATCTCCCCGCCTGCGCCTGTGGCCGCGCCAGGAAAAGGCGAAATCGCGGTCGGGTGGTTGTGCGTTTCCACCTTCATCAAAATATGTTGAACACCGCTGCTTTTGTCGTAACGCGGCATGTAACCGGTCAGCGCCGCACTGAAGCGTTCGACCTGATGGCCTTGCATGATGGCCGCGTTGTCCGAATACGCCACCACCGTGTGCTGCGGGTTGGTCTTGTGCGTGTAACGGATCATGCCGAACAAACTGTGTGTTTGTGCTTGACCATTGATCACAAAATCCGCATTGAAAATTTTGTGCCTGCAATGCTCGCTATTGGCTTGCGCAAACATCATCAACTCGGCGTCTGTCGGGTTGCGTTGAAGCTGCGTGAATGCTTGTTGCAAATAATCTATTTCATCGTCTGCCAGCGCCAAGCCGCTGTCTTTATTGGCTTGAACCAGTGCGTCACGTCCTCGTTTCAAAACATCCACAGTTTGCATTTTTGTGGCGGCTAAAGGGCTCAATAGAGCCAGTGCAGCCTTGACATCGGGCCAGACTGATTCGGTCATGCGGTCGTGCAATACCGAGTCAATAGCGGCCATTTGATCTTGCAATCCTTGCAAGTCCGGCAACGTCAAGTCGTAACGTGTCAAACGTTCAAGCCGGTGAACACCAAAGCCGCAATTGCGAGCGATGTCAGTGGCTTTGGATGCCCAAGGAGAAATGGTGCCTAAGCGTGGCGAGATGACTTTGGAACATGAACCGGGCTTAATCGCAAATTGAGTGACAAATTCAGCATCCAGCAATTGGCAAAGCCGTTGAGATTCTTGCGGTTTGAGCGCTTTGTCTGTGGCCACCAAATACACATGGCAGGCGGACACAGATTCAATCAGTGAATTGATGTCTTGCAGAGAAGTCAGCAAACGACGAGTTTTCAGAGCACTGAAGGCTTGGGAGCCCTGAAAGGTACTGATTTGGAGGGTCACTTGTCAGTCTTCTTAAAG
>CAMDJS010000036.1 GCA_945900685.1 Bordetella parapertussis
GTTTTTCAACCCAAGCGTCGTGAAAACGGCGAACTGAACAAGGCCAAGGAGGGGATGATGGATTTATTGACCAACGCATTTGGCATCCACGAGCGTGCTTTGGGCGTTCGCAGCCAACGCATGGAAGTCTTGGCAAGAAACATTGCCAACGCGGACACACCCAATTACAAAGCGGAAGAGCTGGATTTCAAAGCCATGCTCAAAGAGACCCAGCGCGAATACATCGCAGCGACGCATGAAAAGCATTACGCAGCCCTTGAAGAGCAGCCCGATAACGGTATGCGCTACCGCGTTCCTTTCAACAGTTCGTTTGACGGCAACACCGTTGAGATCAACGTTGAGCAGGCCAATTTTGGTAAGGCCGCAGCCGACTACCAAACCACTTTGAGCTTTTTAGAAAACCGCATCAGCGGTCTTCGTAAAGCCATAAAAGGGGAGTGATAAGCCATGAGAACCCTGGATTCAGTTTTCGGCATTGCCGCCACCGCTTTGAACGCACAAACAGTGCGCATGAACACCACGGCCTCGAACTTGGCCAACTCCACCACCGTCGCTGGCTCGGAGTCTGAGGCCTTTCGCGGCAAGCGCACCGTTTTCAAAGCTTTGCTTAAAGACGAAATGACCAACGGCGGCTTTCCCTACAAGGGTGGCGTGAAAGTCGACCAAATTGTGGATGACCCCACACCCATTCGGAGCATGTACGACCCTGGCAACCCCTCGGCCGACGCCAATGGCTTTGTGTATTTGTCCAACGTCAACGAAATGCAGGAAATGATCGAAATGATGGCGGCTTCACGCTCCTACCAAAACAACGTCGAGGTGGTCAACACCGCCAAGCAACTCATGATGCGCACTTTGGACATCACCAAATCCTGATTAACTGAAAGCCTGATATGACCACCCCAGCAAGCACCAGAGCGCCTTTGCCCAGCGGCATCATCAGCTATGAAGACTACATAGCCAAGAACAAAGTCAAGGCGACCAGCACCACCATGGACCAAGGCGCTTTCCTGACCTTGTTCACTACCCAACTGAAAAACCAAAACCCCTTGGACCCCGTGAAAAACGAGGCCTTCGTGGCCCAGTTGGCGCAGTTCTCGCAGCTGGAAGCCACAACTGCCATGAAAGCCAGTATGGAAAACATGGCGAAAAGCATGCAAGGCGACAAGATGCTTGCAGGCGCGTCCATGATTGGACGCAAAGTTGCTGTGCCCAATGCCCCCGCCATGCTTTTGGACGGCCAACCGGTGCAAGCCAGCGTGGATTTGCCCAGCGGTGCAGATGGCGTGCAAATGCAAATTTTGGACAGCAAAGGTCAGTCTGTTCGCAAATTGGTTTACCCAGCGCAAGCGCCAGGCTCCATGAAGTTGTCATGGGATGGCATGAGCGAAAGCGGTGCTGCCATGCCCGACGGCGCTTACACCATGCAGGTTTTGGTCAGCTCGCAAGGCAAGGCCTTACAACCCGTGGTCAATATGTTTTCTACCGTGCGCAGTGTCAGCAACGCCGGTACCGCAGACAACACATGGCTGCTGGAAGTCGATGGCGGCAAGAGTGTCAGCTTGGCGGACGTCAAACAAATCGCTTACTAAATCACACTCACTACATACAACGGAGTATCTGAACCATGTCCTTTTTTACCTCACTTACCGGTTTGAATGCAGCCACTGCTCAGTTGGGCGTGACCTCAAACAACATTTCCAACGCGAGTACCGTGGGTTTCAAGCGCAGTCGCGCCGACTTCGGCGATATTTTTGCCACTTCGCCTTTGCAAAAAGCCACCTCTGCGGTGGGTCAGGGTGTGTCTTTGAAGCGCGTGACCCAAGAATTTGGTCAGGGCAATATGAACTTCTCTTCCAACACCTTGGACTTGGCGATTTCTGGCGACGGTTTTTTCCCGCTCAAATCGGGTGATGGCTTCCAAGATATTTTCACGCGCAACGGCTCGTTCATGATGAACGACCAGTACAACGTGGTGAATTCAGCAGGCCAGCGTTTGATGGCGGCGTCAGTCGACTCGACCGGTAAAGCCAATTTGAGCGACATGAACGTGTTGACCATTCCGCAAAAAACCACCGGCATGGCCAAAGAAACTTCGCTTGTTCAGCTGGGCTTGAACTTTCCTGCTGACGCGCAGGTGGTGACCAAATCGTTCAACCGCAACGACCCCGAAACTTACAACAAAAGCACGGCTTTGACGGTGTATGACAAGGGTGGTAACGGTTATTTGGCCACGGTCTATTACGCCAAAACACAAAACGCCAGCCAAGCCGACCCGAACAACAAATGGCAAACCTATGTGTATGTGGGTGACACGCTGGTGGCAGCCGCTTTGCAACAAGCCACCGACTCCGCCACAGGCGAAAAGCTGTATGTGAACAAATACGGTCAGTTAAAGCCTGAGAGCGAAGTGAGTGACTTGTTGGTCAACTCCAAAACCCAAAAGTTCTCACTCAACCAATTGACCGACCTTCGCTCGTCTGAGCCGGCCATGGTTACGGGTGGCTTGGCGCCTCGCTTGAGCACCTTGGAAGGTATCAATTTCAAGAATTTACAAAAAACCCAGTTGAACAATTTGTTCAGCTTGGATGTGGACGGCACGGGCTTGCCGGTGCAAGTGGGTTTAGACCACTTGGCAGGTAAAGAACTCACGCTGTCGGGGACTGAAATCGCCAAAGAGTTGACCAATGTGATCAACCGTAAATTTGGTGATGAGCGTTACTTCAACTTCGCTGGTCAGCAAAACTTTACCATTTCATCGACCAACGCCGAAGACACGCTCACCGAAAACCGCACGATTCAACTTGACTCCACTGACATGACCTATGAAGAGGTGGTCAACAAAATCAATGGCCAGCTCAATGGCAGCAGCAATGTGTTGTCGAATGTGTCTTTTAGCACTACGCCTACGGCCAGCGAATTCAAAGGCTATAGCTTTACCTTGGGAACGGGCGCCAATGCCACGACAGTCTCAGGTCAACTGACCTTGCAAGACCCACTCAGCACCAAGCCCATGGAGGAGTTGGCCAGCAATATGCAAGAACGCATACAACTGGATTTGGTGACGTACTTTGGTTACAGCAACGATGCGGCTGCCAAGGTGACGGTGAATGTACAAAACGGCAATGAACTGCGCTTGACCAGTGGCGACGGCGTAAGTGTGTCGAGCTTGAGTCTGTCCACTGTCAGTACCGGCTCGCCAGTTTATGTCAACAGCAGTTATTCCTCTGGCACCATTGCAGCCGGTGCGGCGGGCACTTACACCAAGCTGAACATGAAAATTGGATCTTTCCAAATCACCGACTTGGATATTTCCAAGATGGATTCATCCACCCTAGAGGCCTTTGCCAAAGAGCTCAAAACCAGCATTCAGAGTGAATTGGGCTTGAAAGGAATGTCGTCTTTCCTAGCCGGCTTGGTGGACGTCAAAGTCAACGCATTGGGAACGGGTCTTTCCATCACCGATGGCTCTGTGTTCCAAATCACGCAGTTCAGCATCACGCCCGCGGCCACGCCTTCTGCCCCCATCACCGGGACTGCGGCGGGCTCTACCTTGTCGTTGGACAACGTGGGCTTTGCTGACGCACCCTTTGGCAATGAAAACCTGTTGAACCATTTCAAAGACTTCACGGTTAACCTGACCACGCCGGCCGGTTTGAAGTTGCAAAAGACCATCACCATGGCCAGCATTTTGGCAACCGACGCAGCAACTTCACCACCCAAGCTGACCAATTTCGACCCCAATGACCCCCTACTCGGTCCAGACCAGTTGACTGCATTGGCCGGTTATATGAATGCTGCTGTCAACGTCAACACCGGTTGGACCAATACCTCTGTGACCCCGAATTTGACCGACCAAACCAGGGTTCTTACCGGCACCGACGCATTGACCTTGACCTGGAAAGCCGACACCAGCAGTTTCAATATCGCTACAGGTGCCGCTAGCGCGACCTATGTGTCGGGCATGTCCTTGGGTTTGAACACCACCGATGGTACTTTTGGCAAATTCCTGACCAAGGGCGGCTCTGCCAGCACCGTGGCGCCCACCTTGGACTCCACGGGCGCAGTCATTGCCGGTGGCTCTTACACCTTGTCCAATGTCAGCTTTCCCCTTTCTACCGAGGCCGTGGGGGATGAATTTGAATCCTTCAGCTTCATCCTTGGCGGTAAAACCTATCCCACTGTTGGTTCTATTTCCTTAGACAAGCTCACCTTGAGCAGCTCGCCCATGACCGACTTGGCCGTGGCCTTGCAAACCAAAATTCGATCGACCTTGAAGGCCAGCGATGCGAATACTTACGGTGACACCCGTGTGGCCCTGATCAACGTGTCTGTGGTCAACGGCAAAGACTTGAAGATCACCGATGCCGGTGGCGCTGACATCACAGGACTGGCCTTGACCCCCAAAGCCAGTGCCGCTGCCACCGTGTCTGTGGGCGCTAAAAATTACAGCATTCCCAAATTGGGCAACGAGGTAACCGCTTCTTACGATCCGGTCTCGCAAAAATTCAGTTTCACACCTCCCTTGGGCAAAGGCACCATCGTGGCTTTGTCGGGCATCAACAACCAGATGGGTATCACCTCGCCAGTGACCCAAGATGCTGGCAGCGACGCCTTGAGCACCGAAGGTGCGCCCGCCATCACCAACAGCTATATACGTCCTTTTAAAATGCAGCGTTATGGCATGAAGGTGGAATACGACACGGTCAACGAGAAATTTATTTTCATGTCGGGCACCACAGGGGACTACTCCAGCATCAAATTGAGTGACCCCAGCACCTATGCTTCAGAGCGATTTGGTTTGCTGGCTGATGGCAATTATGAGGTGAAAACCTCGGCCACGGCGGTTCGCGGTATCACCTCGCAACCTGCCGTCATGCAAGGCTCGCCTCTGGGCATTAACGCCAACAACAACTTCAGCGTCAACTTAACCAACAACAAGTTTGTGGTGTCTGTGGACGATGTCAAGGGCACGGTTTATCTGGAACCCAAAGACACCTACACGATTGACAGTTTTGTGCTGGCGCTGCAAAACGGCATCAACCGCTTGGCCGGACCTTCAGACCAAAACGGTTTGACCGGCCCCATGGTGTCTGGCGTGAAGGTGGCTTACGACCTCACCAGCAACAGTTTGAAATTCACCTCAGGCACCGCGTCAACCAACTCCTTTATCAAGGTCTCTGGCGACAGCCAGTGGGGCTTGGCCAACGTCGAAGGTGGGCGTGGCGCCACCTCCAGCTGGATCAAACCCACCCAATACACCCAAATAGTGAATGGTGTGGCCGTGTCACAGTACATCGACGAATTCGGCAAGGAAACCTTCAGTCCTGACGGTTACAAAGATTTGCCTGAGTGGTCGCCCATCTTTTTGGAAAAAGGCGAGCTGACGTTTGACACGGGCGGTAACTTGGTGTCACCCAAGCAAGGTTCGCAGTTGGACACGGTATACCTGCCAGACGGTAAGGGTGCTTTGACCATCAACATCAATTACTCCAAGTCGACCCAGTTCTCTTCACCTTATGCCGTGTTGTCACAGTCGCAAGACGGTGCACCCGAAGGTGACTTGGTGGGCTTGTCCATGGCTGACGATGGTTTGGTCAACGCCTCTTACTCCAACGGTTCACAAAAATCGCTGGGCAAGGTGGTCTTGGTCAACTTCACCAACCCCACCGGCTTGCGCCAGATTGGTGACACCAGCTACTACAGCTCGGCGTCGTCTGGCACACCCAAGTACGGTGAGGCCGGTTCGGCTGGTTTCGGTACCGTGCGCTCGGGTGCGACCGAGCGTGCCAACGTGGACTTGACGCAGGAATTGGTCGACTTGATCACCGAGCAGCGTAACTTCCAGGCCAATGCCAAAGCGATTGAGACCAGCACCACGCTGACCCAATCGATTATTCAAATCAGAGCGTAAAGCCCCTCCTTAGAGAATCGACATGGACCGTCTAGCCTTTAATTCATCTGCTGCAATCACTGAAATGCGTCTTGCGCGTCAAGTGCTGGCCAATGAAATGTCCAACATGACCACCACGGGTTTCAAACGCTCGTTCGAGGTGTCCATGAAGGCATTCAAAGCTGGCGGCGAGGGTTTTGACTCGAGCTACCAGCCGCAAGCCGCGCACATGGACTTCATCCAATTGAAGCCCGGTCCGCTGATTGCCACGGGCCGTGACCTGGACATCCATCTGAACGACCACACCGTGCTCGGCGTGCAAGCGCCCAACGGAGAAACCGCATTCACCCGTCGCGGCGATTTGCAAGTCACTGTCGATGGTGTGCTGCAAACCGGCAATGGCCACCCGGTCATGGGCGAGGGCAACACACCGATCACCGTGCCGCCTGACCTGAAAGTATCTATTTCTGACGATGGCGGCGTGTATGTCAGTAACCCGTCACAGCCTGGCATTCAAACCCAGGAACTGGTGGGCAATTTGATGTTGCGTGATGCCAGCCAAACCCCGCTCACAAGACGGGAAGACGGCTTATTTAAAGCGCACGACAAACCATCTGGCTCGGATTTTGCTTCAGGTCCTATGAAGGTGTCAGTAATCTCACAGGCCTTGGAGGGCAGCAATGTCAATCCGCAAGAAGCCATGGTGAAACTGATTGAGCAGTCCCGCATGTTTGAGCAACAGGTTCGCATGATCAAGTCCAGCCACGACAACGACCAGGCTGGGGCCAGCATGATGAAGTTGAACAGCTGATGCGGGCTCGGCAATGAAGTATTGACTATTTGAAGAACAGGGGTTAGAGGATGGATGCAGCTTTATGGGTTTCCAAGACCGGCTTGGACGCGCAGCAAACGCGCATGAACGTCATATCCAATAACTTGGCCAACGTATCGACCACGGGTTTTAAGCGCGACCGCGCCGTCTTCGAAGATTTGCTCTACCAAAACATTCGACAAGCTGGTGGACAAACCACGGCCAATACGCAAGCTCCCACAGGCCTGATGCTGGGCACAGGTACCAAGGTCGTCGCCACGGAAAAATTGCATATCCAAGGCAATTTGATCAACAGCCAAAACCCGCTCGACGTGGCCATCATGGGCGACGGTTTTTTCCAAATTCAACAACAAGACGGCACCATCGCCTACACGCGTGACGGTGCATTTAAATTGACCGGCACCGGACAGCTGGTCACCTCAACCGGTTTTTTCCTTGAGCCCAATGTCACCATTCCCGGTAATGCATCTTCATTGACGATTGGCCGCGACGGCACGGTGTCAGTCGAATTGGTCGGCGGCCAGGGCCAGCAGGTGCTGGGTCAAATTCAGATCGCCAAGTTCATTAACCCGAGTGGTTTAAAGCCCTTGGGTAACAACTTGATGGCTGCCACCGCTGCCAGCGGTCCGGTGCAATTGTTGCAACCCGGCACTGTGGGTGCGGGCGTGTTGAACCAAGGTTCGCTAGAAGCTTCCAACGTGAACGTGGTGGAAGAAATGGTCAACATGATCGAAACCCAGCGTGCTTATGAAATCAACTCCAAATCGATCGAAGCGGTCGACGGCATGTTGAAGTATTTGAACCAAAACCTTTGATCCAACGGATAACTGACATCATGAAAACATTTTTATCTTTAGTGGTTGTGGTGGTGGGATTGCAGGCGTGTGCCCAACCCGATCCCATGCTGCCCGCCTTGACTTCTTCACCGGACTTTGCACCGGTGTACCCGTTGGTGCAAGACCAAATCAAACCTGCCACAGGTGGCATTTATGGCAACCGCCAAAGCGATGCCTGGTTTGGTCGCGGTCGCAATTACCAAATGGGCGATCTGATCACGGTGATATTGAATGAATCTACCCAAGCGGCTCGCAGCCAAGGCACGGACATCAGCAAAGACGCTTCCAACACAGCCATACCCGGCAGCTTGACCAAATTCCTTGCGGGTCCAACCAGTCCTGTCAATGGCGTGAACCTGAATTCCTCCACCACCAAGAGTGCAGGCAAGGGCAGCGCGGATCAAAAAGCCAGTTTGACCGGCTCGATCACAGTCACTGTGATTGAAATTTTGGCCAATGGCAATTTGGTGGTGCGCGGCGAAAAGAAATTGGGTTTGTCTGAAGGCACTGAAGTGATTCAAGTCGCCGGTGTGATTCGCCCGCAAGACGTGGGTCCCAATGGCACAGTGAATTCATTGCGCCTGGCCAATGCACAAATTTCCTACCGTGGTTCGGGCGACTTGGCGAGTGCCAGCAAACCCGGCTGGGGTACCACCGGCCTGATGAAGTTTTGGCCCTTTTAATGTTTCAACAGGTTGAACTGATATGACATACCCATGGTTGAAAACAAGTTGCTTGGCGCTGGCTTTTGTAATGGCTACACCAGCTTGGGCTGACCGCGTCAAAGATTTGGCGACCGTTGCTGCACAGCGCTCCAACCAACTGATTGGTTTTGGTTTGGTGGTGGGTTTGCAAGGCACCGGCGATGATGCATCCGTGCCATTCACCACGCAAAGCATGAAAGCCATGTTGGCACAAATGGGTGTGCGCATTGACGGCCCCATGTCTGACTTTGAGCAAGTCACATCGGCCAGCCGTATCGACATCAAAAATGCAGCAGCGGTGATGGTCACGGCCGATCTGCCGGGTTTTGCCAAGCCGGGTCAACGCATTGATGTGAATATTTCAGCCATTGGCAAGGCCACCAATTTGCGCGGCGGCAACCTGATCATGACGGCATTGCGCGGCGTGGACGGCGAAATTTATGCGCTGGCACAAGGCGCATTGACGGCAACCGGTATTGACGCGAGTGCAGCAGGTTCCAAGGTGGCAATCGGTGTTCCTACCGCCGCACGCATACCGGCTGGCGCGATTGTCGAGCGCATGGTGGACACACCTTTCGAGAAGGCCGAGCATTTGATATTGAATTTGCGCGACAACGACTTTTCCACCAGCAGCGCCATGGTCTCAGCGATCAATTCAAAGTTCGGTGGTGATGTGGCCCAAGCACTCGATGGCACATCGATATCGGTACGAGCCCCCCAAGACTTGAATCAAAGAGTCACTTTCATGGGTATGCTCGAGAACATAGAAGTCACACCAGCCGAGCCGAATGCCCGCGTGGTCATCAATTCACGCACCGGCACCGTGGTGATCAACCGCGCCGTGCGGGTGACCGCAGCAGCGGTGTCTCACGGGACTATTTCTGTGGCCATCACGGCGACCAATGAAGTCTCGCAGCCCAATCCATTAACCCAGGGACAAACCACCCCTGTACAAAACGCAGATATAGCTGTCACAGAACCCAAGAACCCGATGTTCCTGTTCAAGCCCGGTGTGGACTTGCGTGAACTGGTGGATGCAGTCAATCAAATTGGTGCTACACCTTCTTCTTTGATTGCGATTTTGGAAGCCCTTAAGAGCTCAGGCAGTTTGCGCGCTGAGTTAATCATTATTTGATGGCATAAGCATGGCTGATATCACCAACCCCTCCGCTACAAGCGCCAAGTCCTATTTGGACTTCGGTGCCTTGGGTGAATTGCGCGGCAAAGCCCAGCGCAACGATCAAGGCGCGTTGCGTGAATCGGCAGAGCAATTTGAGGCCTTGTTCATACAAATGATGCTCAAGTCCATGCGTGAGGCATCGAACGTGATGAAAAGCGACATGCTGCATTCAGATGCGCAAGAAACTTTTCAAGGTATGTATGACAAAGAATTGTCGATGTCCATGGCCAAACGCAACGCTTTAGGTTTTGCAGATGTGGTGGTCAAGCAATTGAGTCAGCAGCAATCGGTGCCCAGCACCGCCGAGATGATGGCTTTGCGGCAGCAAGTCAAACCGCTGACGGCAGCGGGCATGCCATTGAACAAACCGGTTTTGCCGATGAGCTTGCAGCAACCCGCACAAGTCGCCATGCCGCTGGAGCGTCAGGTGATCAAACCGCTGCGCATGAACCAAGCCATGCCTTTGGCGTCGGTGAGGAGTGAACCATGAGCGACATGCTTGGTATCAGCAGCTCCGCCGTTGCCGCCTATCAACGTGCCCTAGGCACGGTCAGTAACAACATTGCCAACGTCGGAACCGAAGGCTACTCCAGGCAGCAGTCCACGTTGCAACAAAGTGCGCCGGCCAAGCAAGCCAATATGTACCTGGGTACAGGCGTGTTGTTCACAGCGGTCAAGCGCGCCTTTGACACGTTTGCCGAATCCAATTTACGCAACAGCAATACAGACTTGGCGACGCAAGAACCTTTGGTGAATTACACCCAGCGTGTGATGGACATCATGGGCGATAAGAGCGTCGGATTGAGTTCAGCGCTGGATACATTTTTTGATGCCGCACGCAGTTTGTCGGTGGACCCAGCGTCTACTGTGATGCGAACCAGTTTCATCCGCTCCTCTGAAGGCGTGGGTTCACGCTTTGCTGAGTTGTCCGGTCAGCTAGGTTTGGTGTCCACAGAAACTTCACAAGCGCTTGAAAGCGCAGCCAACCAGATCAATACGCTGACCGAGCAGTTGGCCTTGGTGAACCAGCAGTTGACCAAGTCACCGACGCTGGAAGGACAGTCTTCTGAATTGTTGGACCGTCGCGATTTGCTGTTGCGCCAAATTTCTGAATTTGCCCGAATCAAAACCAGTTTCACACCGAACGGCATCGTGTCTGTGAGTCTGGGAACCACCATGAAACAGAGTTTGGTGGTCGATGGATTGAAGTCCAGACCGATCGGTTTCGACCCTAATTCCATCAGCAAACTTGATTTGGTTCTCGATCCTTACGGACAAACAGAGCCTTTGTCAGGCACCAGCGGCGGCACCATGGGCGGCCTCAATACATTCATCAGCCAAGTGCTCGAACCTGCGCAAAAGGGGCTGGACTTCTTAGCCCAATCGTTTGTCAATGAAGTCAACACCATACAGCGGTCCGGCATTGACGGCTATGGCCAGCTTGGAGTGGATTTGCTTCGCATAGATGACAAAGCGGCTTCGGCGGCTGAAGGCATCAGGGTATTGCTGCAAGATCCGCTGCGCGTCACAACCGGCGGTTTATTTCGGGTCACTGAAAACCAAAACAACGCCAGCGATGTGCGTGCCAAAGTCAGTTTTCAGCCCAGCCCCATGCCTTTGGGTGTCAGCAATCCCTTGCTGACAAACAATCCCTTTACCAATAACCCGCTCAAAATTGAAGTGGGCGGCGGACGCTTGTTTGCCCCGGTGACAACGCTGGCTGCGGGCATGGACACCACCACCATTTATTTGGACAACGTCAAGCCCGGGCAGCAACTGCATTTGCTGACAAGGGACGCCCGGCAACTGATTGGCGTGCCGTTGACAGAAGACGAAAAATTCCAGATGTTGAATCAGGAAAACGGCTTCAACTCTGCGTTGACTTACAGCGATGCGTATTTGAACCAGTCGGGTGAAAAAGGCTATTTGGGTACCAATGTGTTTTACGGCACCAAGGCCAGTGTTTTGTATGAACAGCAGTTCGACAAACTGGGACAACCGGATAAAGCCACGCCAACACCTGCGGTACTCACCAGCGGCCGGGTCATGCCAGTTGCATCATCCACAGACTTGGTGGTGGTGCCCAAAGGCGCCATCAAACTCAACGACATGGCCTTGGGTGAATTGAAATTGTTAGCCGGTGAGACGCTCGGCCCGCAGGAAGTTGCCGCTTGGTTGAATGCAGGTGTGGATGCCAATCCCTCGTTCACCTCTGACAAAACCACGCTGATCAATAAACTCACCTCGACTGCCGTGACCTTAGAGTTGAAAAACGCAGACGCGTTCTCGGACGCTGGCGGCGTGATCATGATTGGCGACGAACAGATTTACTACAGCGGTAAAGAGACCAATGCCGATGGAAAGTTAACTGTCTTAACCGGACTGGTGCGCGGATTCAATGGCACTGCCGCCATCAGCCACGCTCAGGCTGACACCGTCAGCGCCAACGATTTGAAGTACGCGGAAGTTTTCAACGAAATCCGCCTGTCTGCCTCCTCGCTGGACTTTCACAAAGAGTTGACGATCAACGGCGTGACCATCGGTAAATTGCCCGTAGGCGGCAAGTTCCCGGCCCAGTACAAAGACATGTTGAGTTTTGTGCAAGCCATCCAATCCAAAAGCGAATCAACCGGCGTCAATGCCCGCGTGGCGGACAACGGTGATTTGATTTTGGAAAACATGCCCGGCTTTGAAGGTGAAAGCATTTCACTCGGCCCCTTTGATGAAGCGGGTAAACCTTCGAATGCTTTGAACTTGAATTTGAGTGAAGGCTCTGATCAGTTCCATGGCATGGTGCGCATGACGCGTCGACTCGGCGACCCAGCGAAATCTGACATCAGACTTTCATTTGGAGAGTACGGTCCTGCTGATAACCGCAAGACGGGCAGTCCTTTTGATTTGAGTCTGCTGGGCTTTCGCACAGCGGCCTACATAGAGGGCAAAGTCCCGGATGACCTGTTGGTGTTTGTCACTGGTCAAGGCAAGGCGAATATTGCGACCAGCTTTGAAGGCCAACCTGTCGATCCCAAAGACAAATTACGGGATCAGAATTTACAGATCAAATTCATTGAACCGGATCGCTACGTCATCATGGACGGCAAGACGGGCACTGAACTGGCCAACCGCCATTACGACAACACCGTGCTCGACCCCGTCATCGAGTACCAGGGTTTGTCCATCAAATTTTCACGTGCCCCGGATGTGGGTGATGTGTTTGCCGTCGATGGCAACCGCGATGGCATCGGTAACAACGAGAACATGCTCGTCATGGCCGATTTGTCACAGAAAAAAGTCATAGGCAATAAAACGCTTGCCGAAAGTTATATCGATCAGGTCAACAACGTCGGCAATGCAGCGCAGCAAGCCAAGATCACGCAGCAGGCATTGACGGTGGTGAATGAACAGGCCAAGAGCGCACGCGACAAAGTCTCGGGTGTGAATCTCGATGATGAAGCCGCTGATTTGATACGTTTTCAGCAGGCCTACCAGGCCGCTGCCAAAGCATTGCAAATTTCGGGTCAGTTGTTTGACTCCATTGTGCAAATCCGTTGATAAGGAGATGACACCATGGTCATGAAAGTTTCTACCAGTATGTTTTTCGATCGCGCAAGCACCCAGTTGGGCAATGTGCAGGGAAGCATGGCCAAAACGCAAGAGCAGCTCTCCACCGGAAAGCAAATCACCAAACCCAGTGACGAGCCTGACAAGGCTTCTTTGGTGACCAGATTGGAGTCTGAGATTTCTCGCCAAAAAAGTTACCAAGGCAATATCAAGTCCGTGGAAATACGCTTGACGGCGGAAGAGACGGCGTTGCAAAACACCAGTGATGTGATGTTCCGCATCAAGGAGTTGTCCATTCAGGCAGGCAGTGACACTTTGGGCCCAGCCGACCGCCGCACCATTGCACTGGAGATGACCGAGTTACGCAACCAATTGCTGAGCTTGGCCAATTCACAAGACTCCAACGGCAATTATTTGTTCGCGGGCAGTCGGGTCAGTCAAATGCCATTTGCGCCGGATGCAAAAGGCGTGCTGACCTACCAAGGCGATCAAGCGCGCATGGTGGTGGCCGTGGGAGATAACCGACGCATGAACTTGAACATTCCGGGCTCGGATGCATTCGGTAATGTGGTGCGCGATGACGGCAAAGGCGGGCGCGTCGGTGTGGGTTTTTTCCAATCGCTCGGCGATTTGATCAATTCCGTCAAAGGCAGCGACCGTGTGGCTATTCAACGCGGCATATCCGAGATTGACACCTTGCAACAAAGCGTGAGTGATGCGACCGCTCAGGTCGGTACCGATTTGAACGTGGTGGACTCACAAGCCAATGTGCTGGATGAAATCACTTTGCGCTTGAAAATCACCATGTCCGATATCCAGGATCTGGATTACACCGAAGCCATCACCAAAATGAACAAAGACCAATTGGCGCTGGAGGCAGCGCAAAGCAGCTTTGCCAAGATTTCCAAACTGAGCCTGTTCAATTACATCAACTGATGGATTCAAGTTTTCCGAACAACTTCCGATGACCTAACAGATAACTCATATTCATCATGGCTACAAATTTTGTCAGTGCTCTAGGTGCCGGTTCAGGGATGGACGTCAAGCAATTGGCGTTGGACTTGGTCAGTGCCGAGAAAACACCGCGCAAGGACATGCTGGATAAGAAGATCGCTTCTTCCAAAGCAGAGATCACCGGCTACGGCGGCATGATGTTTGTCATGTCTGAGTTGAAAAAGAAGTTTGCCGATATGGACGACAGCTTCGACTTCGCCGGTTTGACTGTCAAAAATTCTCAGTCCAACGCTTTCGATGTTGAAACCTCAGCCAGCGCAGAGCCTGCTCAGCACGATGTCACCATCAGTCAAGTGGCGCGGGCTCAGCGCTCACTGACTGACGCTGGTTTCCCCGACAAAAACGGCACTGTCATTTCAGGCAGCGATTTCACCTTGACATTGACTGTCGGCACTGGCGACCCCGTCACCATCACTGTGCCGGGCAACAGCACACTGGACGGTGTGAAGGATGCCATCAATTCGGCCAAAACCGGCCTGAGTGCACAGGTGATCGACTCCGGTATCGTTGGCGCCACAGACCGCTACAAAATCATGTTGACCGGTCAACCCGGATCCACCAACGCATTCAGTCTGACTTCTTCTATTTCAGCCATTGGTTTTGATACGGACTCCATCACCACCGACGGGGACGCCGCAAGCACTCTGCAAAAAGCCAGCGATGCATTGGTAACGGTCGATGGTGTGAGCTACACACGCTCCAGCAACAAGATCACAGATATTGTCCCGGGCGTTACCTTGAATCTGCTGACCACCACCAGCGGCGCTGCGTCCATACAGTTGGACCGCGACACGGCGACCTTAAAGACCAAGTTGCAAGACATGATCACAGCCTACAACGATGTGCATTCATTCATCAAAATGGCGACAGACCCGAAATCGAGTGACGAAGATTTCGGCGCCTCCTTGGTAGGTAATGCCGCCGTCAAAAGCATTCACTCCAAGCTCAAACAAATGATTTTTGGCACTGCCAGTAGCACCGCCAACACCAACATCAAAGGCCTGCGCGATTTGGGCGTGAAGATGCAAGAGGATGGCACGCTGACATTGGACGAGAAAACTTTCACCACCAACAGCACGGCGCATTACGATGAGGCGGTGCAAATGCTGTCTGGCAACAGCGGCATGAGCAACGAATTTGGTGTGACCCGCAAAGGGGTGGCGACTGACATGAGCAGTTGGTTGACCAGCACCATGTCGGCCAGTGGCGCTTTGCTGCAAAACAGCCAAAGTGCAGAGAAAAAGATTTCCAGTTACCAAGCCCAATTGGCCACATTGGAAACCCGCATGGCTTCCCTGCTTAAGCGCTATAACTTACAGTTCTCCGCGATGGAATCGATTGTGGGCAGAACCAAGAGCATGCAAACCAGTTTGACATCTACCTTTGAAGGCATGATGAATGCTTACAAAAATTAATTCTTAAAGATACATTTAACTTTATTTAAAAAAATAAGCCTCAAGTTATCTCTCCTCGTGCCGATTGAAAGTTTGTGGTAATTTATGCCACAAAATTACCAGCCATTGGAAAAGAGGACAGCATGGACAGTTCTAAATCAAGCACTGCAGTCAACATCAAGCCTGCAGTTACTCAAGGTGGTGTTTCTTCACCTGCGCCTAGGCTTGCTGTTCCTGAAAAATCGGTCTCGGTAGAGTCAAGTTTCGCCGACATTCGCAGCACCAACAAGAAGGCCAGTGAAGCCATTGCCAATAGCCACAAAGAAATTGAGCAAGCTTTGGCAGAATTAAAGCGCCTCGCGGACAACTCCGGCAGGTCACTGGGATTCTCTAAAGACCAGGCGGTCAGCGGTCCGGTGATCACGGTCACTGACAAGGAAACCGGTCAGGTCGTGAGACAGATTCCCAACGAAGTAGTGGTTCGCGTGGCCCACAATATTGAAAAAATGAAGGGCTTATTGTTCGACAAAAGCCTTTAATGACTAGGGTTTACGGCAAGGGATTGCCACTTTTCATCAAAAAACGGCAAATATTTGCCACTTTGCCCTAAAGAAGCTACTTCACGTGCCGATTTGAGAGCTATCAAGCGAATTGCTTGTGATTTTCAACTCTTAAAAAGGGACGCACTATGTCAGTAGTCAACACCAATGTGAAGTCGCTCGTCGCACAGGACTCACTCATGAAAGTGGGCCGCGATTTGTCAACGGCCATGGAGCGCTTGTCTACCGGCAAGCGCATCAACTCCGCCAAAGATGACTCCGCTGGCTTGTCCATCAGCAACCGCATGGATTCACAAATCCGCGGCCTGACCATGGCTGTGAAAAACGCCAACGACGGCATCTCTCTGATGCAAACCGCTGAGGGCGCGTTAGATGAAGTGACCAATTCATTGCAGCGTATGCGTGAACTCGCTGTGCAAGCAGCCAACGGCACCAACAGCGCTTTGGACCGTGCTGCACTCGACGCTGAAGTTCAGCAGTTGAAGTCTGAAATTGACCGCACAGCCAAAACAACCCAGTTCAACAGCATCAACTTGCTGGACGGCACCTTCAAAAACAAACA
>CAMDJS010000037.1 GCA_945900685.1 Bordetella parapertussis
GATGTTGAGTCCCACAAGCAAAAAAACGCCCCTTTCGGGGCGTTTTTAATTGCTAGCAATCGCAGAAATCAAATCATTTTTTAGGTAATTTGAAGACCATGACAGTACCGCCTTGCGGAACAGCAGTTTTTGTGCCGTCGAGCGTATTGATACCTGATTGCATACGCTCGGCATCAATGCCCCAGCCGGCCTGAACCGCAATGTACTGTTCGCCGTTGACTTCAAAGGATGAAGGCACTGCAGTCACGCCTGAAGGCATGCTGTACTGCCACAACACTTTGCCGTTGGTGGCATTAAATGCACGGAAGATGCGGTCATTGGTGCCACCTGTGAACAACAGATTGCCACCTGTGGTCAAGAGCGGTGCCCAAATTGCGCGGTCATACTTGTGTGACCAAGCCATTTTTCCGGTGTTCAAATCCCAAGCTTGCAGTTCGCCAATGCTGTTTGGTTTTTTACCGTCTTGGTAGCGCAAGCTGCCCAATACACCCTCAATCGGGTAGCCAATGTAGAGGTCACCCTTTTTGTAGGCTACTGGGTCTGCTGCTGGCAACTCTGAGCACAGGTTGTTGTTGGCAGGTATGTAGAACAGTTTGGTCTTGGGGCTCCAAGCTTCTGGAGGCCAATCTTTACCACCCCATAGCGATGGGCAGAAGGTCACGGCTTTGCCCATTCCTGGCGTTTTAGTCTTGTCATAGGTGGGACGGCCCGTCTTGTTATCGATGCTTTTGAACACATCGTTGTAGACGTAAGGGACACCGTTGACATAGTTGATTTTGCCGTTGTTTTGACGGTCCAGCATCCACAGGTAGCCATTGCGGCCTGCATGGACTGCACCTTTGACTTTGCGGCCGTTGATTTCTGTGTCAATCAGCAATGGCGCACTGACTTCATCCCAGTCCCATGCGTCGTTTTGGTGGTACTGATGGTGACCCTTGATTTTGCCGGTGTCCAAATCCAGTGCAACGACTGAGGTGCTGTAGAGGTTGTCGCCAGGACGTCCTTCGGTTGGCCAGGGAGCGGGGTTACCCGTACCCCAATACGCAATATTGGTAGCTGGGTCGTAAGTGCCGGTGATCCAGACGCTGGCGCCGCCATTTTTGTGGGTGTTGCCGGGCCAGGTGTCGCCGCCGGGTTCGCCCGGAGCGGCCGTCATGAACGTGCGCCAAGCTTCTTTGCCTGTAGTGGCATCAAAGGCGGCCACATAGCCGCGCACACCGGTTTCGCCACCGGATGAGCCGACCAAAATCTTGCCCTTGGCAGCCAAAGGTGCCAAAGTGATGTAGTGCACGGCTTTGACATCGCCCACTGTGACGTCCCAAATCACTTTGCCTGTTTTGGCGTCCAAAGCGATCAGGTGCGCGTCAATTGTGCCCACATAAACTTTGTCACCATACAAAGCCACACCGCGGTTGGTGTTGTGCAGCATCAGCAAATCTGCGGGGATTTCTTTCTTGTAACGCCAGAGTTCTTCGCCTGTGACGGCGTTCAATGCAATCACCTGACCGTTGGGTGTGGTGACGTACATATAGCCGTTGTTGACTATGGGAGGTGATTGGTGACCCTCGGTCACGCCAGTGGAGAAGGACCAAGCCAAATCAAGATTCTTCACGTTGCCGGCGTTGATTTTTTCCAACGGGCTGTAGCCCCAGCCTTGGTAATTGCCTCGGTACATCAACCAGTTGCTGGCTTCTGGATTGGTTAACCTAGCATCTGTGACAGGCGAATAAGCGCCTAGTTTGGTATCGGCTTGTGCCAGCAAGGCACAGGCACCGATCACTGCGATCGACATCTTCTTCAACAAATGACTCATGGTGTATCTCCTGTAGGTGAGTCTAAAAAAATCAAGGCAATCAGCCTTGATTGGCGGGGGAACTGGTAACAACGGATAAAAACTCACCATTCATCGCCAGGGGGATGGCGGGCAAGGCTCTGGTGGCGGGGCCGCCAACGACTTTGGCGCTGTCAAGCAAAGCAAATTTGGATGCATGGCAAAAGCAGACCAAGGCGTTTTCTTTTGATATCCACGTTTTCACGTCACAAGCTTGGTGTGTGCAAATGCCGGAATAAGCCAGCACGCCGGAAGCAGAGCGGGCGCGTGTTTCAGGTGTCATCTGATCTTCCGGCAAGCGAATGACGACCAGTTTGTTCATGCGGGACTCGTTTTTAAGTTTGCTGCTTTTACTGTCAAACGGAAATACCAGCAGGGGTTTGCCAATCGCTAAATCAGCAGGGCGCAGTGGCTTGAAATCATTTTCTGCATCTGCATCAACCAAATAAAGGGGGGTGGCTTCAGACTGCGCTTGTGCGTTCATGAAAGGCAGTATTGTCAAACCACCCATAGAAACCCATTTGATGGTTTGGCGTTTACCTTGGTCAACACTGTTGTCGAGTTGGCATTGTTGGCATGCGGTGTTTACTTGTTCATTCGCGTTCATGGTATTTTTCGGGACTGACGAGGTTGATATTCAGGGTTGGTGGAAGAGGTGGGTTTCAAGTCATGGACATTTCTTGCATGGGAAGTTCAATGGCTTCACGCAATCGGCGGTGCATGACTTTGCCGGTGGCTGTGCGAGGCAGGTCTTCAGTGTGTTTAAAGACATAGTGCCGTGGTTGTTTGTAGCCCGCAAGTCGGGACTTACACCAATGCTTTAAATCA
The DNA here is from genome assembly GCA_945900685.1 of Bordetella parapertussis. Classification (GTDB taxonomy): domain Bacteria; phylum Pseudomonadota; class Gammaproteobacteria; order Burkholderiales; family Burkholderiaceae_C; genus Limnohabitans; species Limnohabitans parapertussis_C. The sequence continues at coordinate 2,660 of CAMDJS010000037.1, forward strand.
TCCGTGCTGCAATCGATACTAGACTTCAAAACCACCACGGCAACCACTGTTTCGCCCCATTTCTCGTCTGGTATTCCAATGACCGCTGTTTCTTGCACGGCAGCGTGTGTGCACAGCACAGCTTCGACTTCCGAGGGGTAAATGTTTTCACCGCCGCTGATGATCATGTTGCTTTTGCGGTCTTTGAGCCAGATGTAGCCATCGGCGTCACGCATGGCCATGTCGCCCACTGAACACCACTCGTGTGCAAATGCTTCAGCGGTTTTTTCGGGTGCTCCCCAATAGCCTTCAAATGCATATGAGGTGCATGAAAATAACTCGCCGGTTTCACCATCGGGGACTTCATGGCGCTGCGCATCCAGCAATTTGATCGGACCGCTGCCAGCCCACTCGCGACCGACAGAGCCGAGTTTGGTGAGTTGGTCTTCAGGGCGAAGCAAGGTGACCCAACCGGCTTCGGTGGAACCGTACAACTCATACAACTGGCCATTTGGGAACAAACCCAAAATGGCGTTTTTCAAACTGGCGTTTGCCGGTGCTGAAGAGACCAGCAAGCGCGCGACGCTGCTGGGCGCAAACTGTTGCTTGACATCCTCGGGCAATGCCAGCAGCAAGATGTAATGAGTCGGCACCAAAGAGGTGAAAGTGATTTTGTGTTTGGACAGCAACATCAACAAATGCTGCGGATCAAAACTCGCGTTGTCATCAATCACGATGCAAGCCGCCAAATGGATGAATGTGTTGGCAAAGTAAAGCGAGTTGGCATGACACAAGGGCATGACCAACAAGGCTTTGTCATTGCAGGTGAAACCCATTTCCATCGCGGTGGCATATGCCATCAAGGTGCTGGCTTCATGGCTGCGTACCGCACCTTTGGGTTTGCCGGTCGTGCCAGAGGTGTACATCAATGCACAAATGCTTTTGGCATCGACTTCAGGCCATGTGTCTGGCGTACTCGCGTGTTGTATGAGTGATTCGTAATCCAGCCAGCCCTGGCTGGTGTCGCCGTCCATTTGCACACGGACACGAACATCCGGTGACAGATCTGGCGCAGGGGCTTTGTCTTGCAGTGAGTGAGCGCACACCAAGGCACTGACGTGGGCGTCTTTCAAGATGTAGGCGATTTCGCTGCTGACCAGTCTGAAATTCAAAGGCAGTGCGACCAAGCCCGCGCGAGCCAAGGCCACATAAATTTCCAGCCATTCAATCCGGTTATGAGCAAGAACAGCGACCCGTTCTCCGGGTTGCAGTCCTTGGGCTAACAGGGCACTGGCCAAACCACTGGCACGTTGGCTCCAATCCAGGTAGGTAAGTTGGCGGCGGCTATCAGCCGCACCAATTTGGTTTGGTCGCAAACGGGCATGGTGGGAGACCATGTCCGAGATGTTGGGTAGTCTTCTCACGTCAGGATAATTTCTCGGGTTTGAGTATTTGCGTCTTGGATAATCTGAAATATAGTATTCTGAATTCAGAATTCGAATAGTATTTACCCTGCCATGACCATGACTGACCATACACACCACAGCACCGCCGATTTGATCGCCCGTTTCCTGAAAAGCCAAGGAATTCAGAGGGTTTACGGCCTTTGCGGTGGTCACATCATGCCGATTTGGATGCGTTTAGACGCCCATGGCATACAAATCATTGATACCCGTGACGAGCGAGCGGCGGTCTACATGGCCCATGCAGAGGCTGAGTTGACCGGCCGCTTGGGTGTCGCTTTAGTGACGGCCGGGCCGGGTGTGACCAACGCCATCACGGGAATAGCCAATGCCCATGTAGCGCGAGCCAGCGTCTTGGTGCTCTCGGGCACTACCCCTGGTGCGCAGGAAAACCGAGGCGGTTTGCAAGACATGGTTCACACCGACATGCTCAAAGGCATCACCAGGCTGGCCAGAACAGTGCGTCACCCCGACTTGGTATTGGCCCAATTGAACGAAGCTGTGGCTGCATCTTTGGGACATGGCGGCGAAAGCGGTCCGGCATTTTTAGATTTTCCGGTGGATGTGTTGCGTGCGTCACCGTCTGCAGCGGTGTTGCTTGCCGAGCATTTCAAACCACTGAAGTCACCAGTTTGTTTGCCGCATCCAGCGGATATTCAAGCGGCGGTTGATTTGCTGTGGCAAGCCAAACGTCCGCTGTTTATTTCAGGGCGCGGCGCTAGAAAAGCCGGGCCTGCCTTGCAGCAATTGCTGACCAAACTGGGAGCGGTTTACCTCGACACCAGTGAAAGCAAAGGTTTGGTTCCAGAGCATCATCCTGCGGTGGTTGCCGCCATGCGTGGCAATGTGATGGGGCAGGCCGATGTGGTGGTCACACTCGGGCGCAAACTTGATTTTCAACTGGCATTTGGTTCGCCCGCTATTTTTGGTGAAGCCCAATTTTTGCGTCTGGCCGACAACCTCGCTGAACTCAGGGACAACCGGCGCGGTGACGTGGAAGTATTTGCTGATGTGGATCAAACTTTACAAGCGATTCTTTCAACTGCCAAAGACAGGCAGCCATCGACAGATGTGGCTTGGGCAAGTGGTTTGCGTGAGCAGCATGTGCTTCGAGCTGACAAATTGGTTCAAAGCATGCAGCAAGCGCCTGCCGGCTCAGATGGTTTGATGCATCCCAACCGCTTGCTGGCCGCGTTGCGCCAAGCATTGCCTGAAGACAGCGTGGTGGTGGCGGACGGTGGCGATTTTCTGTCTTTTACACGTGTGGGTTTGCCCGCAAGCACTTACCTGGATCCTGGCTCGTTAGGATGTATTGGTGTGGGCACGCCGTTTGGCGTGGCTGCAAGTTTGGTTCACCCGGATCGCACAGTGGTCGTGGCCACCGGCGACGGCGCATTTGGTTTCAATGCCATGGAAATTGACACGGCAGTCAGACACCAAGCACCGGTTTTGATTGTGGTGGCCAACAACGGTTCATGGGCCATCGAAGTTCGGGATCAACAAGAGACTCACGGTAAGGTGGTGGGAACCCGTTTGCAGTTTGCTGACTATGCAGGTATGGCCAAGAGTTTTGGTATGTATTCGCAACGAGTCACGTCTGTAGAAGACCTGCCGGCAGCCATTGAAAAGGCTTTGCAAAATCGCCCGGCGCTGTTGGACGTCCTTGTCACCCCCGAGGCTGTCTCATCCGATGCAAAATCGGGATTGGCTTGGGTGCCGGATTTACAAGCCCTGAGTGCATGGGATGATGCGGAGAGGAAATGGCGGGCTGCTGATCCAACTTTGAAATGATAAGAAAACAGGTTTATTGAGTGAAAATTTTGACTGTCCAACCCAATCTTGTGGAGCAAGTCCATGAGGCAATTCTTCAGGAAATATCCACTGGCAAACTGTCTCCGGGTACCCGCATCATTCAGGAGCAAATAGCCACGGAGTTGGGTGTATCCAGACAACCGGTTCAGCAAGCATTGCTGTTGCTGCGCAATCAGGGTTTGCTGCGCGATGCGCCCGGTCGCGGCTTGATCGTTGCGCCTTTAGACCCGGACCATATCAAGCAAATGTATGACGTGCGTGCAGTCATTGAGGGCTTGGCGTTTCGCCAAGCAGCCTTGGGTAATTCAGCAGCAGCCAAACTCAAAGGCCCAGCTTTGATAGACAAAGGCAGGCAAGCGGTTAAGAGTGGCGCAGTCAGGGAATTGATAGCAGCAGACATGGCGTTTCACCACTTTGTCTATTCCTTGTCTGAAAATTTATTAGTCGCTCCCGCTATGGATGCTCACTGGACGTACACGCAACGCGTGATGGGTGAGGTCTTGATGCGCGATGAAAAACCCAGAGATATCTGGGATCAGCACGAAGCGCTGTTGCAACACATCATCAACGGCGACAGCATTGCAGCAGAAGCTGCGGCCAGACAACATATTCAAGGCACCGCCGAATTCATCATCTCGCGCATCAAAACCGGTTAATAGCGGTTGTAAATTTCCAGTGCTTTGAGCATGGATTTTTCTTTTTCGATGATAGAAATCATTTTCGATTCCTTGTCGTCATATTGTTTGAGCAAGGCAATCACTTTTTCGGCGGCGACGGCGGGTACGACCACCACACCATCTGTGTCACCCACGATGTAGTCACCGGGGTTGACCAGCACGTCGCCGCATTTCACCGGCACTTGTTTTTCAACACCAACCATGCGCCCGACAGAAGTAGCAGGTGTGATGCGACGCGACCACACAGGAAAACCGATACGGCGCAATTCAGCCACATCACGAACCGCGCCATCAATCACAGCACCTGCCAGTCCTCGAACCTTGGCGGTGGTTCCCATCAAGTTACCCATGGCCGCAATGTCAACACCGTCTTGCATCACGTAAACCAATATGGAGCCCGCTGGCGCTTGGTCTAATAACTCCAACGCAAGATTCGGGTACTTGCGGTTGTCGTTTTTCAATACCGGACGCAAAACGGCGGTGGCAGCACGTCCCACCACACGCGCATCAAAAATGGGTTTCATATCGGCGGACATCCAACCGCGTGCACCGGTGGCTTCTTCAATCGCATCCGCAATATTGCCCGTGCTGTTTTCAGGCAAGCTCAGCGCTTTGATGATCTCTGCTTCTGTCATTGCCCATGAACTCAGGCTGAACATGAATGAGCAAATGAATAAAACAGACAGGCGTGCAAAGCGCATGGTGGACTCCATCAAGAGGGGGATGAAAAGGCTATGGACCGCAGCAATCTGCCATATAGGTGCTGGTGAACCAGACCAGAAAACCGCAGAAAACAGCCACTGCTAAGCACACCAGCAGCAGTCTGCCGAATTTGGGTTCTTGATCGGGTTCGTCCATCACTTCATTATCACTACCTGACTATGACCGTCATAGCTACTTTGGTAAAGGGTTGCACCGCGTGTGGTGTAGGCGTTCCAAAACTCGGCACATCACCTTTGCTGACAGGGTTTAAGGTTTGAGACAAGACAGTATCTGACATGTAACGCGGCACTTCTTGGTGATCAACTTCAGGTGCGCGCCCTGCCAGATAGGCTGACACCCAAGCTTTGCATGGCGTGTTCAAAGGTGCATTGGCCGCGCAGTAGCGCCAGTTTTCAGCATGCACCGGCAATATCAAAAAAGATAAAACGAAAAATAAAGCGTTAGGTTTCAACATGTCTGGATCCCTTTTGCATGCTCGGCTCATGGTTGGTGTGTCTACGGAATGTCGACACTCAGGGAAACAGAGCAATTTTCAAGCCGACAAACTGTCTTCGCGTTGAACCTCATTTGCCTCCAAATCGACTGATGACGAGCTAGTCTGTCAAAGCTTTAATGAATCAATAAATGCACAAAAAATAAATGACTATAAGAAAAATAGTAATTGATAGAAATCATTATCGCTATCAGGAATTCTCAGGTTTTCAAAGCAGAGGTCATTAAATTTACTCATCTGAAACCCAAAAACTATGACATGGAGTAGTTGTATGCTGAATAAAAATACTTTGACGTTGTCGGCAATCTCGCTCTGCTTGCTGGCAGGCTGCACAACATCCACTGCGAAATTAGAAGCCGATACTGCTGCGCAGGCGGTTCAACTTGAGCAATCGCAAAAAGCATTGACCGAGTTGAATAAACAGGTCAAAGGTCAGTCTGACATCTTGACTGCTGCATTGGCTAAAGCAGTACCAGACCACTCAGCGGTACAACGTTTAGAAGCCGCGAAAGAGGCTGAGCGTCGCAAAATGATTGAAACCAATATCAGCAAGGTTCCTGAGTGGTTTTTGCAGGATGAGACAGGTGCAGATGCTATTTATGTGACGGCCACAGAAGGTTCTGTCGATTTGCAGTTATCGATAGACATGGCCATGATGTCAGCCAAACGCTTATTGACCAACAGTTTGGGAGAAGTGATTTCATCTCGTATGACAGAGTTTGCATCACAAACAACCAGCGGTGAAGACCTGATTCTCAATAAAGAAATTGAGCGAGTGACCAAAACCATGATTGCAGAAGTCATGCTCAATGGCTATACGCGTGACCGTATTCAAGTCATTCCTAATGGCAAAGAATACCAAACCTATGTCCGCTTGCGTTATCCCACTGAGGAATTGAAAAAAATCTTAGCCAAAGAAATCAAGAAGAACAACATCATGGCAGCCAAGGTCAGAAAAACCAAGGCGTTTGAGGAGTTGGAAAAAGAGATTGAAGCCTCGCGTGAAATGAAGGCAGCCAATCAGTCCGGTAACGAATCAAAGCAATGACTAGTTGCAATAAAGGAGTGTGGCCATGAAACTGGTTTGGCTTGTATTCTTTTTAATGAGTGCGTTTATTGCGCTTTTAGGATCATTGCTGGTTGAAAGATCGACGCATACAACCAACGCCATGGTTGAAACGACTGGGGCATTGAGCGAGCAGTTGAGGCAACAAAGCGAGAAGCTGTCCATAGCGCAAACACAATTGCAGCAAGTCACTCAGCAGTTGGCCGATATCAAGCAGGCTCAGCCTGTTGTGGCCGATCAAGCGCCAGACATTCAGTCGCAGTTGCGTGAAGACCGGGCCAAACAAGCCGCACTGACACAGGAAACCTTGCGCTTAAAGAAATGGGCTGAAAAAATAAAAAATGAAAAGTTGCGCATCCAAACCTCGCAGCAACAGATTCAAGCATCCAAGCGGCAAATAGATGTGGACGAGAAGTTGCTTGATTTGGAAATTTTGACATCCGTTGTCGAGAGCAGGGTACAAAAACGATTAACTGCTATCAACGCGCAGTCAAACCACCAATCAACCCCTGAAACAGCAGTTGCATTGAAAGGGGCAGATGTGTTTGGAGAAGTTCCGTATGTGCCGCCTGCGGTTCAAGTGGTTCACACTGACACCAAATCCTCCTCTGAGATCATGGAGCGCAAAGTAAATCTGCAAGAAGCACGCAAAAAGATTGTTTCGCACCAGCATGCCTTGAACGAAGATAAAAGAAAGCTAGCGAAAGAATCAGCGCAACTTCATCTTAAGCAACAGGCTCACGCTAAAGCTTTGAAAGATTTCTCGGTAGGTGCGAATCCATGAGTAAATCTTTGATTGCTAGCTGGATACTCACTGCGGGGTGGTTGATTCCTGCAGGTTTCGGCTATGCGCAAAATGTGCTGCCCACATGCAAAGGCGGCGATGTCAGCCTGTGGCATGAATGTCGGGGGATAGTTGACGAAGCGGATTATTCTTACGCTGGTGATTTTGGCCGAGGAAAATTTGAGGGCAGGGGAATATTAGAGTTCACTGCAGACAAATACCAGGGCGATTACTACCAAGGTGAATTCAAAAGCGGAATGAAGCACGGTTTTGGTATTTACTTTTTTGCCAACGGTGAAAAATATGCTGGGCAGTATCAGTTCGGCAAACGTCATGGCAAAGGCACATATTCTTTTCCAGATGGGCGTGCAGCCCTGTCCGGTACGTGGTCTAACAACCAGTTCTTGGGAAAACCTGCCGCGACTAACGAGTCGAAAACCGCCGACAAAACGTCCTCAGGTCTCATGTCAGAGATTGAAAAAAAAAAGACTGATGATTTAAATGTCTTCTCAGACAAAAGCTCCCATACCCATCAAAAAAAATCTCCGGATTCAATCGTTTTAGCCAAACCGCGTGATGCTGTGGCCATCATTGTGGGAATTGAAAACTACAACAAATTGCCCATGGCCAGTTTTGCGGCCAATGATGCCTCTGAATTTCGCGCTTACGCCACGCGCTTTTTGGGGATTGCTCCTGGCAATCTGAAATTACTGGTCGATTCACAGGCTCAGCGCGCGGATATTTTGTTGGCCTTTAAATACTGGTTGCCAGCGCGAGTGAACAAGGGACGTACTGATGTGTATGTTTTTTTCAGCGGTCATGGCGTCATGCAAGAAACGGCCAATCTCCCGTACTGGTTGCCTTTTGATGTGAATACAGATTTGCTTGAAGATACCGCTGTCAGTCAAACTGCATTACTGACTCAGCTCAACCAGTTAGGAGCTAAATCTGTCACTGTGTTTTTGGATACTTGCTTTAGTGGCACCAACCGCTCGGGGCAAGTACTGGCAGCTCAGCAGCGCGGTGTATCCATCAAAAAGACGTCTGGAGCCGCACCTTCCATGATCAATGTATTGTCTGCTGGCTCCCGTACGCAATCGGCTTATGGGGATGCAAACCTGCAGCACGGTGTGTTCAGTTTCTATCTTCTCAAAGGCCTGGCGGGAGCGGCAGACACTAACCGAGACAAGTTGATCAGCTTAGGCGAATTGGCAGATTACGTGTCTTCGCAAACATCTCGTCATGCACTCGGAATGCAGAAGATACAAGAGCCTCAATTGACGGGCGACCGGCAACATATGGTGGCTGGCAGATGAAGACATAGACAATGCCTACATACCGATTCATTGCTTTGTTTATTGGTGCGTTAATCCATTGCCAGTTGACGCATGCGATTGCCATCGATGTCAAAGCTGACTTTTTTTTCGGCCCGGATATATCCCGAAACCAGGCCTGCGCGAACGCGCGTGAGGCCGCAAAAATCAAAGCTATCTCAGCGGTGACAGGCGAAAGATTGGCGTTTGATCAGCGCATGTATTGCGCACAAAATGCAGCTCTTGCAGATGACAAAAGATGCGAGATGAATCGGCATACTTGGACATTGGTTGAAGGCCGAATCAGTAAAAGCGAAGTGGTTTCAGAAGTTGTCAAGACAGTTCAAGGCGCACAGGTATGCACTGTTTCCATGGTGGTTGATGTTGAACCGCCGACAACGGCAGCCGACGCCGGCTTTGACTTAAAGCTTGAACTCAACCACCACAGTTTCAGACCCGGGGATGCGTTATCAATCAGCATTCTTCCAACTTCCCCTATGTATGTCAGTATTTTCAATTGGAGAACAAGCTCCGTGAAAGACGGTGTCTTGCTGTTGTATCCAAATGAAATCGATAAAAATAACTATGTCACCCAGCCCATCACTGTCCCGTCTTCACATGCATTGGCTGGCTACAAATTGGAGTTGGAATGGACGGCGGCGGGTGATTACGGTCGGGACCTCATAACCGAATGGATCATCGTGGTGGCGACCAAAAAACCCATGGCATGGCTGCCGGTGTATGACATGGCAAGATTCAAAGAAAAGCTATTGGAAATACCCGCCGACCAAAGACGGGTAGTACATCGCTCATACGTATTGATGCGTTAGTTTTTTCATTGCTTTGGGTTTTGAAGAATACGCAGCTTTTTCTCGAGATCATCAGCCAATGCTCTGCGAGCCGCATACATGGCTTCACGTTCGCTGTTATAGGTTCTGACCACGCTGATGGAGTCAAACATTTTTTGATGAATTTCACGCAATTCATGAATGGTTTGATTCATTTGCGCTTCAATGGACTCCAGCATTTTTTTCTTGGCTGTGAAATTTTCAATATTGGTCAGCAGCGGTTTCCAGGTTTCTAAGAAATCATCCGCTTTGCCTTTGGACTGGTTAATCTCACTGATGGCTGTGGAAATAGTCTCTAGCGTGTTGAAAATATCGTAGAGTTCAGACGTGTCAATCTTGTTTTGCAATCTTTCGTATTTCTCCAGATAAGCCAATTCATTTTCCAAGGCGTTGTTCTCTATTTTTTTACCCTCTGGCATGGGTATCGAAGCTGGATTTTCATTTGCGTTTTGCTCTCCGCACGCGAGTTCATCCAATGGAATGATATTCAAGTCATCTTTCAAATTCAGCATGTTGTGCAGTGGTAATTCCTTGGCAGGTGTTTTGTCTGCGGGTTCTCCGTTAAATACTTTGTTCAGAAACTTCATGTGCGTGGTCCTTATGGGTGATGTGTTGTTGGCAGTGAGAAATGAAAGCGGATGGTTTGTTGTGATGTGAGTTCCATGTCAATACGCGCTCCTAATTGTTGAGCCATGATTTGCGAAAGCCATAAACCCAGTCCAGTTCCGGCGTATTTTTTGGCAGTTTCTGCGCGGTAATAGCGTTGAAATACCTGTGTCTGATCAGGGGCTCCAGCTTTGCCGATGTCATTTTCAATTTCGAAATGCATCATGGTCGGCATTTGCTTTTGCACTTTGTAGATGCGCAAATAAACAGTTGTGAAGGGCGGTGAATATTTCACAGCGTTACTCAACAGATTGAGCAGCATAGAGCGCAGGAAATATTTGTCTGTCTCCAGCCAGTTTCTGTCACTTGTGTCCATAGCCACTTCTATGCGAGAGGCATATTCCGCATTGTCCGCCGCATACTGGCTAGACATATCTGCGAGTTCATGCTCCACCAGAAAACGCGTGATTTGCGGTTTGATCAACCCTTCTTCATGCTTTTCTGCTTGTACGCAGTTTTCAATCACTTGCGTGATGTTGTCTATCGCTACGTCAATACGGTTCACCCATATTTTTTTGTCGTTGATAACGGGCATGTCATGGAGAATCATGTCTGTGCTTATTTTGATCACGCTCAGCGGCGTGCGTATCTCATGCATCAACATGGATAAAAATCTTTGTTGGTTCATGCGCAACTGGGTTTCATGCGCAGCGCGTTTTTGGGCATCCTTTGCTTCTGTGCACCGCTGCTCGAACGTGTGTCGATCTGTCAGTGTGATGAGGTGAATAACTAAAAACGCTGAAATCAACCACAGCAATTCGAAAATTCTGTGTATTTGCTGATCCTTCGACACCAAGCCTGATAGTCCAAATGCACACAGCAAGTTAAAGGCAAAAATACTCAGTGCCACACCCAAAACAATCCAGCGCAATCTGAAGACGCTGACAGGGACAGACTTGTCTTTGAGTGACTCCCCAAAATCCCAGACTATCATGCCCAGCACTGAAACAAACAGACCGACTGCAGCGGGTATGAAATTACCGCTTGGCATGAGCAAGAGCGCAGCTTCAACGAGTATGGTTGCGGCATACGCCGCGTAGAACACTTTTTTTCTTTGCGTTTGTTTATCGGAGTCAGTCAACAGCAAATGCAAAAGATACAAAGCATTCATGGCATAGCCGACTGAAAACAGCATCAACAGCAGGTGATTGTGCCGAGCGCTCAGATCCAGATAGTTCGTTAGCTGCTCACTCTGAGCCAACAATCTGCCGAGAAAAAATACCAGCGTCATGCTGATGATGGCATACAGGCGCTTGTAGGAAAGCGTCCATTGAACCAGACTCCAGACAAGCAATGTGGCAGCAACGCCTAGTTGAAAAATCTTCACTTCAATGGCACTGTTAAGGGGCGATTGACCTAGGGCGTCGGGCCAACTATTGACCGCAAGGTCTCGCATCTCCTGCTCAGCCCCGGCCCATGCCCAACCCAGGCTCAACAGCAGTGTCAGCAAACAGCGCGCCCACAGCGCAGCCCTTTGAAAATACTGATCTTTGGGCGGGTGGGATGGCATCATGTTTGACGGAAACAATATCTGGCAGATTGAACTGCCTGAATCTACGTCACATGTCTTGTGAAATCTGAGAAATCCTGAGACGGGATGGAGCTGTTAAATTCATTAAAATCGACATAATTAATTATTAAAATAATAAATATTTATGCCAAAGGTTGCTAAGCAAATCATTCTTGTTGAAGACAATATTGCATTGCGGGAGGCGTTAGAAGACCATTTGACGAATACCGGGTTTGATGTCCAAGGCGTCGGTGACGGTTTGGAGCTGAACCAGGCGCTGGCAGTGTCCGTGCCGCATGTGGTGGTACTGGATTTGAACCTGCCCGAGGAAGACGGCTTGTCGATCGCCAAGCGCTTGCGCAAGGCATTTCCGCAGATCGGCATCGTGATGTTGACCGCCAGAGTCCGTAGTATCGACCGGCATGAAGGTTACGAATCAGGCGCGGATGTCTACCTGACCAAGCCGGTCAAGCCGATCGAGCTCACCAACGTTTTGCAGACTTTGTGCCGACGCCTGATGCCGTCGCCCGTCGCCAACACTTGGCTGCTGCGCATGTCCTCTTTGCAGCTGGAGCCGCCCGGCCATTCCCCGATCAGTCTGACGGTCAGCGAAGCCAATTTGGTTTATGAACTGGCGTTGTCCGGGGACTTATTGAACATGTCCCGTTTGATTGAATTGTTTGGGGACATTGATTTGCCAGAGGCCACCAATAAGCTGCGGATTGAACAAATTGTCAGCCGTGTGCGCCGCAAACTAGACGTGGTGTTGCAAGGGCAGCCGTCCATCAAGGCCGTCACCCGCATGGGCTATAAGTTATTTATTCCTGTTCAGATCGCGTGATTTATTGAGGCCTAGGGCTGAGTCGCGCTTGTATCTGGGGTTTCAGAAGACGGTGAGGCGTACAGACTGCGAATTACATATACTGTATAAAAAAACAGTACTGTATTCCTATGTCAATCACCGACCCGTCCGCTTCCTTTCCCGTCCCGCTGGATGCACAGCCGCTGTGGCTGGACATCTGTAGCTGGGCCGTACCCGCCGGTTTTCCCTCACCGGCGGCGGATCACACCCGCAAGCGCATCGATCTGAACGAGCACCTGATAGGCAACAAAGAAGCCACGTTTTTGTTCCGCGTCAAGGGTGACTCCATGACCGGCGCCGGTATTTACGAGGGCGACACCTTGCTAGTCGACCGCAGCCTGGACCCCAAGCACCAATGCATCGTGCTGGCGCTGCTGAACAACGAGTTCACGGTCAAACGGTTTTACCGGCGCGGCGGCGTGGTCAAGCTGTTGGCCGAGAACAGCATTTACCCGCCGCGCCTCATCAAGGACGAGGACGATTTCACCGTCTGGGGCGTGGTCACTTACAACCTGCACAAGTTGTACTAGCCATGGCTGCCGCGCTAGCGCAGTTGGCCCTGGTGGACTGCAATAACTTTTATGTATCCTGCGAACGGCTGTTTCGCCCGGACTTGAAAGCCGTGCCGTTGGTGGTTTTGTCGAACAACGACGGCTGTGTGGTGTCGCGTTCGAACGAGGCCAAGGCGCTGGGCATACGCATGGGCCAGCCTTGGTTCGAGTGCAAGGATTTGGCCGAGCAGCACGGCATATTGGCGCTCAGCTCCAACTACGCTTTGTACGCGGACATATCCAACCGCGTCATGCGCATACTGAGTGAGTTTTCGCCGCGCACCGAGGTGTATTCCATCGACGAATGCTTTGTCGATTTGAGCGGCATGCCTGACTTGCACGCGCTGAGTTACCGCATTCGCGAAACCGTGCTCAAGTGGATCGGCATGCCGGTGTGCGTCGGCATAGGCCCGACCAAAACGCTGGCCAAGTTGGCTAACCATGTCGCTAAAAAACACCCGCGCTCGCGCGGTGTCTTCAACTACAACGACCTCAGCGCCGCGCAGCAAACGCGGTTGCTGTCGCGCATTGCGGTGGACGAGGTATGGGGCGTGGGCAGACGCTTGAGCGTGCGCCTGGCCGAGCGCGGCATACACACGGTGCAGGACTTGCGGCTCGCGCACATGCCCAGTTTGCGCGCCGGGTTCGGCGTGGTGATGGAAAAAACCCAGCGCGAACTCAACGGTTTGGCCTGCATCGATTTGCAAGAGGTCGAACCGGATAAGCAGCAAATCATCGCCAGCCGCTCGTTCGGGTCTATGGTGGAAACCGCCGATGTGTTGAAAGACGCGGTCAGCGTGTTCGTCGCCAACGCCTGCGCCAAGTTGCGCGCGCAAGGCTCGCACGCATCCGTCATTCAAGTGTTTTTGATGACTAACCGTTTTCGAAAAGACCTGCCGCAGTACATGCCTTCACTGGTGGTGCCGCTGCCTCAGCCTACCAACGACAGTCTGGTGGTCAGTCGCTGGGCAGACCATCTGGTCGAGCGCATGTTCCGCCCCGGTTACCAGTACAAAAAAGCCGGTGTCATGCTCAGTGGT
>CAMDJS010000038.1 GCA_945900685.1 Bordetella parapertussis
TTGTTGCAAAAACAATTGACGGTGCGGTTGGTAACCGGCCCCGCGCCACACCATGGCAGCGCGTTTGCTGTGGAAGGGCATCGGGTCATGGGGAAAGCACATGTGCCTTCGCACATCCAAGGGCAGCAACACCGCGTTGCTGTTGTCGCCCTTGATCGGGCGGCTTTTCAACAAGGTGGGCAGATCGGGAATCCAATTGACATCGCCGAATTCTTTGACAAAAGAACGGTTCAAAAACCGTGGGTACAAACAGCGCAACAAATCACCGACATAGTGGCTGTTTTTTTTCAAACTGATGTCGTGCGCGGTGCTGCTGTTGTCAGGCAGTGGCAGTGGGCCACGCAATTGGCAGTAAGCCTGTAAGCGCAATGCTTGGGCCTCATTCAAAGCGGGTAAGGCCGTGAATGGGTATTCACGCACTGGCGTGTATTTCACGCGCAACCAAATGAACAGATTGCGCAGTTGCCACCTGAGAGGCCAGCGATTCCAGCCCAGTTGCCATTGCAACCAAAGTACTTTTAAAAACAGCATAGGTTTGTGCACGTTATCAAGTGGGCCTTCATGCGCGCTTGCGCAAACCCAGAAAAATCACCGCAACCACCACGATCACGGCTCCGGCAATTTGAACCGGCTCAATGCGTTGATCAAGTATGGCCCAGCCTAATGCCAAAGCAAACACGGGTTCGACATTCATGATGGCGGTGTTGCCCGCCACGCCGAGTTTGGGCAAGACGGTGAACATCAGCGTGAAACCGCTGCCGTACAAACAGGTCAAGCCGACCAAGCCCAGCCAGCCGATGTCAGTTTGCGGCCAGTGCGAACCACCTTGCCAGCCGATCACAGCCAAGGCCACACTGGCGGCCAGCAGCAAACTGAACAAGGTGCGCACCCGACCATCAAGGCCGGCGGTTTCATGTTGCGTCCAAACCAGCACCATGCCGAAGCTCGCGGCGGCCGCCATTGCAAACGCCACGCCCTCCCCCATGACCGCCCATTGCTGTCGCGCACCCAAACCGGAGGCCGCGCCGACCACATCCAAAGCCAAGGCCAGCCCCGCCAAGATGACCGGCATGGTGAGCAAGACCTGGCGCTCGGGCGGTTGACCATAAAACACGCGGTTCCATAAAGCCGCCCACAGCGGGTAAGTATTGAAAGCGAGCAAGGCCAAGGCCACGGGCAGGCGGGAAACCGCGCCATACAAAAGCTGGCTTTGCGTGCCGATCATCACCCCGATCATTAGCAAACCCCGCATGTGTTGCCGGGATAAACGCCAGGGAACGCCCGCCAGCCAGACCAACAGGCCGACCACCATGGCCGTGGCGCCGCTGCGCACCGCCACGGCGGTGGCTACATCCAAGCCGCTGTTGAATGCCAAGCGCGCAGCCACATGGTTGGCCGCCATCAGCAAGGCCACCAGCAACAGGCTGACAAAGCCTTGCAAACTCAGCGCCTTGGCTTGCGTCATGGCTGTGCTTGCCTATGGAATGCTGACAGGTCAATGGGGAAGACACACATATGAAATACTGTATTGGCTATGATGGCAGGTTGCCCAAAATAAAACTGAACCTGTGAATTCTCCCTCAGATGCCAATTACTTACTGAACCATGTCGGCGGACGCGGTGCGTTCGGCCAAATCAGCATACGCGGTGCCCGCACCCACAACCTGAAAAACATAGACCTCGACATACCGCGCAATCAGCTGGTCGTGATCACCGGCTTGTCCGGTTCGGGCAAATCCAGTTTGGCGTTTGACACTTTGTATGCCGAAGGTCAGCGGCGGTATGTGGAAAGCCTCTCAGCCTATGCACGCCAGTTTTTGCAGCGCATGGACAAGCCCGATGTGGATTTGATCGAAGGCTTGTCACCGGCGATTGCCATCGAGCAAAAAGCCACCAGCCATAACCCGCGCTCTACCGTCGGCACCGTCACAGAAATTCACGATTACTTGCGCTTGCTGTTCGCGCGTGCAGGCACGCCGCATTGCCCGGAACACGGCGTGCCATTGCAAGCCTCAAGCGTGTCGCAAATGGTGGACGCGGTGTTGGCCTTGGCCGAAGAGACCCGCATTTTGTTGATGGCGCCGGTGGCACGTGAGCGCAAAGGCGAATTCACCGAAGTCTTCACACAAATGCAAGCGCAAGGGTTTGTGCGCTTTCGGGTGGACGGCAAAGTGGTGGAGCTGGCCGATTTGCCCACGCTGGTGAAAAACGAAAAGCACGATATCGATGTGGTGATAGACCGGCTCAAAGTGCGCCCCGACATGTTGCAGCGCATCGCCGAGAGCATGGAAACTGCGTTGCGACTGGCCGACGGGCGCGCCCTGGTGTTGGATTTGGATACCGGCACAGAGCATGCGTTCAACGCTAAATTTGCCTGCCCGCATTGCAGCTTTGCCATCGGCGAGCTCGAGCCGCGTTTGTTTTCATTCAATTCACCGCTGGGCGCCTGCCCGGACTGCGAAGGCCTGGGCGAACAAAGTTTTTTCGATCCGGCGCGCATCGTCGCCTTTCCGGACATCAGCTTGGCCAGCGGCGCCATCAAAGGCTGGGACAAACGCAACGCCTATTACTTCGCCATGCTCGAGAGTCTGGCCAAACACTATGGTTTCGATCTGGAAACGCCGTTTGAATCATTGACTGAAAACGTCAAGCAAGTATTGCTGTTTGGCTCGGGCGAAGAAGAGATCAAATTCAGTTATGTGCTGGAGTCGGGTGCCAAGGCCGGTAGAAAGACCAGCAAGATGCATCCGTTTGAAGGCATCGTGCACAACATGAGCCGACGCTTTCGCGACACCGATTCGTCCTTGGTGCGTGAAGAACTGGCGCGTTACCGAGGGCACCGCGCGTGTCTGGCCTGCGAGGGCACACGCTTGCGCACCGAAGCGCGCCATGTGCGCTTGGGCACGGGTCCATCGGCACGCACGCTGCACGATGTCAGCCACACCACCTTGTCCGAATGTCAGACCTATTTTCAAAACCTCAAGCTGGAAGGCAACAAAGCCGACATCGCCGACAAAGTGGTGAAAGAAATCGCCAACCGTTTGAAGTTTTTGAACGATGTGGGTTTGACCTACCTCAGCTTGTCGCGCAGCGCCGACACCTTGTCCGGCGGCGAAGCGCAGCGCATACGTTTGGCGTCGCAAATCGGTTCCGGCTTGACTGGTGTGATGTATGTGCTGGATGAGCCCAGCATTGGCTTGCATCAGCGCGACAACGACCGTTTGATCGACACCTTGAAACATTTGCGCGACATCGGCAACAGCGTGTTGGTGGTTGAGCATGACGAAGACATGATCCGCGCCGCCGACCATTGCATAGACATGGGTCCGGGCGCAGGCGTGCACGGCGGGCGAGTGATGGCGCAAGGCACACCTGCAGAAATTGAAGCCAACCCTGAGTCCTTGACCGGGCGTTACATGAGCGGTGCATTGTCGATTGCTGTGCCTGACAAACGCCGCGACTGGTTGTTGCAACAAACCACCTTTCAAGCCGCACAAGCGGTGGCCAGCAATGTGTTTGGCAGCCCGGTTGTGCCGGCCAACCGCACAGTCGCCAAGCAAGCCTTGACCGTGGTCGGCGCACGCGGCCACAACCTGCAAAACGTGACGGTGGAGTTTCCGGTCGGTTTGTTCACCTGCGTGACCGGTGTCTCCGGTTCGGGCAAATCCACGTTGGTGAATGACACTTTGTACGCGGCGGTCGCGCGGCAAATACACCGTGCCCATGAAGAACCGGCGGCGCATGACGACATCCTCGGTCTTTACAACTTTGACAAAGTCATCAACGTCGATCAGTCACCGATCGGCCGCACACCGCGTTCCAACCCGGCCACCTATACCGGCTTGTTCACACCGCTGCGTGAATTGATGGCCGAGGTGCCGATGGCCCGCGAGCGCGGTTATGGTCCCGGTCGGTTTTCCTTCAACGTGGACGGCGGCCGCTGCAACGCCTGCCAAGGCGACGGTATGGTGAAAGTGGAAATGCATTTTCTGCCTGACGTGTATGTGCCTTGCGATGTGTGTCTGGGTCAGCGCTACAACCGCGAAACTCTGGACGTGCAATACAAAGGCAAAAACATCGCGCAGATTTTGCACATGACGGTGGAAGATGCGTTGGCGTTTTTCAAAGCGGTGCCGAACTTGGCTCGCAAACTCAATACCTTGATGGAAGTAGGCTTAGGTTACATACGCTTAGGACAGGCGGCCACCACTTTGTCGGGCGGTGAGGCGCAACGCGTCAAATTGGCGCTGGAACTCAGCAAGCGCGATACCGGACGCACCCTATACATATTAGATGAGCCGACCACCGGCTTGCATTTTGCAGATATCGATTTGCTGCTCAAAGTATTGCGCCAATTGGTTGAAGCGGGCAACACCATGGTGGTGATTGAACACAACTTGGACGTGATCAAAACCGCCGACTGGGTGATTGACATGGGGCCGCTGGGAGGCAGCGGCGGCGGCCAAGTGGTGGCCACCGGCACGCCCGAGCAAATCGCGCTCAACCCCGAGAGCGTGACCGGCCGCTATTTACAGCGGCTCTTGCGTCCGCAGGCTTAAGCGTTTGTCGGTTGGTAGATGTGGGCCGCGGCATCGGCCATTTCATCGGCGAACACCAAAGCTTTAGGCGTAGGAATCAGGTATTTGGTGCGTCGGTTGCTGCCCTCATACACCAGTTCAACCAATTCCAAACTCAACAAATCATTGATCTTGCGATAAAGCATGGCGGGCGAGCCAATGCTTTTCATATTCATCGTCTGGGTGACATTCAAAGGCTTCTTTTTTTCGTTAGCTATGCACACATAGATCAACAGCACCTGCGCATCGAGATCAGGTAACTTGTGGTTGTTGTTTTGTTGAATGTGGCAGACGGATTCTAAAAAAGAAAAAAATTGCGAGCGGTTCGTTGACATAAACATATTTGTTTTTTTAATGCCTGACGATAGCGCATAAATTCAAATCACACATTAACCTGTTGATTTAAATTACTTTTTTATGAAAACATTGTTTAAAAAAAGAATGGCTAGCTATTACATAATTAAATTTTAGAAGCTAACAAACTGGCTGATGACAGCATATGTTTGGCTTGCGTGGCCGCTTGTCTGGCGTCTGCTGCAAATGTGGACGAGGCAGACGCATACAAAATCGCACGCGATGAATTGACGATGACAGGACCGGTAATTAGCTCACCTTGTTTGCGCAATCCGGCTTGGACCGTTGCCACTGGGTCGCCGCCTTGTGCACCAATACCGGGAATCAACAGCGGCAATGTCGGCGCCAATTCGCGCACACGCGCAATTTCCTGCGGGTAAGTTGCGCCCACCACCAGACCCAGTTGACCGTTCTTATTCCAATCGCCTTGGGCTAATGTCGCAATATGTTCAAACAAGCGTGGCGTGCCAGGCACATCTTTCAACCGCTGAGTTTGCAAATCATCACCGCCGGTGTTGGAGGTGCGACACAACAAGAATGCGCCTTTGCCGTGTCGTTTCAAATAAGGCTCTACCGAATCAAAGCCCATGAAAGGCGACAAGGTGACTGCATCCGCGCCGTAACGCTCAAAGGATTCGATGGCGTACTGCTCAGCAGTGCTGCCGATGTCGCCGCGCTTGGCATCCAAAATCACAGGTACCAAGGGCGCGACTTGGCGGATGTGCGCGATCAATTGCTCCAACTGGTGTTCGGCGCGGTGTGCCGCGAAATAAGCGATTTGTGGTTTGAAGGCACACACCAGATCATGCGTGGCGTCCACGATGGCAGCACAGAAATCAAATATGTGCGCGGGATTGTCACGAAACTGGGCGGGGAACTTGGCAGGCTCGGGGTCTAAGCCGACACACAACAGCGATTCGTGGGTTTGCGTAGCGCGCAGCAGTTGTTCAATGAATGTCATGAACAAGATTGTAGGCAGTCACGCTGGCGCTGGTCTGCCGCGCATAACGTCTCCGCTCAGTGGCGCAAATGGCTCATGGCCAGACACAAATCACTCCAAGCCTTGGCTTTGTCGGAAGGGGTTCGCAGCAAATAGGCGGGGTGGTAAGTGACGACCACGGGGCGGCCATCGGCCTGGTGCACTTGCCCGCGCAATTTGCCCAACGGCATGTGCTCCACATCATTCACGCTGCCCTGCAACACAGACTGGGCGGCCAAGCGGCCAAGCACCAAGATCATGCGTGGTTGCAGCAATTCAATTTGACGGTGTAGAAAATGCCTGCATTGGCCAATGTCGAACACCGAAGGCTGGTGTTGCGCCTGTGGCCTGCACTTCAACGCATTGACCAGCACCACAGACTCATTGGCACTGCCAGATGTGCCGCGCTTCAAGCCCATGGCGTGCAGCATGGCGTCGAGCAACACGCCTTCAGGACCGCTGAACGGCGTGCCGCTGGCGTCTTCGAGGTCATTTGGCGCGTCGCCAATGACCAGCCAGTCGGTGATGCCTTGATCAGCGGCGGGCGTGCCGTCGGCAAACACACTGCGGCTGCGAGAGTGGCAAGCCTGGCAAGCCTGGCATGTGGCGGCCGCCGTTTGTAATTGCGTCCAGTTCATGCCGGACAAACCGGCTGGCAATGGGGTGGTGGTTTTTTCGTCTGCGACAGCTGCCGCTGGCGCGACGGGCGGCTTGAGAACCACTGTTTTCAGTGCGGCCAGCGAAGGTTTGGCAATCGTTGGGGCAGCGAGAGGCGGTGCTGGCTGGGTAGCTAAAACTGGTGCTTCTTGTTCGGTAGTTTGCGGTGCAGGCGCACCCGCCGCCGGTTGCCAAACGCGCACACCCATCTCGGCCAGCATGGCGCGTTGACGGGCATCAAGTAGGCGTGTCATGGGGCTGAAGTTACCACTGTTGCGTCACCAGGTCAGCGACATGACCACGGCGTCTTCGCGCACCCCAGATTGCACCGGGTAATAGTCGCGCCGCACGCCGTCCTGCACAAAACCGAAAGCGTTGTAGATGTCGATGGCACGCTGGTTACTGATGCGCACCTCCAGCCACAGGCTGTGTACACCTTGCGCCTGCCCCCATGTTTGCAAATGGGTCAACATGGCATGCGCCAAACCTTGGCGCTGGTGGTCAGGTGCCACGGTGAGATTGAGCAAATGCGCCTCGTCAGCGCCGCGCATGGCGACCAGGTAACACAGCAGTTCCTGCTCGTGAAACCACACGGGCATGTGGTAGCCGCTGATGATCGAGTCGACAAAATTGCCCCGGGTCCAAGGGTGGGAGTAAGCACCTTGCTCAATCAACAACACCTGCTCCAACATGTCTTGCGTCATGTTCAGCGGTGTTGTCGCCAAAAAATTGGCTATGTTTTTGGGGGGGAGCTTTGTGCTTTTGCGAAACAGTTTCATGTCTGTGCCAGCTTGTCTGCCAAGCGTTGCGCGGTGGTGCGTGCCACCTCATCTCGGATATAGACCGGCGCGGCATCTGCGGCAGCCACACTCTCGCCGCGCTGCCAAGCCGCTACAGCCAATGTCAACATGGCGCGGGCGTCCGGCCATTGTTCTTGTACGTTGACGCGTGGATGCCGCAAATGCGCTAACTCTTTCGCTAAAGAGATCACCGCATTGCCAGCCAACAACACGGGCTGGTCTTGCCACTGAGCAGGCCAACGCAATTCATCTGGGCGACGCAACATGGGCTTGTCAACAGCAGACCAACCCGCTGAAGTTTTTTCATAGGCTGCACTGTAAACCTGACCCATGCGCGCATCCAACACTGACATGACCCGCCGCTGCGCAGGCTCAGCCGATTGCGCGATGCACAGCAAGGTATCGATGGGCAGCAAAGGAATGTTCAAACCCAAGGCCAAACCTTGTGACACCGAGCAGGCGGTGCGCAATCCGGTGAACGCACCCGGTCCTTGACCAAAGGCAATCGCTTGCAAACTTGGCAAAGACAGATTCGCTTGTTGCAGCACATCCAAAACAGCATGGATCAAATGCGCAGAGGCTTGCGCGCCTGCCGTGCCTTGGTGCGTGACGACATGCTCGCCGTTTTGCACCGCCAAGGACATGCGTTCTGTGCTGGTGTCGATGGCGAGCAATTTCATGCAGTCGCTTTCAATACCGTTGGCTTGGCCGATTGCACCCCGAACACAATGCCCAGCGTCACCAATGACAAGCCAAGCATGACTTGCCAACTCATTGGCTCACCCAGCACGAGCATGGCACCCAATGCCGACAAACCCGGCACCAGTGAAGTCAACATGGTCGAGCGCACCGGGCCAAAAGCGCGGATCATCACCGTGAAGCTGATACCTGAAATCACCACCGAGCCGACACCTTGGAAGGCCGCTTGCCACAGCACCTCGGTCCACGGCGCGGTCCACAAATGGGTAGACAACACACCGAATGCACACAACAACATATACGCGGGGACAAAGCCGAAAAATGCAAAACAGGTGATGGCGGTCGTGGCATACACAGGTTCAAGTTGAAAGCGACGGCTCAATACGCTGTAAGTGGACCAGCAAAAACTCGCACACATGAACAGCACATCGCCGATCCACACGGTGCCGCCGTCAAACGCATGTCGCAGGCTGCTGCCACCGACCAGCAGGTCGCCGCTGATGATCATGGCCAAGCCGATCAAGCGGTAACCATGCAAGCGTTCGCCCAATATAAAAACCGCGAGCAGACTGGTCCACAGCGGCAGACTGCCCGGCATCAGCACCGAGCCGTGCGCAGCGGGGGCAAAAAAGAAACCGCTGTAGGCGAAAACGGCATAACAAAAGCCGCCGAAAAATCCGGTGATGACGGTGATGCGCCAAGGCAAAGGCGACAAGCCCCAAAAAGAACCGGCGTGAATCCCGTTGCGTCGTTGCTGACGCATGTTCCACCAGGACCAGGGCAGCAAAACCGCGCTCGCACCCATGATGCGCGCCCAGGTGATGTCCAGCGGCAGCAATTGCTGGCTGGCGGACGCGCGCGCAATGATGATGAAGGCGGTCCAAATTGACACCGTGACCACGGCCGCCCATAAACCGCTGCGTCGTGAGGAGCCACTGAGCAGCTGTTTCATGAATGTGTGCATCCTCTGATTATCCTTGCAGAGCGGATCTGAGGTTTGATAATGGCGACATGACTTACCGCCTTTGTACATCCGGCCTCATCTTTGTCGCCTTCCTATTGATGTGTGCTGCTGCATTCGCGCAACCGGGCAGTGGTTTGCCGCCTAACGTGCAAGAGGCATTGAAAGCCGCGCGTTTACCGGCTGAGGCTTTGAGTGTGGTGGTGTTGCCGGTTCAAGCAGGCGGCCCGCGCTTACAACACCAGGCCACGCAAGCGCGAAACCCGGCATCGCTGATGAAACTGGTGACCACTGTGGCCGCTCTCGACATCCTGGGACCGCCGTTCACCTGGCGCACTCAGGTTTACATCGACGGGCCGGTGCGCGACGGTGTGTTGCAAGGCAATTTGTATCTGCAAGGCAGCGGTGACCCGCGCTTGGGCGTGGAGCAATTGTGGTTGTTGATGCGGCGCATACAAGGCTTGGGCTTGCGCCAGATCCAAGGCGACATCGTGCTTGACCGCAATGTTTTTAATTTACCGGCGCAAGACCCCGGCGGCTTTGATGGCGAACCTTTGCGGCCTTACAACGCGGCACCCGATGGGCTGCTGATCAACTACAAGTCTTTGTTGTTGCAATTCGTGCCTGATGCGGCCAACAAAGTGGCGCGTGTGCATGTCGAGCCGCCGTTGGCCGGTGTCAAATTGCCAGCAACTGTGCCCTTGTCTTCGGGTGAATGCAGCGATTACAGAGGCGGGCTGAAAGCCGACTTTCAACAACCGCTCAACATCGCGTTGGCGGGCAGCTATCCCTTGTCATGCGGGGAAAAAACCTGGTCGGTGGCGTACACCGACCCCGAGCGGTTTGCGGCACGCGCGGTGCACGGCATGTGGTTGCAACTCGGCGGACAACTCAGCGGCAGCCTGCGCGATGGTGTGGTGCCGTCCCATTTGAAACCGGTCTTGTTTCACGAGTCACCGACGCTGGCCGAGGTGGTGCGCGACATCAACAAATACAGCAACAACGTCATGGCCGAGCAATTGTTTTTGACCTTGGCCGCGCAAAAGCGCAACAGTGGCACACCGGCGTTGGCGGTGGATGTGTTGCAAGCCTGGTGGCGCGAGCGACTACAGTCCGCAGATGCTCCTCTTCTTGACAAGGGTTCCGGCTTGAGCCGCGAGTCGCGCATCAGCGCCCAGTCCTTGGCTGTTCTGTTGCAATGGGCTTGGACACAAGCGTTCATGCCTGAGTTGATCGCCTCATTGCCGCTGACCGGCATGGATGGCACGTTGAAGCGCAGCAAAAGCTCGGCGGCTGCGCATTTGAAAACCGGCAGTTTGCGCGATGTCATGGGCATTGCCGGTTATGTGGATGCGGCCAATGGCCAGCGCTTTGTGCTGGTGGCCATGGTCAACCATGCCAACGCCAACCAGGCCAGGCCTGTGATGGACGCACTGATCGATTGGACCGCAGGCAAAGACAACCGTTAATTCCCATACCTCCAAGCAGCAGAGACTGAAAACACCCCAAAATCGCCTTTTTAAATATAACGGTCAAAAATGTTTAAGTTTGCTCAGGTTTTTGGGTATGTTGTTGTAGGCGTTTTCATCTTGCAGGCATGCAGTCCGATGACCAAACCTTCGCGCAGCGTGTATGCCGTGGACGCCAACACGGCGTGGCAAACGGTGGAGTTGACCGCCGCAGGCATGCATTACGGTGTGGATATCCATGGGATGTCTCGCAACGGGCCGATTCGCACGGTGTGGCTACAAAGGCGTTCGGCCAACAGTCCCTATGCCTACGATGCTTTTCAACTCAACATTGATTGCAGCGAACAACAGTTCATGTTGATGATGCGAACCTTGATTGAAAACAACCAAGTCACAGGCATTCAAAATGACGCGCCCTTGGCTTACCGTTCAGACACAGGCGTACGCGCACCCTTTGCGCAATGGTTGACTATTGAGCCAGGAAGCCGCGAAGAAAAAATCCAAGCCATGGTGTGTCAGCGCCAACCCTGAGCCCTTTGTTTGCGGGGATTTTTCGATAGCCGGTTTCAAGCACTGGCGCGTTGCAAGCGGTCGCGCACACCTTCCCAAGCCTCATCCGGGGGCGGTGTTTCCACCCAAATGTGGTCCACACCCAGCGCATCTAGCGCTCTCAAGGTGGCGAACAAATCGTGTGCCGCTGAGGCAGCGTTTGGCGGCATAGGGCTTTGCTTGACATGAGACGGCAGATGCAAAGAACTGCGTGCCCACACCGCCAATTTCGCTGTGGCTTGTACGGCTTGTGCCTCAATCTCTGCAGCGGTTCCCAAACACAGCTTTGCACGCGGCGCGTAATGCGACAACAACATGCCGGGTGCGGCTGGCGCGTCCGTTTGGCCAAGTGATGGCGTGTGTGCAGTTTGTAAACGTTGGACCGGCTGGCCGCAGGCCGCGCTGAGTTGGGCTCTGCTCAACATGCCCGGGCGCAGCAACACCGGCACACCACGGCTGGCGTCCACAATGGTGGACTCGATACCCACTTCGCAAGCGCCGCCATCCAACACCGGCAAATCTGCAAATGCTTCGCGCACATGCAAGGCGGTGGTGGGGCTGACGCGACCGAACAGATTGGCACTGGGTGCGGCCACGCCTGTCACGCCCAAGCTGAGTGCTTGTTGCAATACCCGTCTTGCCAGCGGGTGCGACGGGCAACGCAAAGCGATCGTGTCGTGTCCGCCAGCGCAAGCCTCGGCCACACCGGCGCGACGCGGCAGTATCAAAGTCAATGGCCCCGGCCAAAAGGCTTGCATCAAGGCTTGCGCAAACGCAGGCACATCGGCGGCGAACAAAGAGACTTGCTCGATTGACCACACATGCACGATCAGCGGATGGTCAGCAGGGCGACCTTTGGCTTTGAAAATCGCGGCCACGGCTTGTGGGTTGAGCGCGTCAGCAGCCAGTCCATACACCGTTTCTGTCGGCAAGCCCAGCAAGCCGCCGTCAGCCAATGTGCGCGCCGCAAAGGAAATATCCGCAGCGGAGTCAGTCAAAAAAACAGGGCTGCTCATGGCGTCATGTGCGTGAGGCTTGTGGCGAACAAAACACAGCCGAAAAGTGGTGTGAACGCATAGAGCCAGTTACCACGCCGCCATACCCAGCAAGCTTGCTGCTTGCAAGGCGTGTTGACGCGCATCTTCAATCGTCGCTGCGGTGATGCTTAAGTGCCCCATTTTGCGACCGCGCCGAGCCTCGGTTTTGCCGTACAAATGCAGGTGAGCGCCAGGCAGTTGCAGCACTTGCGCCCAATCAGGTTCAACAGGTGTCATGCCATCTTGCAGCCACACATCTCCGAGCAGATTTAGCATCACACAAGGGCTGTGCAAACGCGGCATGGCCAACGGCAAGCCAGCCATGCAACGCACTTGCAGTTCAAACTGTGAAACATCGCAGCTGTTGATGCTGTGGTGGCCGCTGTTGTGCGGGCGCGGTGCGATTTCATTCACCACCAGCGGGCCGAGTGCGTCACGTTGCGGTCCCGGCTGTAGCAAAAAAAACTCCACGCACAAAATACCGTGGTAGTTGAGTTCGCGTGCAATCTCTTGCGCGGACTGCAATGCCAGAGCGGTGATGTCGTGCGGCAATGCATCTTCATACACCTCGGTCACCGCCAAAATGCCGCCGCGGTGCAGATTGGTTTGCAAGGGTAAATGCACGGTGTGTCCATCAAAACCGCGCGCGATCACCACAGAGCATTCACCGGCCAAGGCCAAGCGTTTTTCCAAAATACACACCACCGGCGAAGTGCCGGTTTGCAATTGCGCGAAAGCCTGCGCCAACTCGTCCCGGTTGTTCACCGGACGTTGGCCTTTGCCGTCATAACCCAAGCGGGTGGTTTTCACAATGCCGGGCAATAAAGCATCAGCCACCCGTGTCAAATCTGCAGCCGTGTGCAGCACCTGGTGCGGCGCGACCGGTACACCGCAGCGCACAAAATGCGCTTTCTCTGAGGCTCTGTCTTGCGCAACACGTACTGGCTCGGATCCAGGCGCGGACGGCATGTGCTGTTGCAATTGCGCGATTGCATCTGCGGGCACGTTCTCAAATTCAGTGGTGACGGCCTGACATTGCGAAGCCATTTGCGCCAAACCGCCAGCGTCTAAATAGTCGGTTTGCACATGCAAATGGCTGATCAGTCCGGCCGGGCTTTGCGGATCCGGGTCTAACACTGCGGTGCGGTAACCCAGCGATTGGGCGGCGTGCGACCACATGCGCGCCAGTTGACCGCCGCCCAACACCCCGATCATGGCGCCGGGTTTCAAAGGAACAGGGTTCATGCGGCGGGCGGCAAAGTCATTTGACGTGCCGCTTCTGCTTGGCGTTGGCGAAATTGCGCCAGCGCCGTCTGCAGTTCAGGGCGGTTCAAAGCCAGCATGGCGATCGCAAACAAAGCCGCGTTGGCCGCGCCTGCGGCACCGATGGCAAAGGTTGCCACCGGAATGCCTTTGGGCATTTGCACGATGCTGTACAGCGAATCCACGCCTTGCAAATGTTTGCTGACCACCGGCACGCCGAGCACTGGCACGGTGGTTTTGGCGGCCAACATGCCCGGTAAATGCGCTGCCCCGCCTGCTCCTGCAATGATGGCTTGCAGACCGCGCGCATGGGCGGTTTCGGCGTAAGCAAACATCTCATCCGGCATGCGGTGGGCAGACAAGACCTGCGCTTGGTAGGCAATGCCGAAATCATCTAACAATTGCGTGGCATGTTGCATGGTGTCCCAGTCAGAGCTGGAGCCCATGACAACACCGACAAGAACAGGGGTCATGATGTGGGGCAGTTGAACTGCGGGTAAGCTTGACGGTTGATGAAGAGCCGGGCACACATGTCGCCCTGCCCGAAGTTGTGTAGATTTTATTCCTCTGGACGCAAGACCCATGATTGATGTGACTGTAGAGAATTTTGAAGCCGAAGTCATTTTGGCATCCAACGAAACGCCGGTGTTGGTGGATTTTTGGGCACCTTGGTGCGGCCCGTGCAAATCGCTCGGACCGGTGTTGGAAAAACTCGAGCTTGAATACGCCGGGCGGTTCAAACTGGTGAAGATCAACTCGGACGATGAACAACAACTGTCTCAAGCCTTTGGCATTCGCAGCATTCCGACCTGTGTGTTGATGAAAGACGGCAAACCTGCCGACGGTTTCATGGGCGCTTTGCCTGAAGGCAAGGTCAAAGAGTTTTTGGACAAGCATTTGCCCGGCGCGGATGAATTGATCGCTGAAGAAGATGTGAACGCCGCCGAAGCCTTGCTGGCCGAAGGCAATGCCGACGCTGCATTGGAGAAGTTGCAAGAAGCCTTGGCGGTCAACCCGGCCAATGACGATGCACGCTACGAATATGTGAAGTTGCTGATGGCGGTGGGCGAACTCGATCAAGCCCATGCAGCGCTGGCGCCCGCCTTGGCGCAAATCCCTTTGCAACTGCGTTTTGAAGCCTTGAAACACTGGGGACAGGCGTTGCAATTCGCCCACACCGACGAGCGTGCCCAATGGCAGATGGCGCAGTTTGATGCGTTGATTGACAAAAACAAACGCGACTTCGACACCCGTCTGGCCAAGGCGCGTTTGTTGATGGCTGCCGCCGAATGGACAGCGGCCATGGACGAGTTGTTGGAAATCGTCATGCGCGACAAAACCTGGAACGAAGAGGCCGCGCGCAAAAACATCGTCGCTATTTTGGAATTGTTGACCCCGGCCAAGCCCAAGGGCGAACAACCCGTGCCCGGCAAAAGCGCAGGCGGTATCGAGCTCACCGGCAAAGCGGCGGCGCTGGATGATCCGCAGGCTGAATTGGTGTCCAAGTACCGCCGCAAATTGAGCATGGCGTTGAACTGAAGCGCCAACCGGTTTTCACCGGTACTCAATGCGAGACAAAGCGGGTAATCTGAGTTCACACCATCCATGGAACAACCGCCAAAGAAGCCGCCTATGCGCGCAGATCCAAAGAAAACAGACCTGCTGGCCCCTCTTAGCCATAACATGCGCACGCCCATGAACAGCATGATGGGCGTGTTGCAGTTGCTGCTGCAAACCGAATTGACCGACACGCAACGCCGCTATGTGCAATTGGCGCAAAGCAGTGGCGAGCAGATGCTTGGCCTCCTCCAACATCACTTGGATGCGCCGCCTTCGGCAACTTCAACCGAGACGCAGAAAAATGGGCAACACGCCATGCAACCGAACCAGCGCCACGCATCTGTTGCAGGCGGGCTTGCCAGCCAAGGCCTGCGGATTTTGTTGGCTGATGACCACCAGGTTAATCAGCAGGTGACCCAGGCAATGTTGAACCAGTTGGGTCATACCGTGGTGCTGGCAGACAACGGACAACAGGTGTTGGATTGGCGGCAACAGGCCACGTTTGACCTGCTGATACTGGATGTCACGATGCCGCAGATGGATGGTTTGCAGGTGTTGGCTGCGGTTCGCAAAGAAGAAGCCCGCAGTGGTTGGCATCAGCCAATAGTGATGTTGACAGGCCATGCCATGCCAGGCGATGAAGAGCGGTTTCGCTCATTGGGCGCGGATGGTTACTTGTCCAAGCCCATTCATTTAGCGAACCTAGAAAAAGAAATAGCCCGCTTGGGTTTGACCGCGTCAGCCAATCCGCAGTGAACCGGGCACGTGCTCACGCCGACTGAAGCCGGGCCCAAGCCTCTTGGTACTTCGCCGCCGTGAGTGAAATCACCTCTGCGGGCAGCGCAGGCGCAGGCGCGCTTTTGTTCCAATCGGCACCATCGACTTGCGCGGTTTCCAGCCAGTCACGCAAATACTGTTTGTCAAAACTCGGTGGGTTAGCGCCTTCGCGGTAAGCGTCAGCTGGCCAATAGCGCGAGGAGTCCGGCGTCAACACCTCGTCCATCAGCACCAAAGTGCCTTCGGGACTGAGGCCGAATTCGAATTTGGTGTCGGC
>CAMDJS010000039.1 GCA_945900685.1 Bordetella parapertussis
TCCACCGCACCGGCGGGCAACACAAAGCGTGGCTTGGCAGGGCCGTCGTACCAATCCAGCCAACTGTTGGTCTTGGTGAAATCGCCGGAGGTAGGTTTATGCATCACTGGCAACGGCATCAATCGATGTACTTCAAACCGGCCTTCTTCAAGCCTTCGCGCATTTTGTACATGTCCAGTCCCAACACACCGGATGCCAGCTTGGCGCGCTTTTCACCTTCAAGTGCCTCGCGGGCAGCGGATGCATCAGCTACTTGCTGAGCAATGGATGCGGGCACTACCACCACACCATCGTCATCTGCAACGATAACGTCACCGGGCGTGACGGCTGCGCCTGCGCACACTACCGGCACATTCACTGAACCGACGGTGGCTTTGATGGTGCCTTTGGCGCTGATGGCGCGGCTCCACACGGGGAATCCCATTTGGGTGAGTTCAGACACATCGCGCACACCCGCATCAATCACCAACGCGCGTGCGCCACGCGCCATGAAAGACGTGGCGAGCAAGTCGCCGAAATAACCATCGGTGCAAGGTGCTGTGATGGCGGCCACCACAATATCGCCGGGTTGGATTTGCTCTGCCACCACATGCATCATCCAGTTGTCACCCGGGTGCAGCAACACCGTGACAGCGGTTCCACTGACACGCGCGCCTGCGTAAATCGGGCGCATGACGGTGTGCATCAAACCCAAACGCCCCATGGCTTCGTGCACAGTTGCCACGCCGAATTGACCGAGCTTGTCGACGGCGGATTTATCGGCTCGGTGGATATTGCGCTTGACGGTTCCTAAGGGGTAATGCATGTCAATGTCCTCTGTGCTTCAAGCGTGCATCCAAGCGTGAAAAAACGCGGCGCGAATTGGCTTCAAATATTTCGTGCCGGTCTGCATCTGACAGCAATGTGCTGTTGACGATATAACGCTTGGTGTCGTCGTAATAGTGGCCGGTTTGCGGATCTATACCGCGCACCGCCCCAATCATTTCGGACGCAAACAACACGTTTTTCACCGGTATGACGGTGTTGAGCAAATCGATACCGGGCTGGTGGTAGACGCAGGTGTCGAAAAAAATATTGTTGAGCAAATGCTCTTCGAGCAAAGGCTTTTTCAGCTCTTGCGCCAAACCACGAAAACGTCCCCAGTGGTAAGGCACCGCGCCGCCACCGTGCGGAATCAAAAATTTCAGCGTCGGAAAATCTTTGAACAAATCGCTGGTCAGGCATTGCATGAATGCCGTGGTGTCTGCATTCAAATAATGCGCGCCGGTGGTGTGAAAACACGCATTGCAGCTGGTGGACACGTGGATCATGGCGGGCAAATCGTACTCGACCATTTTTTCAAAAATCGGGTACCAGTGCTTGTCGCTCAAAGGCGGGCTTGTCCAATGCCCACCGGAAGGGTCGGGGTTGAGGTTGATGCCAACCGCGCCGTATTCTTTGACGCATTTCTCCAGTTCGGGAATGCAAGTGGCCGGGTCTACACCGGGTGACTGAGGCAGCATGGCCACGGGCACGAAGTGCTCTGGAAACAAAGTGGTGACACGAAAGCAAAGCTCATTGCAAATCGCCGCCCAAGTGGATGAGACTTGAAAATCGCCGATGTGGTGCGCCATGAAGGAGGCTCGCGGCGAGAACAAGGTGACATCGCTGCCACGCTCTTTCATCAAACGCAATTGGTTGGTCTCAATGCTGTAGCGCAAATCATCGTCGCTGATCTTCAAATCAGAAGCATGCGGCATGTTCGCCGGGTCTTGGATGCCTGCGATCTGGCGGTTGCGCCAATCTTCCAAGGCCTTGGGCGCGGTGGTGTAGTGACCGTGACAGTCGATGACCAGACTCATATTTCTTACTCCTCAAAACACACGAACAAGTTCA
This sequence comes from Bordetella parapertussis, assembly GCA_945900685.1. Taxonomy (GTDB): domain Bacteria; phylum Pseudomonadota; class Gammaproteobacteria; order Burkholderiales; family Burkholderiaceae_C; genus Limnohabitans; species Limnohabitans parapertussis_C. Next base: position 1,876 of record CAMDJS010000039.1, read on the forward strand.
AACCACCCAACCGTTCAACAAAGACACGGGGCCTGCAACCGCCAGCAAGCCCGAGGCCAACACCAGATGCGGGCCGAATGGCAAAGCTTCACCCGGCTGCATACGCTTTAACAAACGCGCAATCAATGCAACGATCACACCACTGACGGAGGCAATCAACACCAGCATAGGCAAGGCCATCCAACCCAACCATGCGCCCATTGCCGCGAGCAATTTGAAGTCACCCGCGCCCATGCCTTGTTTGCCAGTGAACCAACCGAACACAGCTTGTACCAACCACAACACCCCATAGCCAAGTGCAGCGCCCCACACACTTTGCTCAAGCGTCACATTGATCCAACCTAACGAAGCGCACAACATACCGCCCCACATCAATGGCAAAGTCAGGCTGTCAGGCAGCAACATGGTGTCAGCGTCAATCAATGCCAGTGCCAGATTGACAGTTGCAAATATCGCCCATGCGAATGCAGTCCAAGTCAGGCCCCAATGCCAGGCGCAAAACGCCCACAAAAGCGCCATTGCCAATTCCACCAAGGGGTAACGCCATGACACTTTGGCATCGCAATGCGCACAACGGCCTTTGAGAAACACAAAACTCAACACAGGCACCAGATCGATAAAACGAAGCGGTGTGTGACATGTTGTGCAATGTGAAGCGGGGGTTGCCAGATTGAAAGTTTGCTGCCCACTTAATGCGTCAGCTTTTATTTCTGCGCATTGCTGCTCCCATTCACGCTGCATCATTTGCGGCAGTCGCCACACCAGCAAATTGATGAAGCTGCCAATTTGCAATCCCACCAATCCCGCAACAAGCGGCCAGGCCCAAGGCAAGTTGTCAAAAACGTCCATCACATCATTCTCACCAACCACAAGCACACACCGGGAAAGAACAACAGCAGCAACAAACGCAGCACATCCCAAGCCAGAAAAGGAAACACACCTTTGTATGTTTCAGACATGGGAACTTCCCGCGCCAAGTTATTCACCACATACACATTCAGCCCCACTGGCGGCGCAATCAAACCGATGCCCACCGTCATCAACACCAGAATGCCAAACCAAATGGCTTTGAGTTCGGTGGGCAAGCCCCATAAATCCAGTTGCATGATGGCGGGAAAAATAACGGGAATGGTCAGCAACAACATAGACAACTCGTCCATGACGCAGCCCAGCACCACGTACAACACCATCACGGCCATCACCACCACAATAGGGGCCACAGGCAAATGGCTCACCCAGTCGGCCACCATCGAAGGCATGGCAGACAAAGCCAATGCGGCATTCATCATGTCTGCGCCCAAAAAAATCATGAACACCATGGCGCTGGTTTCAGCCGTGCTAGGCAGTGCTTGTCGCATGCCTGCACCTTTGAGTTCACCTCGCGCCAACCCAATAGCAAATGTCAGCAACGCGCCAATGGCCGCCCCTTCTGTCGGAGAAAAAATTCCGCCGTAAATGCCACCAAACACCACCACAAAAATCATGAGGATCGGCCAAATTTTCCATAGCGCTTCCCAACGCTCTGCAACTGTTGATTTTTCGCTGAGCGGGGCTATTTCCGGACGGAATCTGCAATACAAAGAAATAACCAACATGTAACCCAGCGCAGCCAAGATGCCGGGAACGATGGCCGCAGCAAACAGCTTGGCAATGTTTTGCTCGGTCAATATGGCATACACCACCAAGGGCACTGAAGGCGGGATCAAAATACCCAAAGTGCCACCGGTGGCCAAGGTGGCGGTAGACAAGCGCCCCATGTAACCATGGGCTTTCATCTCCGGATAAGCCACCTGCGTGATCGTTGCCGATGTCGCCACAGAAGAACCGCACACCGCACCAAAAGCCGCTGCGCTCAAGATGGCAGCCATGGCCAAACCACCCCGCACATGACCCATCAATGCCGATGCCGCGCGAAACAAGTCACGGCTTAAACCACCTTGTGTGGCGAAATTTCCCATCAATAAAAACAAGGGAATGACGCTCAATTCATAAACCGTCAAACGCGCGACTGCACTGCCTTTGAGCAAATTGAGTAAGGCCATTTCGTTGTTGATCGCCCAATAACCCAAGGCACCGGGTATGAACATGGCCGCAGCAATCGGCACACGCACAGCCATCATCAATAGCATCAGGGCAAACATGCCCAAGCCAATGGCGGTGGGCGAGGTCATGCTGAAACCTCGCCTTGCAAATCTGCCAAGGAACGACCCTGAGCCAACTGCCAAGCCTGCACCATAGCCACCAAAGCCGCCAATGCCAAGCCCGGGGCCAGGCATGCATACGCCCACCACATGGGCAAACCCAAAATCATGGTGGCTTCAAAAGATTCGTAAGCGACAGCCGCACCGGCTGCAGACCGCCAAGACAGCACTGCATACATCAGCGCCAACAACACACTGCCTAATGCATCGAGTCTGGAGATAGATTTTTGGGAAGCGCTTTGTGTGAAGAAATCAACAAAAATATGGGCGCCGCGCCATTGGCACCAAGGCAGGCACAGCGAGAGGCTGAGCGCAATACCCATTTGCACCATTTCAACATCACCTTGCAGCGGAGCCTGAAACAGGGCGCGACCAATCACACTCCAAGTGGTCATGGCACCGATCATCAAAGCAAAAGCAGCGCCTGCCATGGCGCACCATGCGCATAGACGTGACAAAAGGCTATTCACTTTTTGTATTTGGCCAACAAGTCAGTGGCGTCCTGTAGCAATTGACGGCCATTCAATCCGCGCCGCCCCACTTCGTCAAACCATTCCTCTCGCAACGGCGCTGCGGCTTTCATCCATTGCTCTGTCTCAGCTGCAGACAGCACCCAAATGGTGTTGCCGCGTGATTGCGCAGTTTTGCGACCCGCCTCCTGGCTCTCGTCCCAAATCTTGCCTATTTGCTTGGATAAGGCAGCGCCACTGTTACGGTCGATCACGGCTTTGGCGTCGGCAGGCAAGCTGTCATAACGCGATTGGTTCATGGCAAAAATGAACAAAGCCGAATACATGGCGGGTTTGGACGGATGTGTTTCGGTATGAAACTTGGTCATCTCTTGTAACTTGAACCCGGGAATGACTTCCCAGGGCAGTAAGAACCCGTCGATGGTTCCCTTGGACAAGGCATCTGCCACGGCTGGCACCGGCATGCCCACCGGTGTCGCACCCAGTTTGGCCAATAACTTGTTGGTCAAACGGGTCGGGGCCCGCATCTTGAGTCCTTTGAAATCATCCAGCGTTTTAATTTGTTTGGAAGCCGTGTGAGCGTAGCCTTCGTCATGCACCCAAACAGCCAAGATTTTGGTACCAGGAAATTCTTTGTGTGCATTTTTTTGCAAAAAGTCCCAAGCTGCTGAAGCGGCTACTTCGGCGGAGTTGGTCAAAAAAGGCAGCTCAAACACTTCCATCGCCGGAAACCGCCCTGCGGTGTAACCTGGCAAGGTGACGACCAAGTCGTCCACCCCATCACGCACTCTGTCTACCAATTGGGCGGGTGTGCCACCGCCAGACATGGCGGGCAGCAACTGGCACTTCACAAGATTTTTGGATTCGGCGGCAATCTTCTCGCACCAAGGGCCAATCACCCGCGTCGGCGCCATCGCAGTAGAGGGCCAAATATGGTGAAACTTCAGCACCACTTCTTGCGCGGCGGCCATCCATGAAACCGACATCCATCCAACAAACAACACCGACAAACGCAAGTGATTCAACATGGCTTACTCATTTAAAAAGGGGAGAAAAAAACCAAGAACATTCTTGAGCCTTGGCTGCACACTATAGCGGTTAGACCTTGATGCGAAACCGGTTCAGCCAGAGCAGCGAGGCCACGACGCGGAGTGAATGTCCAAGCTTTCATCGGTGGCTGCGTCTGATCAATTTCACGCCGGGCAATTGCTCGGCTTGGGTACTGCGCATGGCGTCGCTCAAGTTGCGCTGCGCCAAGCGTGAATGTTCTCGCATGATGGCCTCGGCACGCGCCCCTTCGCGTCGCTCAATGGCTTGCAACACTTGGTGATGCTGGTCTTGCGCCACGATCAGCATGTCACGCGCTTGCGGACTGTGCGCTTGGCTGACCACAAATCCAGAAGGCGAAGCAAATGGCAAACCAACCACGCGTTCCCATTCGCGACGCAACACGTCACTGTCGGCCATGTCTTGCAACAAGGCATGAAATTTTTCGTTCTGCGTCACATAGGCGCTGAATGCTTCTTCGTTCAATCGGTCCACCGACAAGAGCTGGTCAATGCGCGCCAGGCAGGCACGCGCCTCAGCCAGCAACACCGCCGCGCATCCGCGCTCTGCTGCCAATCGCGCCGCCAATCCCTCGAGCGTGCCACGCAATTCGATGGCGTCTGACACATCTTGCTCGGTGAAAGTTCGCACCGCATAACCGCCATTGGCCAAGGCCTCAAGCAAACCCTCTTGCTCGAGTTTCATCAATGCGGTGCGGATGGGCGTGCGCGACACACCGAGTTTGTCCACCAATGTCAGTTCTGCAATACGCGAACCTGCGGGCAACTCGGCCGCCAAAATCATCTCGCGCAAACGCAATTGCGCACGGACGGCTTGAGAATGACTGGGCGCCGATTCAGCAGATAAAGGGGTGGAGTCCGTAGCGTTCAATGGATAAGTCAGCAAGTCAATGCAGGAAACAATTTGCATAAATTGTATACAACAAGCCTTGTAAACTGGCGAAAAAATGGAAATTTAGCGGTTTTTTGGCGGTTTATGTATACTTCGCCGCGTTCTGACCCACCCTTCAACCGCCCAGGAGAACCCATGACCACGCCCCATATTCCCGCCCGCTTTGACCATGTCGGCAGTTTTTTGCGACCTGCCTACTTGCTTGAAGCACGAGAGCAAAAAGCCAAGGGTCAGATCACGCCCGAGCAACTTCGCTTGGTGGAAGACAAAGCGATCACTGAAATCATCCAATTCCAAGAAGACGTGGGCTTGAAGTCCATCACCGACGGCGAGTTCCGCCGCACCTATTTCCACATCGATTTTCTGGAGCAAATGGGCGGCGTGAAAACCGACATACCGGTCACCATCGAACGCCCCGACGGCACGCAAGAACTCGCGCCGCCCGTGATCCGCGTGATCGACAAAGTCCGGCATGTGAAAGACATTCAACTGGCTGACTTCAATTATTTGAAATCGCAAATTGCCAAAGACAGCACGCCCAAGGTGACAATTCCCTCACCGACCATGCTGCACTTTCGCGGCGGTCGCGCCGGTATCAGCAAAGACGCTTACCCCGAGCTTGACCCGTCTTTTTATGACGATGTGGCCAAGGCCTACGGCAACGAATTGCGCTCACTGGCCGCTGCCGGTTGCACTTATGTGCAAATGGACGACACCAATCTGGCCTATTTGTGCGACGACAAAATGCGCGAAGCAGCACGTGCACGCGGCGACGACCCCAATGAATTGCCGCACCGCTACGCTGCCTTCATCAACAAAGTCGTGGCGCAAAAACCAGCCGGCATGACACTGGCCATGCACTTGTGCCGTGGCAATTTCAAAAGCACACATGCTGCAGCAGGCAACTATGAACCTGTGGCAGAAGCCTTGTTGTCCGAGATGAACATTGACGCGTATTTTTTGGAATATGACGATGACCGCAGCGGCGACTTCCGTCCTTTGCGTTATTTGGCCAAAGACAAATTGGTGGTGCTCGGTTTGGTGACCACCAAATTCGGTGCCATGGAAAACAAAGACAACTTGAAGCGGCGCATTGACGAAGCTGCCAAGTACGCGCCGCTGTCACAGTTGGCGCTGTCACCCCAATGCGGTTTTTCCAGCACGGTGCACGGCAACAACATCGCGGTTGACGACCAGCGCAACAAATTGCGCTTGGTCATTGAAACTGCGCAAGAGGTGTGGGGCAACAGCTAAGCGGTTCAACTGCCTTTGAAATCCGCAGGTCTGCGCTCTTTGAACGAGGCCAGACCTTCTTTCAAATCATCGGTGAATGCCACGTCTCTGAATGAGCGCGACTCCCACTGCAAAGCTTCGCCCATGTGCATACCGACCGAGCGGCGCACCACTTCTTTGGCAAACCTGTGCGACAAAGGTGCGCGTGTGGCCAGCATCTGCGCATACTCCAAGGTCTTGGTTAACAGTTCGTGTGGCGCATAAACGCGGTTGACCAAACCGATGCGGTAAGCATGCTCGGCATTGACCCGTTCACCTGACAAAATGATTTCCATAGCGTGGCCCATGCCGATAATTTGCGGCAAGCGAATCAAGCCGCCGTCGCAGGCGTGAAAACCCCATTTCGCGTCTTGCAAGGCGAACTCTGCGTTGTCTGAACAAAAGCGCATGTCGCAGGCCAAGGCCAACTCGAACCCACCGGATATGGCAAAGCCATTCACCGCAGCCAATATGGGTTTGTCTATGTCAAGGTTACGGGTGATGCCGCCAAAGCCCGGGCCGTTGGTGTACTTGGCACGAAACTCGGGCGCAGCCGCTTGTGCAAATTTCAAGGTATAGGTTTTCAAATCTGCACCAGCGCAAAAAGACTTGTCACCCGCGCCGGTGATGACTGCGACACGCGCTTGGTCATCACGGTCAAACTCGTGCCAGATGTCTATCAACTCATCGTTGGCGGCGAAATCCAGCGAATTCATTTTGTCGGCACGGTTGATGGTGATCAATCGCACTGCACCGTGTTTGTCATAGGAAATATCAGCCATGTGCAGCAACCTTGAACGTAGGGGTTTGTGTTTGAAGTAAGTTTTCTGTGACCAGCACCACGCGGTCGCCTAATTGGTCATTCGGCGATGAAAACAAGCGCGCAGAGATGCGCATGCCGTTATCTAAATCAACCACAGCAACTTGGTAAGCGCCTTCTGCCTTGAAGCGCAAAGGCGGTTTGCGTACAGTTGTCCAACTGGCCAGCACCCCGGTTGCAGCCACATCTTCTGCTTGAAATGTGCGCTGCAAACAATGCTCACAGACAACGGGTTGGCGTTGGGTCAATGTCTGGCAATGCATGCAGCGATACATCTTCAGCACAGCGGGTGCGTCAGCTGTAGTCATGCGTCTCTGCCCAAAATATGCACCGTGCAAGCCACGCCGGTGCCGCCTAAGTTGTGGGTCATGCCAATGCTTGCACCGGCGACTTGGTTGGCATGTTCACCGCGCAACTGCCACACCACTTCCACAATTTGTCCCACGCCGGTCGCGCCCACCGGATGCCCTTTGGCGAGCAGACCGCCGCTGGGGTTGATGACGATATCGCCTTGCATACCGGTGCGGCCTTGCGCCGCCCAACGACCACCCTCGCCTTTGGGCACGAGTCCTAAGTCTTCGCTGTCGATGATTTCTGCAATGGAAAAACAATCGTGAAGTTCCACCAAATCAATGTCTGACGCTTGCAAACCCGATTGCTTGTAGGCCTGTTGAGCAGCATGCACGGTCGCTTCAAATGAACACAAATCCGGGTGTTGAGAAATACGCGCAGACCCACTGGTTTGCACACTGGCCATCACGCGTATGTGTGGGGTGCGCGGACTGTCGGACAACAAATCTTTCGTGCACACCACCACGGCAGCGGCACCGTCGCTGGGCGGGCAGCAGTCAAAGAGTTGCAAGGGGTCGGCGATCATGGCCGAGGTACACACTTGCTCTAGCGTCAAGTCAGCCCCCATCTGAGCCAAAGGATTTTTCAAACCATGGGCTTTGTTTTTGATGACAACGGCAGCGATGTCTTCGCGCGTGGTGCCGTATTGCTTGGCATGCGCACGCCAGGCCAAGCCGAACAAGCCGGGGAATGTCAAACCACTCAAGCCGTCGTACTCATTGTCCATGGCACAGTTGAGTGCCGAGGTGACTTCCGGGGTACTGGCATGCGTCATGGTTTCCACACCGACGACCAACACCGCATCGCAAACACCGGCGGCCACCATCAAACACGCGTGACGCAAAGCGATGCCACCGGATGCACACGCCCCTTCCACTTTGGTACAGGGAATGCCATGCAAACCCAATTGCTCAGCCACCAAACCGGCCAACACTTCTTTGCCGTTCAACGGGCCGCTGATGAAATTACCGAGGTAAACCGCGCCTATGCGGGCACGGTCAATGCCGGACTCGACGATGGCTTGCGCGCAAGCGTCCACCGCCAGCGACTCGATGCTGCGTCCTGCATGTTTGCCGAAAGTGGTTGAACCCGTGCCTGCTACATACACATTGCGCATCATGGCCGTTCCTGTTGGAGTTGTTGTCTCAATGCGGTTTTCAAAATTTTGCCGTAATTGTTTTTCGGCAAATCAGCGGGAAAGAAATAGTCGCGTGGCCGTTTAAAGCGCGCAAGATTGTCCAGACACAGTTGATCGAGCTCTTGCGATGTCACTGTCATTCCTGCCTTGAGCACCACAAAAGCCACCGGCTCTTCACCCAAATCTGCGCTGGCCGCGCCAATCACAGACACCTCTGCAATGGCCGGATGCCGCAACAACACTTCTTCTATTTCACGCGGGTAAATATTGCTGCCACCTCGAATGATCAAGTCCTTGGAACGGTCGCGCAGCGTGAGATAACCCAGTTCATCCATGGAGCCAATGTCACCTGTCCACAACCAACCATCCCGTATGGCAGATGCCGTGGCCGCCTCGTTGTTCCAATAACCGAGCATGCGTGTGGCGCTGCGGGTGATGACTTCGCCGGGTTCGCCCGCCGGCAGGTCCCGCCCTGCTTCATCCACCACGCGCACCTCGACACCGGTGCGCTGTGTTCCACAAGATGCCAGTCGGGCCAAATGCGCTGCATCTTGCGGGCCTTGGTGATCTTGCCTGGACAACGCCGTGATGGTCATCGGGCTTTCACCCTGGCCGTAAATTTGCACCATGCGCGGCCCAAACAACTCCAACGATTGCAGCAGATCCGACACATACATCGGCCCGCCGCCATAGGTGATGGTGTGCAAATGACCTGCGGGGTTGGCCATGCCAGCGCTGGACCGCAGCATGCGGGTCAGCATGGTGGGTGCGGCAAAAAATGAGACGCGGGGATAGCGTTGCAATGCCTCGAACACAACGTCCGGCGTGAATGCGGTTTCAATCACCTGATGGCCGCCGTTGAACAAATGCGGCAAGCTGTAGAGACCCGAACCGTGCGACAAGGGCGCGACATGCAAATGGGTGTGACCGGCTTGTATGCAATCGATGTCCGCACCGTACTGCAAACACATTTGCAGCAAATTTCGGTGCGACAACATCGCGCCCTTGGGCACGCCGGTGGTGCCGCTGGTGTAAAAAATCCAGGCGATGTCATCGGCTTGCACTGGCGCGCAGTCTGCTGGTGCATGACGCAGCAAATCTGCATAAGCATCATCATCCACAGACAGCAAAAGAGGCGCTTGCGGCATGTCGGTCAAAACAGTTTGCAAGCCTTCATGCAAAGCCGCACTGCAAAACAACACACTGGCCTGACAGTCACCTGCGATCTGACGCACTTCCTTGGGATGCAGTTTGGCGTTCACCGGCACCGGACACAGGCCAGCAATCCAACACGCGAACAAAGTCTCGAAAAATGCAGCGCGGTTTTCCATGCAAATCATGACCCGTTGCGCGCGCTTGATCGACAGGTTTTGCAACAGGCCTGTGGCCAAGGCGTGGCTTCGAAGCGCCAACTCTGCGTAGGTCAGCGTCTTGCCATGGCTGCTGATGGCAGACAACTGCGAATGGCTTCGTGCACGGTTGAGAAACGGTTGAACAATGTTCATCACAAGATGCCGCCATGTGTGCCGAACATTCTGCGCAGGCTTGTCATAAGGCGATGGTCAAAGCCGGGGCGGAACGCGAGAATGCCAGTCTGTCACCCGTTGAAACGCGCTGCCTGCGCGGATGAGTGTGGCTTCATCTAAATGCGCTGACACCAGCTGTATAGCTACCGGTGTGTTTTTCACTGTGAAGCCCGCAGGCAAGGTGATGGTCGGGCTGCCGCTCATGTCAAATGGTGCAGTGAACTTGATGAGACGCGCCAACTCGGATGGCACCGTGCCGATGACTGACATCTCTTGGGTGGTCGGTGAAGCCATGGGTTGCGCCGGTATCAACAGCAAATCGCAGTTCTGGAAAAACCCGCGCACCGCGCCGGTGAAAGCGCGGCGGCGCAACCAGATTTTTTGCATCTCGACCGCGCTGATAGATCGGCCGAACTCGATCAAACCACCCAAGCCAGGTCCGTACAAATGTTTGTTTTTGGGGTGCCACGGTTCGTGCGCGACAGCGGTTTCAGCAGCACAGGCCGTGCCCCAATCAGCGACCATGTCTGTCACATCGGGAAAACGCACATGGCGCATATCTGCGCCCAGCGATTGCAAGACATCGAAAGCGGACTGAACCGCTTTTTGCATGTCCGCATCCAAACCGGCGCAGTACTCGGGGTCGAAGCCAATGCGCAAACCGCTTAACTGGGTGATATCACCACACACATAGTCGGGAACCGGCGCATGCAGTGCCACGCTGTCCTCTGGGTCTGCACCTGCAATCAAACCGAGCATGTGGCCGCAATCCATGGCGGTGCGTGCCATCGAGCCGATATGGTCCAGCGAGGCAGCCAACTCAAACGCACCATGCACAGGCACACGCGCCCAGGTGGGCTTGAGTCCGGTCACGCCATTGGCAGCAGAAGGAAAACGGATAGACCCGCCGGTGTCTGTGCCGATGGCTGCAAAACACAATCCCGCAGCGACAGCCACACCAGTGCCGCTCGAGGATGCACCCGACCAATGGTCGTCATGCCAAGGGTTGATGGGGGGCGGCACATCCGGATGGTGGTCCGCGAATGCCGCTTCGGTCATGGTGAGTTTGCCCAGCAACACAGTGCCTGCATCGCGCAAGCGCTTTACTACCGTGCCGTCGTAGGCGGGTTTGAAGTCACGCATCATCGGCATACCGGCGGCGGTGACGATGTCTTTGGTGTAGCACAGGTCTTTCAATGCAACCGGCACACCATGCAATGGGCTGAGTATTTGGCGACGCATGATCATGGCGTCCGCGTCACGCGCTTGCTTTAAAGCGATGTCATGCGAGACGGTGGCATAAGACAACAATCGCTTGTCGACGCGCTCAATCCGGTTGAGCATCATTTGCGTGAGTTCGACAGAAGACAGTTTTTTGCTGTGCAGCAGTCCTGCCAGTGTGTATGCGTCCAGAAAAGCCAGTTGGTCGTCAGTCACTGTGTGCTTTCTGTCGTCACTGCTTAAGCGGTTTGCGGGGAACGCAAACCCAGTTCATTCACCATGCTTTGACGCATCTGGAACTTTTGCGGCTTGCCGGTGGCTGTGAGTGGAAATTCGCGCACGATGCGCAGATAACGCGGTGTTTTGTAATGCGCCATGCGCGAGCGGCAAAACTCAATGAACTCTTCTGCTTCAGCCGTTTGCCCGGCTTGCAATATCACCCATGCGGCGATTTCTTCGCCATATTTCGCATCCGGCACGCCAAAGACTTGCACGTCCAGCACCTTCGGGTGTTGCATCAACTGGTTTTCGATTTCACGGGGAAACACGTTTTCACCACCACGAATCAACATGTCTTTGACGCGACCCACAATATTGCAATAGCCTTGTGCATCGATGGTGGCCAAGTCGCCGGTGTGCATCCAGCCTGCATCATCAATGGCCTCAGCGGTTTGCTGCGCGTCTTCCCAGTAGGAACGCATCACCAGATAACCGCGCACACACAATTCACCCGGCACGCCCACCGGCACCATGCGGCCATGGGCATCAATCACCTTGGCTTGCACATGCGGTTGAATGCGACCGACCGTGGACACTCGTCTTTCCACCGGATCAGACACATGCGACTGAAACGACAACGGTGAGGTTTCTGTCATGCCGTAACCGATGGTGATTTGCTTCATGTTGAGCGTGCGCATCACCGCTTGCATGGTCTCAACCGGACAAGGGGCACCGGCCATGATGCCGGTACGTAACAAGCTGAAATCCATGTTCGCCACACCCGGTTCGGCCAGCATTGACACGAACATGGTGGGCACACCGTGCAAGGCTGTACAACGTTGCTTCAACACTGCTTTGAGGGTGGCGGCAGCATCAAAGCCTTCACCGGGAAACACCATGGCCGCACCCGCAGCAGTGCAGGTCAACACACCTAACACCATGCCAAAGCAATGGTAGAGCGGCACCGGAATGCACATGCGGTCTTCGTGCGTCAGCGCCATGGACTTGGCCGCAAAACGCGCGTTGTTGACGGTATTGAAATGCGAGAGCGTGGCGCCTTTGGGGTGACCGGTGGTGCCGCTGGTGAATTGGATATTGATCGCGTCGTCCGGGTCGAGCGCGGCAGACAAATCTTTCAAGCGGGCGTGTTGTGCCGGCCCTGCTTGCTGCAAAAAATCTTTGAAGCGCATCGCACGCGCAGGCACAGCTGATTTAGCGGCTTCATGGACAGGCAAAGAAAGATCGTCGAGCAAGATGACGTGCTTCAAATGCTCTAGCTTTAATGAGGTCAAGTCACCGGCTTGTCCGGGACGGTCAATCTCAGGCGCGAGTTGGCGCAAAGTGTCTAAGTAGTCATTGGATTTGTAAGCACGCGCCATGACAAGCATGCGGCAACGTACTTTGTTCAAGGCGTATTCGAGTTCACTGCTTTTGTAGGCGGGGTTGATGTTGACCAATACCGCACCGATACGGGCCGTTGCGAACTGGGTCAACAACCATTCCAAACGGTTCGGTGACCAGATGCCGACGCGGTTGCCACGGCGTATGCCCATGGCCAGCAAAGCGGCTGCCATGTTGTCCGCTTGTTGTTGCAAGTCATACCAACTCAAACGCTGGTTTTGCGCGACAAACACGGCCGCGTCCCGTGACCCGTGACGCGCCACTGTGCGGTCGAGCAACTGCGGAATCGTCATGAAATGCAATGACGCATCGGTGGGACCGGCGACAAAAGACAGCGATCCCGGCGGACTCAACTTGTGGTTCGCACCGCCTTTGACCCAATCTGACAGAAATGGATTGTGAGACACGTTTGCCTGTTTCCTGCTGTCTGAATACTGCGCTGTGGATTAGAAATTGCGCCAGTCACCGGCTTGCTCAAACGCATGGGCAGCGCGGTAAATGGTGGACTCGTCCCAATGCTTGGCGACCAGTTGCATGCCGATGGGTAAACCATTGGACATGCCGCATGGCACGCTCATGGCGGGATGGCCGGAGACATCCATCGGACAGGTGTTGCCCAACATTTCAAGAGCGCGTTGGATGTAGAGTTTGAGCGATGCATTCGCCGGTGGCAGTGGCGTGGCTTTCATGGGCAACGTTGGCAACAACAACAAGTCGTAGCGCGACAAAGCATCGTCGTAGGCCTTGGCCAACACACGGCTCAGGTTTTGCGCCTTGGCGTAAAAATGGCCACGGTAATTTTTGATGAAGTACTCGCCGGCCATCATCGAGACTTTCAGCGAAGGTGACAACTCGTCGGCACGTGAGCGCCAAGCGGAATGCGCGTCCAGCAAACTGGTGGTGTACAAACCTTTCCAATTGAAGCCCATGCCGTTGCCGTTCATCATTTGCGCCTGCAAACCTTCGACGGCAATCGCGGTCCAAATAGCGGGGCCGTCCATGTGCATGGGCACAGATACATCTTCCACAATCGCGCCCATGGAACGCAAACGGTCGGCAGCCTGACGTACTTTGTGGTCCACATCGGGCTCGCTGTCGGCGCGGTTAAAGCCTTCGAGCAACACGCCGATGCGCAAACCAGAAACACCGCGTCCTAATGCGGCGGTGTATCTGTCCACGCGCGGGCTGTATTGGCGCGGATCCAAACCGTCAGCGCCTGCAATCACTTCGAGCAACAAAGCGTTGTCCGCCACATTGGCTGTCATGGGTCCTGCATGGTCGATGGTGGC
>CAMDJS010000040.1 GCA_945900685.1 Bordetella parapertussis
GGCCCAGAAAATGAAAACGAAGCCAAGGACCCAAGCGCTGGCGAAGGCAAAAGTGAAGGCGGCAACGACCCTGACAAGCTGACCCAGGCGCAGAAAAAAGAAATCGCTGAACAGCAGGACAAAGAAAACTTTGAAAAGCTGGAAAAAGACATCAAGGAAAAGCTGTCTGAGAACAAAAAGTTCGAACAGATTAAAGACCAGGTGTCGATCACGCGGGACAAAGAAGGTTTGCGCATAGAAATCATCGACAAAGCCGATTTCGCCATGTTCCCAAGCGCTGGTGTGGGAATGCAAGGCAAGGCAGCGGCGTTGATCAGTGAAGTCGCCGCGTCACTGGCTGACATGCCCAACAAGGTGGCGATACGTGGCCACACCGATGCCGTGCCTTACCAAAATCCGGAAGGCAAGAACAACTGGACTTTGTCGGCCGAACGCGCAGAGGTCACCCGACAGCTGTTACAGAAAAAAGGCATCAAGGAAGAACGCTTCACCCGCATCGAGGGCGTGGCTGACACCGATCCTTTCAACCCGAAAGACAAGTTCGATCCACGCAACCGCCGCATGAGTATCACGGTGTTGAACCAAGATCCGAAGTGATTTTTTAACAAGTGTCACATCGCGCGAAAGCGTGATGTGACCCTACTTTTTTATCAGCCGCAGTGTTTCAAACGGCTCAATATTTAAGCGGTACGCAATTCATATTTGTTGATTTTTTCAATCAACGTGGTGCGCTGTAAATTCAGCAATTTGGCGGTACGCGACACATTGCCTTGCGAACGCTCCAGCGCTTGCTCGATGATGTTGCGTTCAATCTCAGCCAGTCTGTCTTTGAGTGACAAGCCTTCAGGCGGCAAATGCGGCATGCCTTGTGCCAGCATGATGATGCTTTCAATCTCGTTGTCCATGGGTTCAGGCTGATTCACCATCTGATCAAGCTCATCCGCGGCTTGCATCTCGGCCAGCACTTCAGGCGGCATGGTCATGGACTGTGCCACGGCCGGTCCACTGCGTTCCAACATTTGCGCTTGCACAGGTACCAAGGCTTTGGGCAGCAAGTTGGCGGGTATGGCGCGCAGGTCGAGCACTTGTCCGGCATACAAAGTACTGAAGCGGTCAATCAGGTTGCACAGTTCGCGCACATTGCCAGGCCATGGGTAATTCACCAGCGCTTCTAAAAATTCGGCTGAAAATTCAATCGCTTTGTTGCTGCCCAGTTTGTAGTGTTCAGCGTAAAAACGCAGCAGTTCAGGAATGTCTTGTTGACGCTCGCGCAATGGCGGAGTCACCACAGGCAAGACATTAAGTCGATAGTACAAGTCTTCACGGAAACGTCCCGCTTGAATTTCTGACTCCAAATCTCTGTGTGTGGCGGCAATGACACGAACATCGATGGAAACCTGTCGGGTCGCACCCACCGGGTCGATCAAGCGCTCCTGCAACACACGCAGCAATTTGACCTGCATGTCCAACGACATGTCGCCAATTTCATCTAAAAAGATGGTGCCACCGTGGGCCAACTCGAAGCGTCCGATGCGATCCGCCACCGCGCCGGTGAACGAACCTTTGCGGTGACCGAAGAGTTCACTTTCGAGTAAATCTTTGGGAATGGCTGAGCAGTTAATAGGTACAAAAGCACCGCCTACGCGGTCTGATTGCTCGTGCAATGAACGAGCCAGCAACTCCTTGCCCGTGCCGCTTTCACCCGTGACAAGCACGGTGGCATTGGAGTTGGCGATGGTCGTGACCAAGCGGCGCAAAGCGTGCGCAATAGGGCTGGTACCGATGAAAAATGACTGCGATTTCATGCAGACTTCATTGTCGCTGATGACTTGAGACAGGCAAGTCGCCAAAAGTATTCGACTCGCAGAGAATAGTTTTTAAAGAAGCCGCCCAAGCGGTCGATTCTTCGCATGTACCCCTTGAAGCAGGTGTGACTGGATGAGCCGGTCAAGGTATGCTTCATATTGAGAGGAAATCACCATGTTTTACCGTTTCACTTTGACCTTGGTTGCGATCGCTTCTTTGACCGCTTGCGAATCGATTCGCCCCTACGCCACCGCACCCGCACCTGTGGTGACCGTGGCTGCACCAGCACCGGCTGCGCCGCCAAAATCTATGCAAGCAGCGTCTGAGGCTGCACCTGCATCCATGATCACGCCGATGTTGGAGCGCAAAGAAACCATGGTGGCCACAGGTTATGCGGTCATCAGCATTCAAAACCACAAGAACTCGGCGCAACAGCGTTTGCTCGCTATCCGCGCCTCCAAGCTGGATGCCTACAGAGCATTGACAGAACAGGTGTATGGCCAGCAATTGGATGCAACCACCACCGTGGCAGACATGACCGTGTTGAACGACACTTTCCGTACACGCGTTGAAGGTGTGATTTACGGCGCTACGTTGGTCAGCATCACACCCGTGGGTGACGACACGTATGAAACCACCTTGTCATTGGATCGCAATGCTGTCCAAGATTTGCGCATGCTGTATTTGACGCAAGTCGCCACACGCTCAAACCGCTGATCCATATTTTTTGTTGAATCAACGGGAACGGCTATGCGCTTGATGACACGTTTGACAGCTTGGTTGATGTTGGCTTTGGCGTCTGGCGCCATGGCCGATGTACTCAGCCCGGAGGAGCGGCTGGATGCCATCCGTCAAGCCTTGGTGGTGCGCGCCATGGAAGGCCCCACCGAGGTGCGCGCCAGCTCGTTCATTGACGGGCGCGGGGTGTTGCGCGAAGCTAGCAGCTTCGTCACCGGCATGGAAGTCAGAGGCATACGCGTCATGGCTTATGGCCGCGACATGGAAAACAACACCAAACCAGGCATCAGCGTAGACAGCAGCAAACCTGTGCCGCCCAACGGATGCAAGCAGTCCACCCCATCATCGGTGTGGCACCAAGTCACTTGGGAATTGGCGACGGCGCAAATGCCAGTGGGGTTTCAATACGAAGCGCAACAAATCGAATTTCAGTTGCGCAAACTGGCTTTTGCGGCGGGTCAGCAATCCGGCATCTGGCGCTTGAATGATCGCAAGTCCTCCAGCGATACTTATGAAAGATTGCTGGTGGGCCAAGGTGAGCACCATGTGCCTTGGTTCTTGCGGGTCAGCATTTCGCCCAGTCGCGACAGCGCGTATTTGATGAACACTTATGAGATTCACTGGGAATTGGTGTCTCGCACCCAAGGCCATACGCTGTTTGAAGCTGACCAAAAAATCACCATCAACCAACCGCAGACAGTGCCTGCAAGCAGCCGCCCTTTAGAGCCGGTGGTGATTGCACAAATTCAATCAGCCATGCAGTTCATGGTGCAAGGCATGGAGCGGGTGTTGTCTTGCCGGGTGCCGCAGTTTCAGGTGTTGAATGTTCGCAATGACCTGGTGCGTATTGCCGGTGGCAGTGGCAGCGGATTGAAGGTAGGAGCCAGCATGGTGTTGACCGATAAGCAGCAACTGCCATCACGCGCTTTAGAGCCTCGCGCATTTGACAGCTTGGCGATGGCCGAAGTGGTGTCCGTCAACGAATTTTCTGCTGAATTGAAATTGAAAACATCGGCCAAAATCAGCACCACATCCCAATGGATGGCTGTGCCCTACATGCCTTGAACAGTTGAAGGAGTTTTTCATGTTGTTGTCTCAACCATTACGGTTTATCGCCATGTCAGCTTTGTTGTCTGGCGGTCTGGCTCTGGCCAATGAATCTGCCAAACAGTTGCCATTGGAAATCCCGGCTTCCATGATGGACACGGATGCCGCCAAGCCTGCGGAAAAAACCAAGCCTGAGCCGGTGAAAAAATCCGCACCCAAAGCAGAAAAGGTGGCGGCCCGCGAGGTAACAGCAGTGAACTTGCCTGCTGCCAAACCAGCGGCGCAGCCCGCCAGAGATTTAAGCGGACTGCCTGAAATGGCCAGCTACAAAACCAAAGCCGGTGACACTTTGGACAAAATTTTGGCAAAGATTTACCCTGCCAGTCCCTTGCGTTCAGAAATGTTGCGTGATGCAGTGATGCAAAACAACCCCAAAGCCTTTCCCAAGGGCAACGCCAAGTCGCTGGTGATCGGCTCAACTTTGTCTATGCCGGATCAGGCGTACATCACCCAAAAATTGCTGTCACCCCCCGCTGCGCCAGCGCTCACTACAGTGACCGCTTCTCAAAGCGCGGCGCCTGTGTCTGTGCTGGCAACCCCTGCCTCGCCAGCGGGTGGCGGTGGCGCCGCTGCCCACAGCGCAGGTCACAATATGGGCTTTCAAGACTCGAAACGCCAGTGGGTGCGCTACCCCTGATGCGGCGCTGATTCGGGTCGGTATCAAAGGACATGGTTCATGCTCGGTCCCGACATAGTTTCTGCAAGCAGCCGCGTGCCGGTTGTTCAGATGGACGCGCGTCCTCTGTGGGTGCAGACGCCTTTGGCTCTGCAATTGGGCTTGCGAGACGGGCAAATCATCCAAGCGGTTGCTGAAGTCCGGGATCAGCGTGTACGTTTATGGTTGAAAGATTTTTTCTTTGAACTCCCTAATGGCTGGGTATTGAAAGACGGTGACAAGCCGTTTCTTCGCGTCTCCCACAACCCCAGCGGTTGGGGTTTTTTGATACAGGCCTACCCCAGCGGTCAAACCTCGACGGCCACACCCGCATCAGCAGCGTTTGGCTTGAATCAACAGGCAAGCGTGATGCAAACGCGCGGCTTCACCAATCTGGGCATGTTGTTGACCCAACCCGGTGGATTTGAAAGCTTCACCCGCTTGATCTCCAGCTTGGGCATGGGCAAGTTAAGCGGTCAAAGCGAATTCTCTGACATGGTCAGGCGTTTGTTGCAGCAACGAACTTCGTTGGCGCAAATGAACCCGATCACGCTCAAACGGTTGGTGTCCGGGCAGGCCCAAAGCACGGAAAACCTGCTGGCGCAAGGACTGCCTGCGGATGGCGACCCCAAAAGCGCCATCAAACAAATTTTGGCCAGGCTGCAACAAGAAACATTCCAAGGCGTTGACAAACAAGAGACCAGTGAGATGGAGCAAGCCCTGCGTGAACTGGAGTCAGCGCAAGCGCAAAGCGCCCAAAAGTGGCTCAATGGTGAACTGTCTTTGCATGTGGTGCTGCCGTTTGTTGACCATGAACCGGTCGATTTGCATTTTCAAAAACCAGCACGCAAACCCAATCAAGAAGAACCGCCGCTCACCGTAGACATTCATTCGCGCAGTTCCAAGCTGGGTGAGATTTGGCTCAACACGACGATTTCCCAAGGAACGGGCGTGGATCTGGTGATGTGGGCGTTGCGCGCGGAAGTCGCCAGTCTGGCCAAACAGCGCGCAGGCGAGCTCGGTCTTGAACTGGGTGCCGCCGGATTGAATTTGCAGTCTTTTCAAATATTCAACGCGCCCAGACCGCTGGTGCGTGCCAGCGAGGCTTCGGGAACCCGTGGCTCTGTGGTGGACACCCAAGCATGAAAACCCCATTTGAAGCAGTCGCTCTTGAATACGGGCAGCGCAAAACCCCGCGCGTGGTGGCCAAGGGCCAGGCTGAATTGGCGAATCGCATCATTCAAGAGGCCAAGCGCCAAGGCATTTATGTGGCCGAGGATCCGCAGTTGTTGGCCTTGCTCAGCAAACTGGATGTGGGGGAAGAAATCACGCAAGACATGTACACCGCAGTGGCAGTGATTTTGTCTTGGGTGTATTGGCTCAAGGGCATGCAGCCTGGCGACGAAAAAAAGCCAGATGCCCCTCAAGCGCCTGAGGCTTCAGGCTTCGGTGAAGTTTCTTAAACGGCGAATGCGTTTGATTTGTCCGAGCCGGTCGTAAACCTCTACCGGGCTGGTCGGATCTTGTACGTTCATGCTCTCTAGCGCACCGCGTATCGCATCCAATTTGCGCATGATGAGTATTTCATTGCGCCGGTGCATGTCCCTGCAATTGAGCATGCGGGTACGGAAATCGTTCCAATGCGGCCCCAGCTTGTCCGCGTCATTGAATTGGTTCACGCCGGTCAGGCGCGACAATTCTGCGAGCAGATGGTTTTTACCGCTTAAAAGAAGCTCAAACTGATCCAGATCCTGAATTTTCAGTGCTTCGAACTCTTGGTCGAGCAAAGTTTCCAGCTGATTGACCAGTTCATCAGCCTCTTTCAGCGTATCTGCTTGGTCAATGATCGTGGCATCAGTCATGGATATTTACTCAGCTTTTGATCATGTTTTCAAGGGCAACAAAATTCTCGGCGATACGACGCGGGTTCACCGGGTAGTTGCCTTGTTGCAATGCGGCCTTGATGGATTCAACTTTAGAACGATCGAAGTCGGGCTGCGCATCAATGCGATCTTTGACGTTGCTGAGGTTCACGGAGTCGCTTCCTTGCGTCTTGGCAGGCGCTTTGGTTTCTGTGGCCGAATCACTTTTGGGCGCAGTTGACTTGGTGTTCAACTTGTCCAAGGTGGTGCGTGTGGCTGAATTCGAACTGGAAATTCTGCTTTGGCTTGAGGAGATGGGATCTGACATGATGAGTCCTTGTTAACAAAGGGGAGTGCAAAAATTATGACTCGACATCGGTAGTATCGACGCGAGTTTCTTGAACTTGAGGCTGGGCTGAATTATTTTTGAATATGAAATGAAATGCGTCATTTGGTATTCCTTTTAAAGCCCGCGAGCCATGTTGATGCCAGTAACCACTGCTGTTAATGATCGGCCTGATTCTGGGTTTTTCAAGCGAATTTGTTCACCCAGCAGGCCATCTTGCTGTGCCTCTGCTTTGACGGTAATCAAAAAGCCCTTACCTTCGCCGCCCACCGCGACCGTGACTTGCTGGCCACGCTTGACCAAAGCCGAAGCTTTCAGATCCTGCATTTTGACAGGGGTGTTGGCGGGTAAATCTCTGAGCAATTCTGTATTGACCAAATCACGCTCATCGCTGACAAAGCGGGTTTCTTGTGCGGCAACGCTGATTTCGCTGCTTTTGAACATACCGGGTTGAACCACGGTGCCGCGTTTAAGGGATTGGCTGGAAACCCAAACCATTTTGTTGACCGTTTGGGCTTGGGATTGGGATTGGGTGGCCGAGGCCAGTTGCGCGCTGATGCCTGTTTTGACCTGCACCATCACAAAGTGTTGCCACACCGGTTCGGCACAACGTGCTCGCACGCTTTGCTTGTTGCCATAAGGCTGGTCAAACACGATGGCTTGCTTGCAAGCTTGCATTTTGATGCGGCTGTCCATGGGTTGGATGCTGACCAAGGCGGCGTCCAGTTGGTAAGTGTCCATCACAAATTGGCGGGCACCTTGCTCAACCGCAGCCCAGCCCGGGTTGGCTACCGGCACGTTTTGCGCGTCGGCTTGTTGCCACACCGTGCCAAGCAAGGCAGTGGCACAAGCCAAGGCGATCAGCCCGGTTTTTTGACCTGTTTGAAAAGTTCGGCACAGCATTTGCAAGATGGTCTCCAAGAGTGTGAAAGTTTTGACGTTTTTGGCGTCAGTCTCATACCCGATGCAATTTCGATGCCAACCATTTTTCAACTTGCTGAGCGCCAAATGAACTTCAATATAGATCCCAAAGCACTCGTCAAAACCCATTTTTCAACGCCAAATACCGCAAACCTGACGGCCAGGCAAACGGTCGAGGCCAACGTGGCGCGTATCGGCTTTGCTCAGACTTTGTCTCAGCTGCAAAGTCGCAGCGGTGTCAATTCCTCGACGATTTTGAATCCGCAGGTACCCAGCGTCGCGGTTCAAGACGGCGACACCTTGACCAGCATTGTGAAAAACCGCATGCAAGCCATCGGTCGTCCGGTGTCATTCAATGAGGCCTCACGCTTGGCCCAGGATGTCGCCCGCAGCAATGGCATCAGCAACCCGGACCGGATTTTTCCCGGCCAGCGTTTGAATTTGTCTGTGCTTGACCCGCGATCGGCGCTCACAGGTCAAATGACAGCCGCTGCGAAGGCGGTCAATGCACAAACAGCACTGTCAACCAGCCAAGCATCCCAACCCAAGGCTTTGTCTTTGCTCCGTCAATCTCCGTTAAATGCGGACGCCAACCATGTTGTTTTGCAAAAAACGCTGGACCGTGCGGTGGCCAAAGGCTTTATTCCCGCAGAAGACAGACAAAAGGTGTTTGACAAAATTTTGACCATGTCGCGCACCTATCAGTTTGCGCCAGATGACTTTGCCCGCTTGACCTTGATGGAAAGCGATGGCATGAACCCCAAAGCCACCAACAACCGTTGTCACGGCATCATTCAGTTCTGTGACGGCCCGGACCGGGGCGCCGCCAGTGCGGGTTTCGGCAGCAACCCCAAAGCCATTCTGGGCCACAGCGTGTTTGAGCAATTAGATATGGTGTCCAAGTATTTTGATGAAACCGGCTTGAGAAACGGCGGGCCGACCAGCTTGGACGATTTGTACCTGACGGTATTGACACCGGCTGCAAGACGCGAGAGGGCACCGGATGCCAGTTTGAACATTGCGGGCACGCAAGCACAGCATCTGTATGTCAACCGCGACAAGACCGCGCCCATCACCCGCAACTCCATCATGCAAGGCCTGTATCAAAACGCGTTGGAGCGTTTGGGCAAACATGACTTTTCAACAGTCGCACAAAATTCAGCCCCGCAGGTCGGCTTGCCGGTGCAAGGCAATGCCGTCAACCGTGCGCAGGCATTGCGCATCGGTGCTTATCTAAATCAGAATTACGTTCGCTAAGCCCTAAGAGATAAGCGGCAAGCGGTTGCCGAGCACTTGGCCGGGTGGTGAAAAGTTGCCACCTGGGTCTCTCCTGAATGCCATGTCGCGTAGACACATACAAGTGGCACATAACTTGCAAGTATCGACCGGAGGTGTCTCAACTTGAGCACCAAGTGTCGTGAAAACGGCGGTAACAACCACCAGGGAGATGTGTGATGGACTTATTCAGCGGAGCCTTAGGCATCCACGAGCGAGCGCTCGGCGTGCGCAGTCAGCGCCTGGAAGTGTTGTCACGCAATATCGCCAACGCCGACACCCCTAATTACAAAGCCGAAGAGCTGGACTTCAAAGCCATGCTCAAAGAAACCAGTCGCGAATACATAGCAGCTACGCATTCCAAGCATTACGCCGCTTTGGAAGAGCAAGCAGATGACGGCAAACGTTTTCGTGTGCCTTTCAACAGCACCTTTGACGGCAACACGGTAGAGATCAGCGTCGAGCAGGCCCAGTTCGGTCAAGCCGCAGCTGACTACCAGACCACCTTGAATTTTTTGGAAAGCCGCATTGGCGGCATCCGCAAAGCCTTGAAAGGGGAGTGATAAACCATGAGAACACTTGACAGTGTGTTTGGCATCGCCGGCACCGCCCTCAATTCACAACTGGTGCGCATGAACACCACCGCGTCTAACTTGGCCAACGCCTCGACCGTGGCTAAAACCGAAGCCGAAGCATTTCGCGCCAAGCGTCCGGTGTTCAAAGCCTTGGTCAAAGATGAATTCACCAACGCCGGTTTCCCTTATTTGGGTGGCGTGAAAGTGGACCAGGTGGTGGACGACCCCACACCTATTCGCAGCATCTACGACCCGGGCAATCCATCTGCGGATGAAAAGGGTTATGTGTATTTATCCAATGTGAATGAAATGCAGGAAATGGTCGAAATGATGGCCGCTTCGCGTTCCTACCAAAACAACGTTGAAGTCGTGAATACGGCGCGCCAATTGATGTTGCGCACTTTAGACATCACCAAATCTTGATATTTGAAAGCAGTTTGACATGACAACCACCACAGCCAAAGCGCCATTGCCCAACGGCATCGTCAGCTACGAAGACTACATCGCCAAGAACAAAGTCAAAGCGCCGTCCAACACCATGGACCAGGGTGCGTTTTTGACCTTATTCACTACCCAATTGAAAAACCAGAACCCCTTAGACCCTGTCAAAAACGAAGCCTTCGTGGCGCAGTTGGCGCAGTTCTCTCAGCTCGAAGCCACCAGTTCCATGAAGGCGAGCATGGAGACCATGGTCAAGAGCTTGGAAGGCGACAAGATGCTGGCCGGTGCAGCCATGATCGGTCGCCGTGTTGCTGTACCTAACGGCCCGTTGATGCTGTTGGGCGGTCAACCGGTTGAAGCCAATGTTGACTTGCCTACCGGCGCAGACGGCGTGCAAATGAAGATCTTTGATGAAAAAGGTCAAATGGTGCGCAAACAAATTTTCGGTGCCCAAGCTATCGGTCCTATGCGCTTGAGTTGGGACGGCTACAACGACACCGGTGCCGCCATGCCAGACGGCAGCTACACCATGCAGGTACTTGCCAGCAGCATGGGCAAGGCGCTGCAACCGACGGTCAACACCTTGTCAACCGTGCGCAGCGTGTCCAACGCTGGCACCGGCGACAACACCTGGTTACTGGAAGTTGACGGCGGCAAGAGCGTCAACATGACCGACGTCAAGCGCATCGCTTACTGATCAAACATTTAAAGCACACAACGGAGTTCATACATGTCATTTTTTACCTCACTCACCGGTTTGAATGCAGCCACTGCGCAATTGGGCGTGACATCCAACAACATTGCCAACGCGAGTACCGTGGGCTTTAAGCGCAGTCGCGCTGACTTCGGCGACATTTTTGCGACTTCACCCTTGCAAAAAGCCACATCAACCATTGGTCAAGGTGTATCGCTCAAACGCGTGACGCAAGAGTTTGGTCAGGGCAATATGAACTTCTCGTCCAATACCTTGGACTTGGCGATTTCTGGTGACGGTTTTTTCCCGTTGAAATCTGCCGACGGATTCCAAGACATCTTCACGCGTAACGGCTCGTTCATGATGAACGACCAGTACAACGTGGTGAACTCAGCCGGACAGCGTTTGATGGCGGCGTCGGTTGACTCGACCGGCAAAGCCAATTTGAGTGACTTGAACGTGTTGACCATCCCGCAAAAAACCACCGGCATGGCCAAGGAAACTTCACTGGTGCAATTGGGCTTGAACTTTCCTGCTGATGCGCAGGTGGTGACCAAAGCCTTTAACCGCAACGACCCTGCTTCCTACAACAAAAGCACCGCATTGACGGTGTATGACAAGGGTGGTAACGGTTACCTGGCCACGGTGTATTACGCCAAAACTCAAAACGCGAGTCAGGCGGACCCGAACAACAAATGGCAAACCTATGTGTATGTCGGTGAAACACTGGTGGCTGCAGCCTTGCAACAAGCGACAGACACCACCGGTGAGCAACTGTATGTGAACAAATACGGTCAGCTCAAACCGGAGAGCGAGGTCAGCGACTTGCTGGTCAACGCCAAAACGCAAAAATTCTCGCTCAACCAATTGACTGACTTGCGCAGCTCTGATCCCGCCACGGTCACCGGCGGCAAAGCCCCGCGTTTGAGCACCTTGGAAGGTATTGACTTCAGCAAGCTGCAGCCGTCTCAGCTCAAGGATTTGTTCCAAATCGATATCGACGGCACAGGTACACCGGTTTCAGTCGGTCTTGATCACCTTGCTGGCCTGGCTATACCGGCTTTGTCGGGTACTGAAATCGCTAAAGAATTCACCAACGTGCTAAACCGCAAGTTCGGTGACGAAAGATTTTTCAATTTTGCTGGTCAGCAAACTTTCCAGATCACGGCCAGCAATGCTGACGGCACATTGACACAAAACCGCACCATCCAATTGGATGCGGATGACATGACTTACGAGCAAGTGGTGGACAAAATCAACAGCCAACTCAGCGGCAGCAGCAATGTGCTGTCGAATGTGAGTTTCAGCGAAGCCCCCAAGCCAGGTGAGTTCAAGGGTTACACATTGACCATTGACGGCAAGGTGTTGTCCAACAAAATCGATTTAGGCACAACGCTCAGCACCAAACCGATGGAAGATTTGGCGGGCAAATTGCAAACCCGTATTCAATTGGATTTGCAGCAACGCATGGGCTATACCGCAGAAGCCGCCAGCAAAGTGACAGTCAATATCCAAAACGAAAATGAAATTCGCGTCAATGATGCCAACGGTGCATTGATCAGCGATTTTTCACTCGGCAGTGTCAGCGCGGGCGCACAAAACGAAGTCGTCAATCAACAGTACTTCACTGGCGTAGATGCTATTGAAGTAGGTGACTACACCACCTTCAACATGGAAATTGGTAACGAGACGATATCCGTTGACCTGAAAAGCACGGATCCGAGCGACTTGAATGTATTTACGCAGGAATTGCAAGACAAAATCCAAGCCAAATTGATCGAGCAGGGCTGGTCCACCTTCGAGGCCGGGCAAGTCACGGTTGCAGAGGATACGGCAGTGCCAGGTAGCTTGTTCGTGACAGATATCGGTGGTCACCAGATCGCCTCTATCGAATTGGTGCCCCGCACCACAGGCAATGCACCTTTCCCGGTGGCACCCGTCGCATTGTCAGGCGAGTCAAAGATCACCTTAGCCGGTATTGATTTCGCCGCCACGCCGATTGACACAGAAAGTTTATTGGCCCACTTCACGAGTTTGACCTTCACGGCGACAGACGCTGCGGGTGCATTGACCACGACTATTCCATTGACCGCCGCTTCTTTTCCGAGTTTGACGGGTGTGGATCCAGTGCCTAGTTTCGCCACATTTGACCCGACCAATCCGGTTCACATGGATTTGTTCGCAACAGATGTTCAAACCTTGCTCAGAGCCACAGCCAAGGGTGCTGCGGTCGACGTGGTCTGGGATGCCAACACCAATGCGCTGATCGTCACTGAGCCCACTGGCAAATTCATGAGCGGCTTGACCTTGGCTGTCGACACCGCGGATTATCCGGAGCTGGTCAAAGGCGGCGGCAGCGTGCAGGTGGACATGCTGACTGACAGCGACGGCAATGTGTTGACCCCCAGTTCATACACTTTGGCTAACGTCAGTTTCCCTTTGAGCATGACGCCTAACGGCTCTGAATTCCAATCGCTGGACTTCAGTTTGGAGGACGGCACCAGTTTGACCAATGTGGCATTGGGTGATTTGACTTTGTCCAGCATGCCTATCAACGATCTTGCCGCGCGTATCCAAGAGCGTATTCGTTCGGCTTTGACAGCAGAGGATCCCGGTGTGTATGACACTGATCGTGTCAACAAAATCACAGTGTCTGTGATCAACGGCAAGGATTTGAAAATTATTGATGCCAGCGGCATGACCAATATCACTGGATTCGCATTGAATGCAGCTACTGCTACCGCTTCCATGGTGTCTACCGGTGGAAAAAATTTCTCCATCACTTCGCTGCCCACTGAGAACATGGTCAAGGCCAGTTACGACCCTGTTTCCCAACGATTCAACTTTGAACCGGTGCTTGGAAACACTATCAGTTTGTCTGGTTTGAATAACCAGATGGGCATCACATCGCCGCTGACCCAAGAGACTGGCAGTGACACTTTGAGCGTGTCCGGTTCGCCGTCCATCACCAACAATTACATCCGAGCGCTCAAGCTGCAACGCTATGGCATGAAGGTGGAGTACGACACGGTGAATGAGAAATTCATTTTCAAATCCGGCACCACGGGCGACACCTCCAGCATCAAGATCGGCAACCCCAATATTTTCGCTTCCGAGCGTTTAGGCATCGCTGCCGATGGCAATTACGAAGTCGAACCTTCGTATTTGGCGGTGCGCGGTATCGCCTCTCAGCCGGCCACCATGTTCGGTTCGCCTTTGGGTATCAACGCCAACAACAACTTCAGCGTCAATTTGACCAACAACAAATTTGTGGTGTCGGTCGATGACGTGAAAGGCACGGTTTACCTCGAGCCGAAAGAAACCTACACCATCGATTCGTTTGTGCAAGCTTTGCAAAACGGTATCAATCGTTTGGCCGGTCCTGCCGACCAGCCCGGCTTGACCGGCTCCATGATCTCTGGTGTGAAAGTGGCTTACGACAAAGCCACCAACAGTTTGAAATTCACCACCGGCACCGCGTCCACCAACTCGTTCATCAAAGTATCCGGTGACAGCCAGTGGGGCTTGGCCAACGTGGAAGGTGGTCGTGGCAACACTTCAACGTGGATCAAACCTACGCAGTACACACAGACGGTCAATGGTGTGGAAGTCGCGATGTACATCGACGAATTCGGCAGAGAAACCTTCAGTCCTGACGGCTTCAAAAACCTGCCCGAATGGTCACCGATTTTCCTGGAAAAAGGCGAATTGACCTTTGACACATCCGGTAACTTGGTTTCACCCAAGCAAGGTTCACAACTCGATACGGTGTTCTTGCCAGACGGTAAGGGCGCATTGACGATCAATATCAACTACTCCAAGTCCACCCAGTTTTCATCGCCTTACGCGGTGTTGTCACAGTCGCAAGACGGTGCACCCGAGGGTGACTTGGTGGGCTTGTCCATCGGTGACGATGGTCTGGTCAACGCCTCTTATTCAAACGGTGCGCAGAAATCTCTGGGCAAAGTGGTGTTGGTGAACTTCTCCAACCCGACCGGTTTGCGCCAGATTGGTGACACCAGTTATTACAAATCGTCGTCCTCTGGTTCTGCCAAATACGGTGAAGCCGGTTCTGCTGGTTTCGGTACGGTGCGCTCAGGTGCGACCGAACGAGCCAACGTGGACTTGACGCAGGAATTGGTGGACTTGATCACCGAGCAGCGTAACTTCCAGGCCAATGCCAAGGCGATTGAGACCAGCACCACGATGACTCAATCCATTATTCAAATCAGAGCGTAAAGCTCCTCCTTAGAGAATCGACATGGATCGCCTAGCCTTTAACGCTTCTGCTGCAATTTCTGAAATGCGTTTAGCTCGTCAGTCCTTGGCCAATGAACTGGCCAATATCACGACCACGGGCTTTAAGCGCTCCTACGAAATCTCGCTCAAGGCTTTCAAGGCCGAGGGCGAGGGCTTTGACTCCAACTACCAACCCCAGGCCATGCACATGGACTTCATCAAGCTGACCCCTGGCCCTTTGATGGCCACTGGGCGCGACCTGGATATTTTGATGAACGACCAAACCGTCATGGGCGTGCAAGCGCCCAATGGCGAGATGGCTTTTACCCGCCGCGGAGATTTACAACTGAATGTCAACGGCGTGCTGCAAACCGGCAATGGTCATCCGGTCATGGGCGATAACCAGTCACCCATCACGGTTCCCCCGGGCTTTAGGGCGACCATCGCCCAAGACGGCGGGGTATTTATCCATGACCCCAACCAGCCAGGTATTCAGCAAGAGACCCTGATTGGCACCTTATTACTACGCGACGCGAGCAAAACCCCCTTGACCCGACGCGAAGACGGCCTGTTTAAGGCGCACGATAAACCGTCAGGCGCGGATTTTGCTTCAGGTCCTAAGGCGCCTTCATTGACGTCACAGGCTCTCGAGGGCAGCAATGTCAGCCCCACCGAAGCCATGGTCAGGCTGATAGAGCAGTCGCGCATGTTTGAACAACAGGTCCGTATGGTGAAAGCCAGTCAAGAAAACGACCAGTCAGGTTCTTCCATGATGAAACTGTCAACCTGATAGCCAAGCGCTTAGGCGCTGATTTTTTGAAGAACAGGGGTTAGCAATGGATGCAGCATTATGGGTTTCCAAGACCGGCTTGGATGCGCAGCAAACGCGCATGAATGTCATTTCAAACAACTTAGCCAACGTTTCAACAACGGGTTTTAAGCGCGACCGCGCGGT
>CAMDJS010000041.1 GCA_945900685.1 Bordetella parapertussis
TTCCAAACCGTAGCGTGCGCAAATCGTGGCGGTGGCCACACCGTGTTGTCCCGCGCCGGTTTCGGCGATGACGCGCGGCTTGCCCATGCGCTTGGCCAGCATGGCTTGGCCGATGGTGTTGTTGATCTTGTGCGCGCCGGTGTGGTTCAAGTCTTCGCGCTTCAAGTAAATCTGTGCGCCGCCCATTTCGCGGCTCATGCGGGCTGCGTGATAGATGGGAGAGGGGCGGCCGACGAAATGCGCCAACTCAGACTTGAACTCGGCCACGAACGCCGGGTCGTGCTGGTACTTGGCGTAGGCCTCTTTCAATTCTTCAATCGCATGCGTCAAGGTTTCGCTGACGAAACTGCCGCCGAATTGGCCAAAGTGTCCTTTGGCATCGGGTTGCTGGTAGGTAGACATGGTGTATCTCTTTGAACGTGCAGCAAGAGAGCTGCTAAAAAGTCAAACGGCAAGCGTGGTGTTGCGCACGGCCGCCACGAAGGCGCAGATTTTGTCGCTGTCTTTGATGCCCTTGGCGCTTTCTACGCCCGAGCTCACGTCAACCGCCAACGACAAACCGCACCGGTACACGGCGCGAATGCCATCGGCCACGTTTGCAGGTGTGAGTCCACCAGACAAAACGAGGTGAGCATTGACGTTTGTTGGAAGCTGTGACCAATTGAATCTGTGACCGCTGCCGCCATAAGCATCGACAAAAGTGTCTAGCAACAGCGCATCGGCTTTATCGTAAAGGGATGCGTAGTTTACGAGGTCAAAGGGCGCACCGCCTTCAGGGGTTTCCTGTGGGATGCGGGCCACGCGCAACCAGCGTCTGCCCAAGGCTTTGGCGGTGTTTGCGCAAAATTCAGGGGTTTCATCGCCATGGAATTGCAACCAGGCGCCCGGCACCAGCGCGGCGGCATGCGCGATGTCCTCCAAGCTGGCATTCACAAACAACAAAACAGGCGTGACAAAGGCGGGCAACAAGGCCGCTAACTCAGCCGCGCGTTCGGGCGAGACGTATCGCGGTGAAGGCGGGTACAGCACAAAGCCGATGGCGTTGGCGCCTGCATCGACGGCGGCTTGCACGTCCTGCTCGCGGGTGAGTCCGCAAATTTTGATGGGTATCTGGTTCATGGGGAATGGCCTGGCAGCCAATCATATGACGGCGGGTCGGGCGGCAATCCCCATTTCGGGTCGTACACCGGGCCGGCAAAGTACAAACCATCGGGCGCGAAGGTCGGTGCCGCCGCTTTGCGGTCGCGCGCGGCCAGCACCTCGCCCATCCATTCAGGCTTATGTGCGCCTTGGCCGATGGCGACAAAGCAGCCCATGAGGTTGCGAATCATGTGGTGCAAAAACGCATTGCCCGCAAAATCAAACCGCCAATACGCGCTGTCACTGCTTTGACCGATGCGTTGAATATGTATGCGGTGCAAGGTTTTCACCGGGCTCAATGCTTGGCAGCTTGACGCGCGAAACGAGGTGAAATCGTGTTCGCCTAATAAAAATTGCGCAGCTTCTTGCATGGGCTGCAATTGCATGGGCCTGAACACCCAGCCGACGCGCCCACTCTCTAAGCTGGGGCGCACCGGGGATTCCAGACATATATATATATAGCGGCGGGCAATGGCGCTGGCACGGCAATGGAAATCGGGCGGCACGGCCTGCGCCCATTGCACCGCAATGTCAGCTGGTAAATAGGTGTTGGTGCCGCGCACCCAAGACGACATGTCGCGCTCCAGCGATGTATCGAAATGCACCACTTGCTGCAAGCCGTGAACGCCGCTGTCGGTGCGCCCTGCACACAAAGTGCTGACCGGGTGACCGGTGAATGTGGCTAGGGCTTTTTCCAGATGGTCTTGGACCGTTTTGCCCGAGGCTTGGCTTTGCCAGCCCTCGTAACTCTGGCCTGCATAAGACAGGCCGAGTGCGACTCGCATGGCTCTCAAGTGTGTTCGTTTAACCAGCGCTGCGCCAACTCGCGGGTCTCACCAAGGGTTTGGTCGGCGACTTCCTGAGCCAAAGCGAGAGCGGTTTGTTTTTGACCGAGTTTCCACAACTCATCGGCGAGTTCTAGGCGCATCAGAAACGGATCTTCGCCCGGGTCGATCACACTGGATTTGGACTCAGACGCAAAGGCCGGCATGTCCACCGTATGGGCAGACGAGGGGGGTTGTTGTTGCGAATGCTGCGCAGTCTCAGGTATTTCTAAGTCAAGGTTCAAATCAGGCGGCAAGTTCAGGCCTTGTGTTTGCTCACCGTTTTGAAAGCTGAAGTCACCTAATTCTTCTTTTTGGCTGACACGGCGCTTGTCACGCATCAGAGAAAAACTCACACCAAAAGCAGCCAGCAAGGCAATGGCTGCAATCAATTCGAACATATAGCGTTTGGCCAACTCCAAACCTTGGTCGTAGTAAGCGCTCAAGCCTGAAAAGTTGGCAGCAAAGCCTTGGGTAAATTGAGAAGCTGACTTTGACAAACGGCCTATCTGACTCAGGTTATCGCTGACTTCCTTGGCTTGTTTGGCGGTTTCTTCTTCCTGCAATTTTTTGCTCAGCTTTTCAGCTTCGCTGTCGCCAGGCTTGCTCAAAGTCAGTTCGTCAACAGGAGGGGGTTCTTTTTGGGTGACTTCGCCTTTGAGTTTGCCGCTGCTCTCACGCTTGCTGGCCGAGGTTTGGCTGGAAAGCGGTGCACTGTAGCCAAGGGAGGTGCGGTAGGCATTGAAATCGCTGGCTTGCAATTGGATACTTTCGCGGGCTTGCTGGCGGTCAAAGGTGGCGGCTTCATCTGACGTGGGCAGTGTCACCAATGCACCGGCTTTGAGCCGGTTGACATTGCTGGCGACAAAAGCATCTGGGTTGTTGTGCAACATAGCCAGCAGCAATTGATCCAGTGAAATTTCCCGCGTAGCCAAGCCTTGCAACAGTTTGCCTGCGGTATCTCCCTTTTGGACTTCTACTTGAGGAGCCGTGGATTGGCTGACCGCTGAATCTGTGTCGGTGCTGGCCGCCGCAGATGCTGTCTTCTGCTCTGGGTCAGGAGCAGCGGTCTGCTCTGAGCTAGGGGTGGGCGCAATGGCTTCTTGCTCCGGTTGGGAGGCGGGCGGGGCGGGGCTGGCTACAGGCTGTTCAGCTTGGGTGTCAGCCGCAGGGGCAGCAGGTGTGGTTGCGACAGGTGCTGCTGTTGTCGAGACAGGCGGGGTTTGTAAGTTCAAGCCAATATTGATAAATCGGCGCCCCGATGCCCAATCAAAATCGACAATCAGGTCAGCGCGTTCCTGAGAGATAGGCTGAGTACCGGTCACATTCACCTTGTATTTTCCGTCGGATTGCTTGGTGAATTCAAATTTGAGGCCATCCAATCCAGCAACCCGTTCAATTTGGGTGCTTTGGTAAACCAAAATGTCAGCCAAATTGATTTTGAGCGACTTCTCCTCAGCCTCAGAAACGTCCGTCACCAGGAATTCAAGCTGAAGTGGCTCACCGATGCGCGAAAATAAGATGGGTTGATTGATTTGTAAAGCAAGAGCTTGTGCGGCTAAAAAAAAGCCACCGCCAATCAAAGAATTCCGGTAAAAATGTTTTAATGACAGAGACATATCGACAAATTCTCTAGTGTCTTAAGAAGTCCGAATCATAAACCAATACCTTCAGAATCAGCTCTTTGACTCATTCACGCAACAAAATGCGCAACATGCGGCGCAGCGGTTCGGCGGCACCCCATAGCAATTGGTCACCAATGGTGAATGCGCCGATATATTCCGGGCCGAACGCCATTTTGCGGATGCGTCCGACAGGTATGTTCATGGTGCCTGTCACCGCGACCGGTGTCAGGTGTTGCAGCGTGGCCTCTCTGGTGTTGGTGACCACTTGCACCCATTCATTGTCAGCAGCAATCATGGCTTCAATGTCGGCCAGCGGGACGTTCTTTTTCAATTTGAAGGTCAATGCCTGGCTGTGACAGCGCATGGCACCGATGCGAACGCAAAACCCATCCACCGGTACAGCAGGGGCAGAAAACCCAGCGCCTTGGCCCAGAATTTTGTTGGTTTCGGCCATGCCTTTCCATTCTTCGCGGCTGGTGCCCCAGCCATCGTCGCCTTGGTTTTTACCCTGTCCTAAGTCTTTGTCGATCCAAGGGATGAGTGAGCCACCCAAAGGTGCGCCGAAATTCTCGGTCTCGGCGGCGGTCAATGCGCGCTGTTTGGCAATGACTTTGCGGTCGATTTCCAAAATGGCGGATGTCGGGTCATCCAGCATGGCTTTGACTTCGGCATTCAGCGTGCCGTATTGGGTCAGCAACTCGCGCATGTGCGCTGCACCGCCACCAGAAGCGGCTTGGTAAGTTTGTGTGCTCATCCACTCGACCAAACCCGCTTTGTACAAAGCGCCCACGCCCATCAGCATGCAACTGACAGTGCAATTGCCGCCAACCCAGTTGTTGCCGCCGTGGGTCAACGCGTTTTGAATCACGGGAAGGTTGACTGGGTCCAGAATGATGACGGCGTCGTCTTTCATGCGCAAGGTGGACGCCGCATCTATCCAATGGCCCTTCCAGCCAGCAGCGCGCAATTTGGGAAAAACCTCGGTGGTGTAGTCGCCGCCTTGGCAGGTGATGATGATGTCGCAGGCTTTGAGCGCATTCACATCGTGACCATCCAGCAAACGGGCTTCGTTTTTGGCCATCGGGGGCGCTGCGCCACCGGCATTGGATGTGGAGAAGAAAACTGGTTCGATCAGATCGAAGTCTTTTTCCGCCAGCATGCGATCCATGAGGACTGAGCCGACCATGCCGCGCCAGCCAACGAGTCCAACGCGATTTCCTTGTTTGTTCATGATGTTGCCTTTTCAGTCAGAGTTTTGACCCCCGGCACGTCTGGCCGGGAAAGGCGCGACGGACCGGAGCTTTTCAGCCGGTGGTCGTTGTTTTAATGGTGATGCCACGAGCGAGCCAAGGGGTCATTGGCGCCGTCGCTGTCATCGTGGTGAAATAATCTGGATCATTCATCAAAAGCATTCTAGCGGCTGTTCGCTGATACCAAGCTGTCTTGTTGTTGTGTCAAATTGGTTTCATATCTAAATCCACGATCTAAATCAGATGAGGGATACACCATGTGGGATGAGCGTTACGCTGTCGCGGAATTTGTTTATGGCAAAGAACCGAATGCTTTTCTGGCCGAACACTGTGCCATGTTACCTAAGAGCAAGGTGCTGAGCCTCGCTGAGGGAGAAGGGCGAAATGCGGTTTTTCTGGCTGCACAGGGCTATGCGGTCACAGCGGTTGATGCCTCTGTGGTCGGTTTGGATAAGGGGCGACAACTGGCCGAAGAGTTGGGCGTCAATGTCGAATGGATCCACGCTGATTTGAATGACTTTGATTTGGGCACACAGCAATGGGACGGCATTGTGTCCATTTTTTGTCCCTTGCCTTCTTCTGTGCGGCAAAAGCTTTATCGGAGTCTGCCGCACGCGCTAAAGCCGGGTGGGGTTTTTCTGCTTGAGGCCTACACGCCTGACCAAATCGGGCGCGGAACCGGCGGCGGGAACTCTCATGACGTGATGCAAACCGTCA
The DNA here is from genome assembly GCA_945900685.1 of Bordetella parapertussis. Lineage (GTDB taxonomy): Bacteria > Pseudomonadota > Gammaproteobacteria > Burkholderiales > Burkholderiaceae_C > Limnohabitans > Limnohabitans parapertussis_C. Next base: position 5,557 of record CAMDJS010000041.1, read on the forward strand.
TCAGCTTGATTGCTGAGTTACCCGGTTTGACATTCATTCACTTGCAAGAGTTGGAGCGTGAAGTGTTGGAGGGCATCTATCACACCGGCAACGGATGTGTGGTGCAAGCCATCGCCCAAAAACTGTGAGGTTTTCAAACCCTTTTCGCGTCTCTTAAGTTGGTCGGCCAGTGGACGCTGGCCTTTGGTGTGCAAGCTCTGTCTAGAATGACTTGGTTGTCGTTCGCGGAGTAGAACATGGCCAAAGGCTATTGGATAGGCAGGGTAGAGGTGTCAGACCTCGAGCAGTACAAGTTGTATGTGGCGGCCAATGCATTGCCATTTCAACAATATGGCGCCCGTTTTCTGGTGCGCGGCGGTCAATTTGAAAATCCCGAAGGCGAGAGCCGCTCACGCAATGTGGTGCTCGAATTCCCTTCCTACCAAGCGGCTCTGGATTGCTGGCACTCACCCGATTACCAAGCAGCCATCAAGCTGCGCGAGGCAGTGTCCACCATCGACTTGATCATCATCGAGGGCTATGACGGCCCGCAACCCTGAAAGTTCCCATGGTTCATTTTGAAGAACGCAGCGCTGTGCAATCTAAGCGCGGCATGGTGACATCGCCACACCATCTCGCGTCAGAAGCCGGTGCTGAGGTGTTGCGTGCTGGTGGTTCAGCGGTAGATGCAGCCATTGCCACGGCGGCTGTGCTGGGCGTGATTTACCCGCACATGACGGGCATGGGCGGTGACGCGTTTTGGTTGATCCATGACCCGCTCACTGGCAAGGTGCGCCACTTGAATGGCGGCGGCCGTGCAGTTGCGAATGCCGATATCAGCTATTTTTCGTCGCGCGGCATGAGCGAGGTGCCATTTCGCGGCATATGGCCTGCGACCTTGACCACGCCGGGCGCTGTCTCGAGTTGGTTTGCCGCCCATGATGCCTATGGAAAATTGCCGGTGCATCGCTGTTTGCAAGCTGCGATTGGTTTTGCCAAAGAGGGTTACCCGGTGGGTGAGCGGCTGGCGGGTTGGCTGGCCTTTGTACAAAAAGATTTAGAGGCCTTGCCGGGCTGGCGCGGCGTGTTCATGCCAAACGGTGAGTTGCCCAAAGCCGGCAGCACATTGTCAAACCCGGCGCTGGCGCGCACTCTGCAAGCGGTGGCAGAGGGTGGTGCTGCGGCTTTTTATACAGGGGAAGTGGGTCAATCGCTGGCGCAATTTGCGGCGCAAAACGGTGGTTTTTTTACCTTGGAAGATTTGGCCGCACAGCATGCGCAATGGGAAGAACCGCTGTCAGGCACCTACCGTGATCTGACCTTGTACGAGACACCCGCGCCCACCCAGGGTTTCACGGTGCTGCAAATGCTCAAGTTGGTTGAGCCCTTTGAATTTCACAAAATGGATTTGCTGGATCCACAACGCATTCACCTGATGGTGCAGGCCAAGCAGATCAGTTACCACGACCGCGACCGTTGGTTGGGCGACCCCGCGTTTACAGATGTGCCGATGGGCATGCTGTTGAGTGATGACTATTTGAGCCAAAGGCGTCAATTGATGGATCCGGTGCGCGCTTTGCCCTGGGACAAAGTGCCTTCCTATGGCAGTTTGACCGGCGACACGGTTTACATTGCAGTGGTGGATGAACAGGGACAAGCCGTGTCTTTGATTCACAGTTTGTATGGCGCATTCGGCTCGGGCATGGTGGATGTCAACACGGGTGTGTTGCTGCAAAACCGAAGCGCGTATTTCTCTTTGAACCCGGCGCACCCAAACGCTTTGGCTCCCGGCAAAATCCCTATGCACACATTGATTGCATCTATGGGTTTCAAGAACCACAAGTTATGGAGTGTGATGGGTTGCATGGGCGCAGACGGTCAACCTCAAATTCAATTTCAAACCTACAGCGCCATGCTGGACCACGGCTTGGATATTCAACAAGCGGTGCAATCGCCGCGTTGGCTGTCCGGGCGTTTTGCCTTGGGTGAAGCACGCGACACTTTGCATGTGGAAAGCCGTTTGGGTGAAAGCACGCTGGCAGACCTTTCAGCGCGGGGTCATGTTTTGAACCGATGGGGCGCTTGGAATGAATTGGCTGGACATGCGCATGGCATCACTTTGGATGCGCAGACTGGTCAGCTTACCGGCGGCGCTGATCCTCGCAGCGATGGTGCGGCATGTGGATATTGATCAAACAGTTATCTCACCCTAATGACGGGTGTTTGTCTTAAAACAACATATTTGAATCATTTTAAATATAAAAAATAGCTTTATTTAGCTATAAATAGTTCACTTTTACCTTTTATTCCTGTTTTAATTTGCGAAATTTGACAGTTGGTGGGTAGCTGCCGCGAATTAAATACATTTAAAGAATTAATTTATTTACTTATGAATAAATTTAAGTAAACTTTATAAGCATGAGCCGGGTGTCTGTGAACCCAGTTTAGAAGGTCTTTTCAGAGCCAAGGATCGAAGTCTTGCCAGTGCACAGGCGGGTTGATCCAAGTCATTTATTCATTGCCAGAGGATTTGTTATGTGGATGAAAAAACTGTTTTTCGGTCTTGCACTTTTGTGTTCGGGATGGGTTCAGGCGCAAACGGCCTGGCCGTTGGTGCAAAGCACGATGTATCCCTATATAGATCAAATGAAACTGGTCAGGCATGAGCAAACTGTGCTCCTTGGCGAAGGTAACCGGCAAACGGGTATTTTTTATGCCACCTTGCCCAACACATACAGCGAACAAGTCAGTGGTGAACTGGTCAATGACGCTTTTTTAAAAAATTGGGCATTGCATTCTTTGGTGAGACTGGGTACCAGTTATGTACTGACTTTTGTCCATGACTCCCGCATTTTGGACGTCCGCTTGATCAACACACCACTACCGAATTGCAAGACACTCAAGGTCGCCCCATTCCCAGTTATACATGGATGATCGGTTCAGACCTTCCTAACCAAGATTACGACAACTACCAAATCTTGAATGCCAACAGGCTGACGCAAGCGGAGCAAAAGGCAGGGGTCATGGTCCTTGGCGGTGGTGGTGAAGATGAGTTGACTGGGGGCTTGGGCGCAGATACTTTGGTCGGGGGCTTAGACAGCGACACGTTGACAGGTGGCTTGGGAAGTGACACCTTTGTCTTTGCCAAAGACAGCGGAGACATTGCTGGCGTGACCGGCGATGTGATCAAAGATTTCAATTTCGGCAAAACGGGCGGCACGAACGCCGACACCATCAGTTTGTACCAATTGTTTGACAGCATTGTGGTCAGTCAACTGGGCAAAGGCGCAAGCAACGACGCCTCCACGCTGTCTGCCTACTTGAAATTGGAATGGACCAAGCTGGACAGCAATTTGCAAATGGTTTGCTCTGTGGATAAGGACGGTAGAAGCAATTTCTCCAAGCTGTTCACCATGACCGATTTGATCGGTTCGGTCGGCAGTGGCACTTACCAAGCGAATCAAGCTGACATGTCGCTCTTGAACGGCACCGAATCAACCAATGCATTGCTGCAAAAAATGTTGGAAGAAGGCCGCTTGGTCATTCAATAAAAAAATCCCCAAGCTTTGGTGACGTTACGTCAAGCTTGGGGCACAGCAACACGCTTGCAGTGGCTTGGTTGTTTACAGTGCCTTGACGACCGCGTCGCCCATCTCGCGTGTACCCACGCGGGTCGTGCCTTCGCTGTAAATGTCCCCGGTGCGAAGTCCAAGCGCCAACACTTTTTTCACAGCGTCCTCAATGCGTACCGCTGCTTCTTCCTGGTTCAAAGAAAAACGCAGCATCATGGCCGCGCTGAGTATGGTGGCCAGCGGATTGGCCACGCCTTTGCCCGCGATGTCCGGTGCACTGCCGTGGCTGGGCTCGTACAAACCTTGGCGGCTGGCGTTGAGTGAAGCCGAGGGCAGCATGCCAATCGACCCGGTGAGCATGGACGCTTCATCGCTGAGGATGTCGCCAAACATATTGCCTGTCACCACCACGTCAAAACGCTTGGGTTCTTTCACCAGTTGCATGGCGGCGTTGTCCACATACATGTGGTCCAGCACGATGTCGGGGTAGTCTTTGTGCACCTCGGTGACGATGTCTTTCCAGAACTGAAATGTTTCCAACACATTGGCTTTGTCTACGCTGGTCACGCGCTTGCTTCGTTTGCGTGCGGCTTCAAATGCCACACGTGCAATGCGCTCGACCTCGGGGCGGGTGTAGCGCATGGTGTCAAACGCTTCTTCTGAACCGGCGAACGCGCCGTCGGGTGACACACGTCTGCCGCGCGGTTGGCCAAAATAAATATCGCCTGTCAATTCGCGGATGATGAGTATGTCCAAACCGGCGATCAACTCGGGCTTGAGACTGGACGCATTCACCAGTTCTTTGTAGCAAATAGCGGGGCGGAAGTTGGCGAACAGCCCCATGTTTTTGCGCAAACCCAAAATGGCTTGCTCGGGGCGCAAGGGGCGGTCGAGCGTGTCGTATTTCCAGTCGCCAACCGCACCGAACAACACGGCGTCAGACGCCATGGCGAGCTTTAACGTGGACTCGGGCAGCGGGTGGCCATGTGCATCGTAAGCTGCGCCGCCGACCAAGGCGGTTTCCATTTCAAACTTCATGTCCAAGGCGTTTAAAACCTTGACCGCTTCTGCGACGATTTCGGTACCAATGCCGTCACCGGGGAGAACTGCGATTTTCATGCCTTGCTTTCTGTCAATGTGTGTGCCAGCCAAGGCTTGGCGGTCAAACGTGCGGCCTCGAAGGCGCGGATCTTGTCGGCGTGTTTCAAGGTCAGGCCAATGTCGTCCAAGCCGTTGATCAAACAGTATTTGCGAAACGCCTGTACTTCAAACGGCAGTTCTTCGCCCGGCGATTGAATGACCACTTGGCGTTCTAAGTCCACGGTCAGTTGGTAACCGGGAAATGCCAAACAGTCGTTGAACAGTTTGGCGACTGCAGCGTCAGGCAGCACGATGGGCAACAAGCCGTTTTTGAAACAGTTGTTGAAAAAAATGTCGGCAAAGCTGGGCGCGATGATGGCGCGAAAACCGTATTGGTCCAAGGCCCAAGGCGCGTGTTCACGCGACGAGCCACAACCGAAATTTTTGCGTGCCAACAAAATGGACGCACCGCTGTAGCGTGCTTGGTTCAAGACAAAGTCAGGGTTGGGTTTGCGAATGCTGGGGTCTTGGCCCGGTTCGCCTTTGTCCAGGTAACGCCATTCGTCAAACAGGTTGGGACCGAAGCCGGTTTTTTTGATGGACTTCAAAAACTGCTTGGGAATGATGGCGTCAGTGTCGACGTTCTCGCGGTCCATGGGAGCGACCAGGCCTTTGTGTACATTGAATTTTTGCATGATTGATTTTCGATTCAAGCAAAGAGCAAACGCCCTTTAGGTTGAGGAATGACTCTGTGTTGCAGGAGGGCAGTTTCAATCCACTCGTCAATGATGGCTTGGGCATTGGCAAGTGCATTGGCGTAGCTGTCGCCATCGGCCTTGCAACCTGCGAGTTCGGGAACTTCTGCGATGAAGCAATTGTCTTCATTGCTCCAGTAGATGATGATTTCATATTTGCTATTCATCACTAACGACTCCGTCGCCCAGATAGCAAGGCGATTAAAAATTTTTGCTGTTGCGACATCTGTAAAAAAATCAAACACTGAACTGCCGCACATCAACAAAATGACCGTGAATGGCCGCAGCGGCAGCCATGGCCGGGCTGACCAAATGGGTGCGCCCGCCATTGCCTTGGCGGCCTTCAAAGTTGCGGTTGCTGGTGGACGCGCAGCGCTCACCGGGCTCGAGCTTGTCGGCGTTCATGGCCAAGCACATGGAGCAACCGGGTTCGCGCCACTCGAATCCTGCGGCTTTGAAAATCTCGTGCAAACCTTCGCTCTCGGCTTGCGCTTTCACCAAACCCGAGCCTGGCACGACCATGGCGAGTTTGATGTTGCCCGCCACTTTTTGCCCCAGGTGTTTGACGATGGCAGCTGCTTCGCGCATGTCTTCGATGCGGCTGTTGGTGCACGAGCCGATGAACACTTTGTCGACAAACACATCATTCAAGGCTTTGCCAGGTTGCAAACCCATGTAGGCCAGTGCGCGCTCAATCGCATCGCGTTTGTTCGCGTCTTTTTCTTTGTCTGGGTCAGGCACGTTGTCGAGCACAGATAAGACCATTTCAGGCGAGGTGCCCCAGGTCACTTGCGGCGCTATCTGTGCCGCGTCGAGTTTGACCACGGCATCGAAATGTGCATCCGCATCGGACTGCAAGGTTTGCCAATACGCGACCGCTTGGTCCCATTCCACGCCGCCGACAAACTTGCCGCTGACCCGGTCGGTGCCGGGCGCCATGGGGCGGCCTTTCACATAGGCAATGGTTTTCTCATCGACTGCCACCAAACCTGCACGTGCACCGGCTTCGATCGCCATGTTGCACAGTGTCATGCGACCTTCCATGCTGAGCGCGCGAATGGCCGCGCCGCCGAATTCGATGGTGTAACCGGTGCCGCCTGCCGTACCTATCTTGCCGATGATGGCCAGCACGATATCTTTGGCGGTGATGCCCTTGGCGGCTTGTCCGTCGACTTGCACCAGCAGGTTTTTGGCTTTTTTCGCCAACAAGGTTTGCGTGGCCAACACGTGTTCAACCTCGGATGTGCCGATGCCGTGCGCGAGTGCGCCAAACGCGCCGTGGGTGGATGTGTGCGAGTCGCCGCAAACCACGGTCATGCCGGGCAAAGTGGCTCCGTTTTCAGGGCCGATAACGTGAACAATGCCTTGGCGTTTGGACAAAAAGGGAAAGTAGGCGGCGGCGCCGTATTCGCGTATGTTGTCGTCAAGGGTGGTGATTTGCGCTTTGCTGACGGGATCGGTGATGCCGTCGTAGCCGAGCTCCCAGCCGGTGGTCGGTGTGTTGTGGTCGGCGGTGGCAACGACAGAGCTGATGCGCCAGACCGGGCGCTTGGCGACACGCAGTCCCTCGAAAGCTTGCGGGCTGGTGACTTCATGCACCAAATGGCGGTCAATGTAGAGCACCGAGGTGCCGTCTTCTTCGGTATGGACGACGTGCTCGTCCCAAATCTTGTCGTAGAGGGTGCGTCCCATGCAATCTATCTCCGTGGCTTGTGTGTTCAGCGTTTGGCTAATGGTGGCACATCTCTTTTGACCGAACCTGTGAACAATTGACGGGGTCTGCCGATTTTGTATTCAGGGTCGCTGATCATTTCATTGAGTTGAGCGATCCAGCCAACGGTGCGAGCCAGCGCAAAAATGCCGGTGAATAAATTGACCGGAATGCCAATGGCGCGTTGCACGATGCCGGAGTAGAAATCCACGTTCGGGTAAAGCTTGCGAGAAACGAAGTAATCGTCTTCGAGCGCGATTTTTTCCAAGGCCTTGGCCAGTTTGAACAAGGGGTCGTTCTCGAGTCCGAGTTCCTTCAACACTTCATCGCAAGTCTCTTGCATCAACTTGGCGCGTGGGTCGTAGTTTTTGTAGACGCGGTGGCCAAAGCCCATGAGTTTGACATTGGAGTTTTTGTCTTTCACTTGTTCCATGAACTCGCCCACTTTGGCGATACCGCCGTTGGCTTGAATGTGTTCGAGCATGTTAAGACACGCTTCGTTGGCGCCGCCGTGTGCCGGGCCCCACAAACAAGCCACACCGGCTGCAATGGCTGCGAACGGGTTGGTGCCTGAAGAGCCGCACAAACGCACGGTGGACGTGGAGGCGTTTTGCTCGTGGTCTGCGTGCAAGGTGAAGATGCGGTCCATGGCGCGCTCGAGCACCGGGTTGACCACATAGTCTTCGCAAGGTGTGCCGAACATCATGCGCAAAAAATTGCCTGCGTAAGACAAATTGTTTTGCGGGTACAAAAACGGTTGACCGATGCCGTATTTGTAAGCCATGGCGACCAGGGTGGGCATCTTGGCAATCAAGCGGATAGCCGCGATTTCGCGGTGCTCTGGGTTGTTGATGTCGGTGCTGTCATGGTAGAAGGCCGACAAGGCACCGACCAAGCCAGTGAGCACGGCCATCGGGTGGGCATCGCGGCGGAAACCGCGCAAGAAAAATTGCATTTGCTCATGCACCATGGTGTGGTGCGTGACAATTTGGGTGAAGTCGTGCTTGCCTTTGGCGTTTGGCAGTTCACCATACAGCAGCAAATGGCAGGTTTCCATGAAATCGCAGTGGGTGGCTAATTGCTCTATGGGGTAACCACGGTAAAGCAATTCACCTTTGTCGCCATCAATGAAAGTGATGGCTGATTGACAAGAGGCGGTAGACAAAAAACCGGGGTCGTAAGTGAACATGCCGGTTTGGCCGTACAGCTTGCGGATGTCGATGACGTCTGGCCCGATGGTGCCTTTATAGACCGGCATCTCCATGCTGGCTTGGCCATTGGTAAACGAGAGAGTGGCCTTGTAGTCAGCGAGTTTCATGGTCAATTCCTGTGTCAAACAAAATAAAAAATTTAAACTTTCAACAATGGCAACACAGACAGCACTTGCAAATCTTTCGTTACCTCTTGTGTGTGCGGGCGGCCCAGCAACACATCCAGCAAATCGTTGTCGGCCAGTTCCATCAATGCATACATGCCGCGCGCCTGACCCACTGTCAGCGAATCAGCGTAACGGTTGAAAAAACGCTCGATGAACAAATCGTTTTCTAGCAAGCCGCGCCGGCAACGCCAGCGTAGTTTGCTGAAGGCAGATGACGAGAGCATGTCATCATCTGGCAGTCCGTCGAGTTGCTCATCGCCCATTCAAACCGCGCGGCTGATCATTAATTCTTTGATCTTGCCAATCGCCTTGGTCGGGTTCAAGCCTTTGGGGCAAACATCGACGCAATTCATGATGGTGTGGCAGCGGAACAAACGGTAGGGGTCTTCCAAGTTGTCCAAGCGCTCGTTGGTCGCGTGGTCGCGGCTGTCGGCGATGAACCGGTAGGCTTGCAGCAAACCGGCGGGGCCGACAAATTTGTCTGGGTTCCACCAAAAAGACGGGCAACTGGTCGAGCAACTGGCGCACAAAATGCATTCGTACAAACCGTCGAGCTCTTCACGCTCGGCGGGCGACTGCAAGCGTTCTTTTTCAGGCGGCAGGGTGTCATTGACCAGGTACGGTTTGATTGAGTTGTACTGGTTGAAAAACTGCGTCATGTCGACGATCAAATCGCGAATCACAGGCAAGCCGGGCAAGGGCTTTAAGGTGATGACGCCGGGCAGGGTCAGCATATTGGTCAAACAGGCCAAACCGTTTTTGCCGTTGATGTTCATGGCGTCAGAGCCACACACACCTTCGCGGCACGAGCGACGGAAAGACAGCGTCGGGTCTTGCGCTTTGAGTTTCATCAATGCGTCAAGCAGCATGCGCTCGTGGCCGTCGAGTTCGACCTCGATGGTTTGCATGTAGGGCTTGGTGTCTTTTTCCGGGTCGTAACGGTAAATCTTGAAAGTGCGTTTCATCAGAATGTTCTCACTTTAGGAGGGATGCTTTCGGTGGTCAAAGGTTGTAGTTTGACGGGCTTGTAAGTCATGCTGTTGCTGTGGCTGTGCCACAGGCTGTGCTTGAGCCACTGCTCGTCATTGCGGCCGTTAGGATGTTCGGGTGTGTCTGCATAGTCGTCCACCGTGTGTGCGCCACGGCTTTCATGGCGAGCGGCGGCAGACACCATGGTGGCCTGCGCGCACTCAATCAGGTTTTCCACTTCCAAGGCTTCAATGCGGGCGGTGTTGAAAATCTTGCTCTTGTCTTTCAAACCGATGGCGTTCACTCGCTCGCGCAAAGCCGCGATTTGCGTGACACCTTCGTCCAGCGTGGCTTGGGTGCGGAACACACCGGCATGCTTTTGCATGCTGGCGCGCAAATCGTTGGCCACGTCTTGCGCGTATTCACCGTCGGTGCTGTTGTCCAAGCGAGCCAAGCGGGCCAAGGTGCGGTCTGCGGCATCGGCGGGCAAAGGTTTGTGCAATTTGTTTTTTTCGTGGAACTCGACGATGTGGTTACCGGCGGCCTT
>CAMDJS010000042.1 GCA_945900685.1 Bordetella parapertussis
GCCATTTCCAGTTTGCAAAACTTCGGCCAAGTGGATGCACGACCTGAGATTCAATCCCATTTGCCTTGGCAAAACCAAGCCGGTCAACCTTTGAAAGACTTGGGTCAGTTGTGGCAACCCTCGGTCGTCAACACCTTTGAAGTACCGCACTCCCCGGCATTCACACCCATGCCCCCAGTTGCTCTGCCTGAAGGCGAGTGGCCGCTGGGCAAAGCCTTGGCGCAATTGCAAGGTGTGTACATACTGGCTGAAAACAAACAAGGCTTGGTGCTGGTGGATATGCACGCAGCGCACGAACGCATTGTGTATGAGCGACTCAAAGTGCAGTTGGCAGAACACGCCATGCAGAGCCAAAACCTGTTGATCCCCGCCTCTTTCAGTGCCACGGCAGAGGAGATCGCCACTTGCGAAAGCCATGCCGAGGTGTTGTCGTCTTTGGGTTTGGATATATCGATTTTGTCGGCCAATTCCTTGGCGGTGCGGCGTGTACCTGCGTCGCTCGCGCAAGGTGATGCGGTGGCGCTGGCACGCAGTGTGCTGGCTGAATTGGCGCAACACGATGCGCATCAGGTGCTGCAACGCGCGCGTGACGATGTGCTGGCCGCCATGGCCTGTCACGCTGCCGTGCGCGCCAACCGTCAATTGACGTTAGAAGAGATGAACGCCTTGCTCAGACAAATGGAAACCACAGAACGCGCGGACCAGTGCAACCACGGACGCCCGACCTGGCGACAACTCAGCATGCGTGAACTCGACGCTTTGTTTTTGCGGGGCCGTTGATGCACGCCAACCTTGTGATTTTGCTGCTGGCCTTGTCTATCGGTTTACAGCCGGTGTCCACCGATTTGTACCTGCCCAGCCTGCCCGGTTTGGCGGCAGATTTACACGCCAGTGTCGGCATGGTGCAGTACACACTCACAGGTTTGTTGCTGGCATTTGGTATATCGCAATTATTGTGGGGCCCGTTTTCCGACAAGGTGGGACGCCGCCCCATCATATTGCTGGGTTTGGGCTTGTACCTGATTGCAGCCATCGGTTGTGTGCTGAGCACCAGCATTGAAACCTTGGTGGCTTGGCGCATATTGCAAGGCGCTTCCATGGGCGCGGTGATCACCAGTGCGCGCGCCGTGGTGCGCGATTTGTACGAGCCAGCGCAAGGTGCGCGGGTGATGTCCAAGTCCATGACCGGCTTGGGTTTGATGGCTTGCACCAGCCCGCCGCTCGGTGGCTTTTTGAGTCAACACTGGGGCTGGCAAGTGGCCTTGATGTCGGTGGTCATCTATGCAGTTGCAACCCTTACGTTGGTGGCTTGGCGGTTTGAAGAAACCTTGCACACACCCAACCCGCGCGCCTTACATTTGCCCACCATGTTGCGTATCTGGTGGCAGGTGTTGTGTCACCCGACTTTCCGCGCATTTGCGTTGTTGTCGCTGGCAGGCTATGGCGTGTTGTTTGTGTACCTAGCCACTTCGTCGTTTGTGTTTATTCAGGTGCTGCATTTATCCAGTTTGCAACTCGGTTGGATCTTGTCCTCGATGTCCATCATGTACATCACCGGCACCATCATTTGCCGTTTCTTGCTACGCAAAATAGGCATGCGACGCACCATCGCCATTGCAGGCATCTCCAGCGCCTCCAGCGCCATTCTGTTGGCTTGGATGATTTACGGCGGCTGGGCCAGTGCCCTGTCATTGGTGCTGGCCATGTATCCGATGATCATCGCGCACGGTATTCATCAGCCTATCGGACAAAGCGGTGCTGTCGGTCCGTTTCCCTTGTCTGCCGGTGCTGCATCTGCCATGAACGGTTTTTTGATGATGCTGGCCGCTTTCGCGACTGGTGCCTGGTTGAGCCACAGCATAGACGGCACTTTGTTTCCGCTGGCGCATGGTGTGGCCTTTTGGGGCACGGTGTTGGCGCTGACCGCCTGGACTTTGGTGCAATGGCATGGTGAACCTGTCAAAGCCGACTGAAGCCGCGCATGCGGCACTGGCACTGGTCGGCCCGACTGCCAGTGGCAAAACCGCTTTAGCTTTGTCACTGGCGCAGCAAGTTCCGCTGGAAATCATCAGCATGGACTCGGCCTTGGTGTACCGGGGCATGGACATAGGCACGGCCAAACCTTCGCGCGAAGAATTGCAAGCCGTGCCTCACCATTTGATTGACATTCTTGACCCGTTGCAAAGTTACAGCGCGGCAGATTTTGCGAAAGACGCCACGCGCTTGATCGCAGACATTCGCGCACGCGGCAAATTGCCATTGCTGGTCGGCGGCACCATGTTGTATTTGAAAGCGTTGGTTGAAGGTTTGGATGATTTACCGTTGGCTTCGCCTGCTGTTCGCGCAGACATAGAGGCACAGGCAGCGATTGAGGGCTGGCCTGCACTGCACGCAGAACTCGCCAAAGTAGACGCAGAGACTGCACAGCGTTTGCCGCCCCATGATGCGCAACGCATCTCACGTGCGTTGGAAGTGTGGCGCGTCAGCGGCAAACCTTTGTCTTCTTTTTTCGGGGCCACGCGTGTGGCTGGGCCGGACATCGCCGTGGTGTCACTCGAGCCCGTGCAACGCCCTTGGTTGCATCAGCGCATCGAGCAGCGCTTTGACCAGATGCTGCAACAAGGTTTGCTGAACGAAGTACGTGGTTTGCGCGCGCGTGGTGACTTGCATGCCGATTTGCCATCCATGCGATGTGTGGGTTACCGCCAATGCTGGTACACGCTAGATGCCCTACATGATGCTGAACCCGATGCGCGGGCCATGCACCAACTGCGCGAGACCGGTGTGGCCGCCAGCCGCCAATTGGCCAAGCGGCAATTGACTTGGTTGCGCAGCATGCCACAGCGCCATGTGCTGGCTTGCGATCAAGCCGATTTACAACAGCAATGGCAGGCTTTATTGCAACGTTTGTCTGTGCTGTGAAACGCTGATGCAACTGGTTTATGAAGATGCATATTTGGTGGTGTTGAACAAACCCGGCGGTGTGCTGAGCGTGCCCGGTCGCGGCCCTGACAAACAAGATTGCGTGCTCACGCGTTTGCACACCACGCACCCGACCGCCATGGTGGTGCACCGTTTAGACATGGCGACTTCCGGCTTGATGGTGTTCGGTTTGCACAGCGACAGTCAACGTGCTTTGAGCATGTTGTTTGAAGCGCGTCAGGTGCACAAGCAATACATGGCTTGGGTGGATGGCTTGCTGCCCTTGGCTGAGGATTGGCAAACCATCGACCTGCCCTTGATGGCCGATTGGCCGAACCGACCTTTGCAAAAAGTGGATGCCGGGGGCAAACCCAGTGTGACGCAATGGCGCTGCTTGAAACACGACTTGCAATTGAATGCCTCATTGCTCGCACTGCAACCCTTGACCGGGCGCAGCCACCAGTTGCGGGTGCATTTGCAAGCCATCGGCCATCCAATTTTGGGGGATGCTTTGTACGCACCTCACCTCCACAGCTCACACGGTTTGATGTTGCATGCCAGCGAACTGGGGTTCACGCACCCGTTCACGCAAGTACCCATGCAATGGCAATCTGCACCGCCTTGGCCACTTTGACACTCTTTGCAGACTCTGCGTTTAAGACGCGAGTGAAGTGCACAACAACTGCCACAATCTATTGAATTTCCGGAGCACCTGCATGAAAAAAAATATCACCATCCTGACTGGCGCTTCACGCGGCATGGGTTTGGCCATGGCCAAGCAACTGTGCCATCCCAACCAACTTGTGCTTTGCATTTCACGCGGTCAATCCGACGAGTTGACTGCCATTGCAAACCAACAAGGCGCACACTTGGTGCAATGGCAAGCCGATTTGGCGCACCCCACCGGCGTGGCTGAAAAGCTGTCGCATTGGTTAGACGCACTGAATCCCGAAGAAATTGCATCGGCCACCTTGATCAATAACGCTGGCGCGATTGGTCATTTGGGGCCGATTGACGATGCTGCGTTGGACGACCTCAGCATGGGATTGGCCATCAACTTGCAAGCCCCGGTGCTGTTGAGCGCGGTGTTTTTAAAGCACACGCGCCAATGGCAGATGCCGCGCAAGATCTTGAATATTTCTTCGGGATTGGGTCGCCGCCCCATGGCTGCCAGCGCTTTGTATTGCGCCGGTAAAGCCGGGTTGGACCATTTCACCCGCTGTCTGGCGCTGGATGAAGCCTTGCACAGCAATCCGGCGAAAGTGGTGTCACTTGCCCCGGGCGTGATCGACACCGACATGCAAACCGAGCTGCGCTCGGCAACCGGTTCAGGTTTTCCTGACCAAACCCGTTTTGTGCAGATGAAAGATACCGGTGCTTTGACCACGTCGGCGGATGCAGCAGCCCAAATATTGGCCTATTTGCAACGCCCCGACTTCGGCAGCAACCCGGTGGCCGATGTCAGGGATATTTAATCGGGGACAGACCCCAATTAATTCGGGCGCTTATCATCTCCCCAAGGATTGACAACACATGAATACACCAACCACCACCCTCGACGAACAACCCACCCTCACTTGGTCTGACGACTTGGTGATGAACATGGACAAAATGGACCAGACGCACCGCGAGTTTGTGGACTTGCTGGCGGCCACGGAACTGGCGCCGGAAGACAAACTGATAGCCAGCTTCATCGAGTTGATTGCGCACACCGATGAGCATTTCAGCGGCGAAAACCAGTGGATGCAAGACGTCAGCTTCGGCCCCGGCGGTTGCCACACCGACGAACACGACATGATTTTGAAAGTCATGCGCGAAGCTTTGCGCCGTGGTCAGGAAGAAGGCAACCTCCAAATGGTGCGCCAACTGACCGGCGAATTGGCGGTTTGGTTTGACGGCCACGCCAAAAGCATGGACGCGGTGCTCGCCATGTTCTTGAAAGAAGTGGCGTACGACCCGGTCACCCGCATCGTGCACAAACCGCAAGTGCTGCCAGAGGGTGTGGCCGCCGGTGAATGCGGCGAGCCATTGGACGAGGCCAGTTCGCAGGTTTAAGTTTTTGCGCTAAATGAAAAAGGGCCTGAGGGCCTTTTCTTTATGGATTCATCGCGCTTCAGGACAACACACCCAGTCCGTGCTTCTGGACTACCGCCAAGAGCTTGAGGGCCATTCCACTGGGTTGCTTACTGCCAGACTCCCACTTTTGAACAGTGGATTCGCTGGTATTAAGGTATCTGGCAAACACAGGTTGGCTGACGTGTGCTTGCTCACGAATGTGTTTGATCTCGTTGGGAGCCAAAGTTGATGGCACGACCAAGCAAGATTCATCAAACTGGCGCATCGTGGTTTGGTCAATCGCACCTACCTTTTGCAAGGCAGCAGCAGAGGCATGGATGGCAGCAAAGGCATCACTTTTAAATTTCTTTTTTGTCGTCATGGCAAATCTCCACAAAGGCTCCGTTTACAAGCAACTGTTTAACCTGAAGCTCAGTCAAGCCAGCATAGCTGTTGGCCAACAGGCGAAACGCAAGTAGTTCATCGTTATCAATGTTTGCTCGATCCTTCTTGGCAAACAGGTATTCGAAGACCCAGTACTTGCCGCCTTTGGCCAAAATGATTGATCGGTGCAGGTTGTCATTGAGTCTCTTTTTGAAAACACCGCCACCCAAGTCATCAACCTGACCCAGCAACACCTGCCCTATGGCTTGGCAAAGTTCAGCATCTTTGATCTTGGCCTTTTTTGCGTCCTTGGAGAACCGAGCAGTCTTGAAGGCGCGGTGAATAGCATTGACTGGCATGATTAAGTGTAGCACCAGGTGTTACTCGTCGCAAGATGCTATAAAGCTGTCGGGCTATGCCTTTGACCCAAAAACATTCCCCGTACAAGCTGTCAAATGCGTAGCTGCAGTCGTTGAAAATGTCTTGGTAGTGAAAACCGTTATGCACCATTGGGAGCCGCAGCTATGAAAAGCATCTACTTTGAAAAAGACGACATATTGCACATTCGGGTGTCCGCCAAGGCCATCGTTCGCGAGGTTTCCCAAGACTGGCACACGAACATCAGCTATGCCGAGGACGGGTCGATTGTGGAAATAGTCTTGCTGGATGCCAAAAAAGAGGGGCTGATGCCCATGGAGTTGCGCCAGGCGACTGACACTGCCCTACCAGTTGGGCCTTGAGCTCTGGCGTGTATGTCCGATGGTTGCGTCGGTCTGTGTTTCTGGGAATCACTGAATCTTTATGCACGGTGTGCACGATCTGTTGCGTGCACGCAATCTTGAGAGATGTTGGTTGTCAACTCAAGATGGGGTTGGGCGGACGCTTACCCAGCTATTTACCAAACGCAATCAGCAGTGCAACCAATTCAACGATATCAGTGAACGGCTCGGTGTCATCGAACGCTGTACCAAGCGCCGCCAAATTCCGTGCACGCTGGCTGGCAATGTGCAGGTTTGCCTTTGTCGCGGCAAAACTACCGCCAATGCCCTTGTCATAGTCCGCAATATGCTGTTTGAGGCGCATTAAAACCTCGTCGCGGTGAAGCGGATGCCGAATGTCCTCATAGTGCAGCAACAGCCACAACTCAAAACAGGGGACGGACGCGATGGCCTTGAATTCAACCGGCTGTTTGGCATCGTTGCGAAGCTTGCCATCAAACGACGCTGCAAGCTTGAGGGCATCAAAATATGACTTGTGGTCATCACGGTCAAAAACCGCAAAAACTTTCTCAAAGGCTTTGGGGCGAATGCGCTTATAAGGATCGCCTGTCTCAAAAAGCTGCCTTGCATGACGCACCACTTGGATGGGTTCAGTTCCGAGGGCGCTGGGGTGAACTTCCACGTTTGCCGTTTGTAATCTGTACGTGTTCTTAATTTCCTTGAAATAAAGCGGCTCGGTCTTACTACCTTCGGACACGATCAAAACGCGGTCATAGCTGGCGCGCTGATTCTGTTTACGCTCCAGCTGAGCGCGCTGTCGGATTTTTGGTGCGTTGTCGCGGCCCATGAATCTCAACCGCCCCAATCAACCAGAAACGGAAGTGCGCCGTAACGTCCCATCAAATACCCGCGTTCAAGCGCTTCATTTTTGCGAGGACTGAAATCTGACAAGGGGTAAAGTTTTGAAGCCTGGTCTCGGTCTTTCTCTACAAACCAAATTTGATCGCGCCGGAATAAATCCGAATCCAACAATGAGGTGTCATGGGTCGTGAAAATTAACTGCGCTCCCTTTTTGTTGACCATGGGATTCTGAAAAAGCTCCACCAGTCGGCGCACCAACAGCGGATGCAAGCTGCTGTCCAACTCATCGACCACCAGCACCATTCCCTTGTCCAGAATATCCAGCACCGGCCCCGTCAGAAAAAGCAGATTGCGGGTTCCCATGGATTCATCACCCAAGCTGAAAACCGCTTTGCCTTGGTCGGTGACGTGATGAAACAGCAACTCGTTCACTTCTTGCTCTTCGCTGCGAACCTCTGTTTTCCCTGCCGCCATATCAAAATGAACCGCTTGGCCCGACACCTTGCGGGTCACCACTTCGATGTCAGATATGCTGATATCGGCGGAAGTCAAAAAGTCGCAGATTGCGCGCTTGCCATCAGGCTTACGCAGCATCTCAACCGAGAAATGCTGACCCAGGGGGGTAATTTCATTGAAGATGGCCAGTTGGTTCACAAACCACGCAAACACCGGCTGCAGTTGCTCACTATTGAGTTGTACCGCCATGGACAGGAACAGCGCGTTGGGACGCGTCGCGCCCTCCCAAACAGATTTTGCCCCCTTGAGACCAGCACCAAAATCGTAGATGTCCTTGCCGCTTGCATCATCGTAATGACGCACAAACCATTGCTGCGGCTTAAACGCCTTGTAAACAAGCAGATATTCCCGGGTGATTCGCTGTGGCGTGAGCTCAAAGCCGTATTGGTACCGGACTCCATCGAGAACGAACGAAACGTCAAACTCTGTTGGCTGAGCTACCGATGCGGCTTCAAACCGAAATGGCTGAACGTTAAACGTCTGGCCTGGCTGCATCACAGAAGCCGACTCAGCCACGACGCCGCGCATGTACTGCAATGCCTTGATGAGGTTGGATTTGCCACCCGCATTTGGCCCATAAATGGCTAGGCTGCGAAGGAGTGTCGGGGCAGCCTTGATGCCCGATGGCATGGTATTGAGCGCTTGCAGTGACTTGTCCTTGGCCGCAACCAGGCTCAGGGTCTGCTCATCTCGCAATGAGCGGAAGTTTGTGACTCTGAAGTCAAGCAGCATAAAACCCTCTATATTCGTTAAAATAAAATGCTATTTTGCACTACTTTCGCAAAAAATCAATTTATTTAAGGATCTAACCCCATTTAAAAACAATATATCGACTGTGAGTCGTTATTTAACTGTTTTCTGCCGCCCAGCCATCACATCCGCGCCCTAGCCAACGCCGCACCCTTCGCCAACGCCTCCAACTTTTTCAACGCCACTTCTCTGCTCATCGGTGCCAGGCCGCAATTGGTGCAAGGAAACAATCTGTCCTTGTTCACAAACTTCAGCGCTTTGCCAATGGTGTCGGCCACTTCCTCGGGCGTTTCAATCGTGTCTGACGCGACATCGATCACACCGACCATCACGTCCTTGCCTTCCAAGAGCGCTATCAAATCCATGGGCACGTGCGAATGGAAACATTCCAAACTCACTTGGTCAATGCTGCTTTTGGCCAGCGCCGGGAATATTTTTTCGTACTGTCGCCATTCATGGCCCAGCGTGTTTTTCCAATCCACGTTGGCTTGGATGCCGTAGCCATAGCAAATATGAACGGCAGTGGTGCAAGTCAAACCCTGGGCCGCACGCTCCAGCGCTTTCACGCCCCAATCGGCGGCCTCTTCCATGTACACATTGAATGCAGGTTCATCAAACTGAATGATGTCCACGCCGTCGGCTTGCAAAGCCAGCGCTTCTTGGTTCAATAACTCGGCAAACGCCATCGCCATTTTGATGCGGCCATCAACGCCCTCGCCGTAAAAACGGTCGGCCACGGTGTCGACAATCGTCATCGGGCCGGGCAAGGTGAATTTGATTTTTTTCTTGGTGTGCGCACGCAGTAACTGCGCTTCCATGGCGTGCACACGGCCTTTGAGTTTCAAGGCTGACACCACTTGCGGCACCATGGCGTCATAGCGGTTGTTGCGAATGCCCATCTTCACTTTGTTCTCGAAGTCAATGCCCTCGACCTGCTCTAAAAAACCATGCACAAAATGCTGCCGCGCCTGCTCGCCATCGCCGATGATGTCCAAGCCTGCGTCTTCTTGCGCTTTGATCCACAACAGCGTGGCGTCGGCTTTGGCTTGACGCAGCGCGTCGCCCTCGGCCTTCCACTGCGGCCAGAGTTTTTGTGTTTCGGCCAGCCATTCGGGTTTGGGCAGGCTGCCCGCGATTGAGGTTGCAAACATGAAAGTCTCCGTTTTAAAAATATCAGACCAATGCGGTCTCGGGTGTGTCCTGCACGCGTGTGGTTAAATTAAACACTTGGGACAGCAACTCGAACGAACGCAGTTGCACTTGCGGGTCGTGCACCCAAGTGCAGACCACCAATTCGTCAAGCTCCAATCGCGCCGCCAGTGCTCGCATTTTGTCGGCGGCTTGTGTGGCTGTGCCCACCAAGGCATCGTCGCGCATGGCTTCAATCGCGGCGGCGTCTTGCGGGCTCAAATCTGCCACCGCCATGTCGGGCGGCAACAATGCGGTCACCCTGCCCCGGTTGCGCTCCAAGCGCCAGCGCGCGCGGCTTTGAAACTGGAACCAAGCTTGTTCTTCGGTGTCTGCAGCCAGCGCAGACACGCAAATGGTGGCTTGCGGTTTGTCCAAATACGCGCTGGGTTTGAAATGGCTGCGGTACATCTCCAAAGCCTGTTCGCAGCCGACACCGTCACTGAAAAAGTACGCGAACGCATACGGCAAACCCAAGTGTGCGGCGAGTTGCGCGCCGTAGTTGGAACTTCCCAATATCCAAAGCGCAGGCGTGGTGTTGCTGGTGGGTTGAGCGATCACGCCATGCCCCGGGTGACCCGCTGGAAAATCATGGTTGCTGACCCAAGCTTGCAATTCCATCACCTGCTGCGGAAAACGCTCGGACGCATAACGGTCCGGGTTGAGCAATTGCGATGTGCGCCCGTCACTGCCGGGTGCGCGACCCAGACCCAGGTCTATGCGCCCGGGCGCCAGTGCGTCCAACACGCGAAATTGTTCGGCTACTTTGAAAGGCGCGTAATGCGGCAACATGACACCGGCGCTGCCCAAACGTATGCGCGTGGTGCGCGCGGCAATCGCCGCCAATAAAACCTCGGGCGCGGTGCCCGCGATGCTGGGCAAATTGTGGTGTTCACTGACCCAAAAACGGTCGTAACCCCATTCCTCACAACGCTGCGCCAAGGCCAGCGTCTGGCGTATGGAGGCATCTTGCGGTTGCCCGTAAGACACCACCGACTGATCGAGCACCGAGAGTTTCAACATAGGTTTCATCATACGCAAGCAGTTTCTCTGCAAATTCAGGTGAATCGATCCCTTTGACAGTTATTTTTCTAAGGGGTTTCCTGCCCTCAAACCCGACTCAATTTCACTTACCATGCGTCATTGCAGCGGAAGCTTCATTTCTTGTTGGGATGTCAAAGGAGTTATCCATGCTGGTTCGAATTTTTTACATCAGCCGCAGTGCCGGACCGCAAACCAGTGTGGTCACGGGTTCAATTCTCAAAACGGCCATGGGCTTTAACTTGGT
Source organism: Bordetella parapertussis (assembly GCA_945900685.1). Lineage (GTDB taxonomy): Bacteria > Pseudomonadota > Gammaproteobacteria > Burkholderiales > Burkholderiaceae_C > Limnohabitans > Limnohabitans parapertussis_C. Next base: position 10,684 of record CAMDJS010000042.1, read on the forward strand.
CAACCAAATCACTGGCGTGCTTTGTCAGGGCGACGGTTTTTTTCTGCAAATGCTCGAAGGCGAGCGCAGCGTTATCAATCAACTGTATGCGCGTATCGTGCGGGACTCGCGCCACAAAGATGTGGAGTTGATCAAATATGAAGAAGTCAGCCAAAGAAAATACAAACAATGGTCCATGGCATTGATTGACTTGTCAGACACCGACCCGATGGTGGTCATGCAACACCCAGAGTTTGATCCCTACTCCGCTAGCAGCGAAACTTTGGAGCAGCAAATTGACGAATGGATCAGCAGCGGCAAGCCTATCCAAAACCCTGCCAATTGAAGAGCAGACTCAAACACCTTTGGCCATTTCCGCTTCTTGCAAACTGCGCCACATGACTTTGCCGCTGCCGCTTTTAGGTAATGCGTCAATGAACTCAATCAACCTAGGCGCTTTGTAAACCGCCATGTTCTCGCGGCACCAAGCCAGAATGTCTTGTTCGTTGACCTGTTCCGCATGGGATTGGCGCAGCACGACAAACGCCTTGACGGTTTCGCCACGGTAACTGTCGCGCGCTGACACCACGCAAGCTTCTTGTATGGCGGGATGGCGAAACATCAGGGCCTCGACTTCGGCGGGCCAGACTTTGAAGCCCGATGCGTTGATCATGCGCTTGAGCCGGTCGGTGATGAAGAAATAGCCCTCCTCGTCCACATGGCCGAGGTCGCCCGAGCGAAAATAGCGTTGCCCTTCAAACTGCATGAACGCGGCTTCGGTGGCATCCGGCCTTTGCCAATAGCCGTCAAACACTTGCGGGCCGCGCATGATGATTTCTCCCTGCTCGCACACCGCCGCTTCTTGTAATGTGTCCGGGTTGATGACACGCGCATCCACACCGACAAATGGAATACCCAGACATTGTTGTTTAGGTCGGTCTGGCGGGTTGCTGTGCGATGGCGCAGCTGTTTCGGTCAAGCCATAGCCTTCGACATAACGCAAGCCATACAAGTCCAGCAAACGCTGCGCCACCGCTTGCGGCATGGCCGCACCGCCGCCACCGATGGCGATCAAAGAGGTCAAATCGTATTGGTCAAATGTGGGACTGCCCAGCAAATCGATCACCATGGTGGGAATATTGGTCCAATGGGTGATGCGTCTTTTGGAGATCAAATGCCCGGCATAGTCGCGGTCCCAGCGCGGCATCAACACGATGGTTGCGCCTGCATAAATGGATGTGTGCATCACGGCCACCATGCCGGTGATATGAAACATGGGCACCACACACAAAGCGATGTTTTCTTGCGTGGCGTTGTGCCAGACAGCCGCCGACATGGCGTTGTGCATGATGCTGCGGTGCGGGTGCACACAGCCTTTGGGTAAACCGGTGGTGCCGCTGGTATAGGGCAACACGGCCAAGTCATCTGGCTTCACCGTGTACGCAGGTGCATCCAGCTTCTGGGACAAAACGGCCTGCCACTCATGAACTTTGCCGCCCGCAAGCGCAGGTGTTTCATGCGTAGCTGTCAACCAGGATTGCCAACTGTGCGGCCATAGTTCAGACAATTGTTGTTGCGGATCAAAGGCGTCTGCATACTGCGTGACAAGCAGATGTTGCAAACCCTCAGCACCAACTTGCGCATTGGCGGTTGCCATGAATGGCGCCAGATCTGCCGTGGTGATAGCAACCCGCGCACCCGCATCGGTGATGTAATGTTCCAGCTCTTTGGCTCGGTTCATCGGATTGACGGGCACCACCACAGCGTTAGCGCGCAATATGCCAAAGTGAGCAACCACCCATTGCGGGCAGTTTTGCATATAGAGCAACACCCTGTCGCCTTTTTTAACGCCCAGACAAGCAAGCCATGCAGCGATTCGCAGCGCTTGCTCCGCCAGTTGAAGGTAACTCGTGCGGCTGCCCAAAAACACCAATGCATCTTTGTCCGGAAACCGGCGCGCGCTGATATCGAGGTTGTCCCACAAAGTGGTGTGTGCAGGCGTCAAATGGTGCGGCACGCGTTGCGGCCAATGGGCGTAGTGAGGTTTCATGTTTGCCAAGACTAACGGCAGGGACATGAACTGGCAAGAGTGAACCTACTGACCTCTAGTCGCCAATGGCTCAGTACGCTCTCGCTGCAACCGCCATCACTTTGCTGATTGCCATTGTTTCAGGCGATATCGAGTTGTATGGCGGGTTTTTTGGCGTGGGTGCGCAAACTCAGCATGGCTTGGAAATAGCCTTTGAGCCAGCCCATATCGACCGGTTTCTGTAACACATGCGTGCCCGGCGGTAATTCACCATAAGCCTTTATGTCCTCTTCACTCAAGCCGGTGATGACAATCACCGCCAAGTGGGCATATTGGGGATGGGCGCTGAGTTGTCGCAGCATTTCCACGCCGTCGATGCCGGGCATGCGCAAGTCGGTGATCAGCACCTGTGAATTGACCAAGGAAATATCGAGCAAGGCCTCGATGGCAGACGCCTGCAGAATCGCGTCTAGGGGCAAGTCCCATTCATCGAAATGCGCCTGGTACATGGCGCGGGTGTTGTCGTCGTCTTCCACCACCATGACCTTGAGGTAATGGCCACTGTGGTTTTGCGCTTTGGGGGATAAATTGGCGCGGTTTTGATATTGGTAAATGGACTCGATCGAGATACGCCGATGCCCGCCTTGAGTTTTCCAGGCGATGAGTTCATTTTTTTCAACCAGAGATTGGATGGAACCGACTGACAAATTGAGTAATTTGGCAGCGTAGCTGGTTCCGCAATACTCATCAGATGAATCAGGAATTGCTTTGTGGCTCATGGAGGCTCCGCTGAGCTTGGGTTAACCAAGAATGATGTTGTTTGTTAAAATGAATATTTTACTTATACATAAATCAAATACATCTTCATTTTATTAAATTTTAAGAATTAATAAAATATTTCTTGATTTCCTCAACTGAAACGCTTCAAAGTGTTGCGAAATTACTTAAGTGCCTTGTAACGCATGCGCTTAGGCTTAGCACCCTCCTCACCTAAACGCTTTTTCTTGTCAGATTCATATTCTTGGTAATTGCCGTCAAAGAAGGTCCATTGCGAGTCGCCTTCGCACGCCAAGATGTGGGTGGCGATGCGGTCCAGGAACCAGCGGTCGTGGCTGATCACCATGATGCTGCCTGCGAACTCGAGCAAAGCGTCTTCCAAAGCGCGCAAGGTTTCCACGTCCAAGTCGTTGGACGGCTCGTCCAGCATCAGCACATTGCCACCCGCTATCAGCGTTTTGGCCAGGTGCAAACGCCCGCGTTCACCGCCGGAGAGGGTGCCCACGCGTTTTTGCTGGTCGCCACCGTTGAAGTTGAAGCGGCCGCAGTAGGCGCGGCTGGCCATCTCGAACTTGCCCACCGTCAGAATATCCAGGCCGCCGGACACGTCTTCCCAGACGGTTTTTTCATTCGCCAAGTCATCGCGGTTTTGGTCGACAAACGCCATCTTGACGGTCTGGCCGAGTTTGATCTCGCCGCTGTCGGGCTGCTCTTTGCCTGCAATCATTCGGAACAAAGTGGATTTACCGGCACCGTTGGGGCCGATGATGCCGACGATGGCACCCGCCGGTACTTTGAAGCTCAGGTTGTCGATCAACACACGGTCGCCGAAAGATTTGCTGACATTGGTGAATTCAATCACTTCATGGCCTAAACGCTCGGCCACAGGAATGAAAATTTCCTGCGTCTCGTTGCGCTTTTGGTATTCGAAATCTGACAACTCTTCAAAGCGGGCGATACGCGCCTTGCTCTTGGCCTGGCGGCCTTTGGGGTTTTGGCGCACCCAATCGAGTTCTTTCTTCAAAGCTTTGGCGCGGGCGTCTTCACCTTTTTGCTCTTTCTCCAGGCGGTCCTGCTTTTGCTCCAGCCAGGTGGTGTAGTTGCCTTTGTAGGGAATGCCGTGGCCGCGGTCGAGTTCCAGAATCCATTCGGCAGCGTTGTCCAGGAAATAGCGGTCGTGGGTGATGGCCACCACAGTGCCGGAGAAACGCGACAAAAACTGTTCCAGCCAATCGACGGACTCGGCGTCCAAGTGGTTGGTCGGTTCGTCCAGCAACAACATATCGGGTTTGGAGAGCAGCAACTGGCACAGCGCGACACGGCGTTTTTCACCGCCGGACAAATGCTCGATCACCGCATCCCAGGGCGGCAAACGCAGCGCATCGGCAGCGATTTCCAACTGGTGCTCGCTGTTGTCGCTACCTGCTGCAGCGATGATGGCTTCCAACTGACCTTGCTCGGCGGCCAGCGCGTCAAAGTCGGCGTCTTCTTCGGCGTAAGCCGCGTACACCTCTTCCAAGCGTTGTTTGGCATGAATCACTTCTTCCATGCCGCCTTCGACCGCTTCGCGCACGGTTTGTTCGGGGCGCAACTTGGGTTCCTGCGGCAAATAACCGATGCGCAAGCCGGGCATGGGCTGGGCTTCGCCCTCGATCTCAGTATCGATACCGGCCATGATTTTGAGCAGCGTGGATTTGCCCGAACCGTTCAGGCCGAGCACGCCGATCTTGGCGCCGGGGAAAAAGCTGAGGGATATGTCTTTCAGGATATGGCGCTTGGGCGGCACGATTTTGCCGACCCGGTTCATGGTGAAAACGTATTGGGACATGGAATGACTCTCTAGACGGTGCGCCACACAGCGTGGCGGCGGGTAACTGGGGATTATCTCTGCTTCAAGTGA
>CAMDJS010000043.1 GCA_945900685.1 Bordetella parapertussis
AGAATTTCCGCATGCAAATAGCGCTCGATATATGCTGTACATAGATGCTCATGGTGAATATCGATTTCATCGAGAGCCCATGCATTGCCAATTGCGATCATCAGCGGGGTGATCGTAGTTTGAACAAATTCAAGCATGGTCTGGGCGTGACGCTTCTTCGCTAAAAGATCTATAAATCCCTTTAAGTTAGTTGACTTGATGAGCTCAATGAATTTATGTGTTGATTCATCCGGTAAAGCAACCTGAATATGCTGACCTAGTTCAAATTTTAGTCTTTCAAGTTCCATGACTGTCTTGCCTACAACTTGTGCAGGACGAAAGCCAGCTTCGAGCAAGCGTTTTATCAAGTGAAGCTGGTTGACAGTTTGAAGTGAGAAGGCAGTCTTACCATCAACAGAAGATTCCTTTGGAGGAAAATCAAATCGCTGCCGCCACTTACGTAATTGATCCTTACTAAATCCCGTTTCGCGTTCGATTTCAGATGGCAAAAAAAATGGGTTAGTATGCATGATTATTAACGGTAACAGTTAAATAAACATTTGTCCGATCTACTTTGTCACGGACAAAGTCTATATAGTTCAAAGTTAAGCAGTAGCGTTTATTCCTTGCTTGAATTTTTTTCAGTTGAAATTCAAGTTATCCGTAATGAGCTTACTTATCAAAAATAGAAAAACAATGACACCCGGAAATCAAATCAAAAAAATGAAAAACGAATCAGTGACGCAAAACATTGCTGGTCTAAATTCTTGTCTGATTTGCCCTTACGAGTAGCAAATCTTTCCTCGTCAAACCATACATCAAACATATATGTCAAAACCACACCAGAAATTAGTGATACAGAAAAAAATTAAAGTAGCAGTTAGTCAGTAATGCAAGCTTTGATATTTGAAGTTTGATATATTTTTTCAAAAAATATCTTTAATATGATAAATTTTTATTTGAAATACCTTCAATTTGTTTCGTCAGATGAACTTCATCAACAAAGACAAGAAGCAATGAGTCCTACGGCAATTTTTTACTTAATATGATTGCTATCAGAGATTTTGAGAAAAAACCATTGACTGTCACGCAAGCGATGACTATCCAAGCGCTGGGAAGTGCATCTAATCTACATCGCAAATTAGACGAATTACGGGAAGCTGGAATGATTGAAATCAAGAGCGTTGGAACAAATAGACGCACAAAATATCTCTTCATTACTCAAAACGCTTATGACTATTTTCAGATTAAATCTGAAGCCATGATGAAAGCCATTGACAAACCAACACTGGCCGAAATTCAGAAGACTTTGTCATCTGCAGTGGCGTAAGTTGCGTACTTGCTGTTGCCCCAACTTTGTTTGGCGTTGGTTTGTCGAAGCCTGGCTTTGCTGGAGCTAGGCTAAGACTTACAAAGACAGTATTTAATCTGCTTGAACCAAATAAATGGCATCTTCAAACACTTTGTTACGTTTGCTGTTGACTGCTGTCAAGGCATACACATTGCCTTTGAGGTCTTGTGCAAAAGACAAAATATAGGGCAGTTTTCCATTGGTGGTTGGCTCACTCATTCGTATTTGGGTGTTAACCATAGCCCAAGCCCCATCCTTTGATGGCGAGGCTACAAAAATTTGTCCATCATTTTGGTCAAACCGTTTGCTCCAATCACCAAAAATATATTTGCCATGCAACTTTGTGGAATTAGAACGGTCAATGAACCCACCTGCCACGGAAATACCTTTGCAACCAGAAGGCACGGCAGAACAGTTAGGGTATTCAATGATGGCGGGATTGATGGATGATTTATCACAGTTGTCTTTGGAGATCTGTGGATTTTCCCAGCTGAAGCATCGCATATGGCCTTCCACAATCGGCCAGCCCATGTTCTTACCTTTTTCTATGATCTTGATAGATTCAAAGCTGTCTTCTTGGACGTCACCACAAAACAATTGTTTGCTTCCTTTGGTGTCAAAAGAACAGCGCCAGGGATCGCGCAAGCCATACGCCCAAATTTCGGGTAATGCTTGAGCCACCTTGACCATGGGGTTGTCAGCAGGAATCCGGTAAGACTTGTCTTTGGTGCTTTGTGAAACATCAATACGCAGGATTTTCCCGAAGTAGTTGTCCAACTTTTGGCTGTTGTAGTTGGCTTTTTTTTCTGTCCACTCGGCTTTGTAGCCGCCGTCGCCCGTGGATATGTAGAGCATTTGGTCCGGTCCGAAGCCGATCCAATGTCCGTTATGGTTGAAATTCGGCCAGGGCAAAGAATGGACACGCTTGCCTGAATTGGGATCTATGCGGTTTTTCGAAGTCTTGCTCACCACGAATTCTTCCACCACGTTCAGGTGGGAATAACCTTCTGGAGCAACAGTATTGTCTGACCCTATGGGAGCAGAATACGCCACATAAATCTTGCCATTTTTCTTGAAGTTGGGATGAATGGCCATTCCCAAAAGACCGGCCTCGCTGTAATCGGAGTTAAAAGGGAGAACTTTGGAACTCAGGTCCAATAAGGTGTGGGTGATTTTTCCGTCTTCCAAAACCTTTATCAGACCCTCATGCTCCATGATGAACATGCGCGACTCGCCATGGGGTTGCACCATAGCCAAAGGCTTGTTCAAACCACCAACGACTTTCAGCAATTGGATGGGTGTCTCAGCCCATGCGTTGGAAGATACAAATACAAAAGCAGTAATTAGCTTAGAAATTTTGGTGAAAGTCATATGGTTTTTTGAGTTCGGTTGAAGAATCAGGCGTTGACGGGTTTTTCGTCTTCTGCGAGAAGGTTTTCTTTAGAAATTTGTCGTCTTTCCATGTACAGATTCAAAGCGCAAACCACCAACATGATTGCAAGGCCACCAAACTCTCTGGTGTTCTCGATCCAAGGTGTATTCGCCATCATGGATTGGGTCAATGAGTCGAAGTTGTGCTCTGTAGCCCAAGAAATCACGCCGTTTTGTACAAAGAACAAATACGCTGCGTAGACTGAATAAATGACAATATTAAAAATGTTCAAGCGATTAGCGCTGATATTTTTGAAGGCATAAACGCAAGATAAAGCGGCCGAAAGATAAAGAGGCATCCAAAAATAGGGGTCAGGGTCATTCCATTGCAAACCAGCGCAAATCAGGAAAAGAAAAGCAAAAACTAGATTGAAGACTTTAACCATCAAATTCCCCACAAAGGTTCGCAATAAAAATATTATCGTACAAATGGATTATAAGGCTTGAGCATAGAAGACTTTGCTCAGGCGCAGGTAGAGTTGTTTGAACCAAAAACAATGAACCGTCTCTTAAGAAAGCGAGACAAAAATAGCCCAACAACAAAACTGCAGGCGAATTCAATACTGCAGAGCTGTAGCATTCAACGAAGGGTTGGCGACTTAACTGATCAGTTTTAAGAGGGATTGTTCAAGAGCCAAGTGCTCATGGCACCCTTTGAGCATGACAGGCGACAAGTCACAGATGCAACAAGTCATTCTTAACCTGATTACAAATGCGAGCGAGTCTTTCCTGCCAACATTTCAAGGTGACAAACGCATCTCCATTCAAACAAGTTTTGGTAACGAGCGAATTCTTTTCACTGTGTCGGACAATGGCTGTGGTATCTCCCCAGACATTGAATCGCTTGTTTTTGAATTACTGCGTACCAATAAAGAAAGTGGTATGGGTATTGGATTGTGGCTTTCAAAAACCATAGTCGAGTCTCATGATGGAGAGATCGACTACACAACAGCTATCAACGTCGGAACAAGCTTTCGTGTCGAGCTGCCAGGCACTAAAGGAATCATGTTTTTTTAGAAATAATCGAAGCGATTCGTTATTTCATTGGCCATAGACAGAGAAGGAGCAGAACTGCTGGGCTTTCTACCCCCCCCCCAATGCCTGTTAATGTCGAATTATTTTGATGCCTCTGAAAGAAGGATTGGTTACAGAGGGAAAATTTTTGTGCTCGATATATGAGCTGGCTAAATCGCCTAAGTACTGCTCCCCAATTTCATGTGAGCCAGTCTGAGTTGGGACGTACAGGTTTGCCGATATACGTTGCAAGTTGTTATGAAAAAACAAACAGATTTTTTCCCAAGTGATTTTCATAAAAATTCCTTAGAGATTTTTATAATGATTCACACAATATATACTTTTTTGTAATTGGTGCAAGTGGTATTTGTGCGGAGAGTATTTACGCGGATCCACATTAAGTGCAAGCAATCGCACCCGTTCTCCTCGTTTGCACAAAAAAACCGAAAATTAGTAATAATGCGGTTTGAACTGCAAGTTTGATGAACAAAGGCAATCCAGTTCCATCGAGTTTGATAAGTGCGAATGCTATGTCGCGTTCTCATTTGCATGTGAATTGATTTGACTTTTGTTAACGCACATCAATGAATTCAACAACCCAACCAGCTTACACAATGGCAAACAACAAAGTCTGTTTAGTTATAGGTGCTGGCGATGCCACTGGCGGTGCGGTTGCCAAGCGATTTGCACGAGAAGCTTATGTTGTGTGCGTCACCCGCAGAACCCTGGATAAATTACAGCCTTTGCTTGACGACATTCACCAAACTGGCGGTCTTGCTTATGGATTTGCATCAGATGCCAGAAAAGAAGAAGAAGTGACCGAACTTATTGAGCATATTGAATCCAGCATCGGTCCAATTGAGGTGTTGGTTTTCAATATCGGCGCTAATTCACCCAACAGTGTCTTGACCGAAACAGCAAGACGCTATACAAAAATGTGGGAAATGGCTTGTTTGGCAGGTTTTTTGAACGGACGAGAAGTTGCCAAGCGAATGGTGTCCAGAAGGAACGATATCGACAATGAAACAAAAGGAACCAGTCAAAAAGGAACCATCATTTTCACTGGAGCTACTGCTTCTTTGAGAGGCAGTGCAAACTTTGCTGGTTTTTCAGGCGGCAAAATGGCCTTGCGTGGATTGGCTCAAAGCATGGCACGCGAGTTGGGGCCCATGGGCATCCATGTTGCGCACACCATCATTGATGGGGCTATCGATACAGAATTCATTCGTACACTTTTCCCTGAGCGCTATGCCTTGAAAGACCAGGGAGGCATCCTGAATCCAGACCATATCGCTGATGCCTATTGGATGCTGCACCAACAACCCAGAGACGCTTGGACCCACGAACTTGATTTGCGACCCTACATGGAAAAGTTTTGACGAAAGATTGAGAAAGAAATCATGACAAAAACATTTGACTATTTTTTTGACTTTGGCAGTTTGGCCACCTATTTGGCGCACACACAAATGGACAAGATAAAGGCTGAAACTGGAGCCAGTCCTGTTTACCTGCCGATGCTATTGGGCGCAGTTTTCAAGGCGACTGGCAATGTCTCTCCAGTCAGCGTTCCTGCCAAGGGCAAGTACATTTTTGTCGACTTCAAACGGTTTGCAGACAGCTATGGTGTTGCCTTGAACAACAACCCGTTCTTTCCCATCATCACCACAACTCTCATGCGCATGCTGACAGGTTTACAGATGCGTTCTGATGATCGCATGCATGAATTCATGGATGTGATTTTCAAAGCCATTTGGGTGGATGCACTCAATCTCAACGACCCACAGGTCGTAGAGCAGGTCTTAAATGATGCGAACTTCGACTCTGCTGATTTACTTGATTTAGCTAATAAGCAGGAAACTAAAGACAGGCTCAAAGATGTCACAACGCAGGCTGTTGAGCGTGGCGTATTTGGAGCACCAACATTTTTTGTCGGCGAGCAAATGTTTTGGGGTCAGGATCGCATGGATCAGCTGAAGGCTGCACTCAAGTCTTAGTCACTGCTTGTTGATATGCCAGATGTAGACCTTAATCAGGATGCTGGATATCAGCAAATAAATTAATCCCAAACATTCGCCATTCAATGGAACAAACGCATATCAGTCTGGCTTAACAGCCGTTACCTCAATTTCAACCAACGCTCGCTCTTCCACCAAGGCTTGCACCACAATACAGGTCATTGCAGGGTAATTCGGCCCCATGATTTCTCGGTAAACCGTTCCAACCTCTTTTAAGCGAGATACATAAGTATTTCGGTCAGTGATGTACCAGGTCATACGCACCATGTGTTGGGGACCGGCATCTGCTGCTTGCAGAACAGCAATCACGTTATGCAGGGCTTGGGCAGTTTGTGCCACAAAATCATCTGATGTGAATTGTTGGTCTTTGGTCCAACCAATTTGCCCACCCACATAAATCTGCAGACCACGCGCAGCTACGCCATTGGCATAACCCTTGGGCCTTTCCCAACCTTCAGGCAATAAAACTGTGTGCATAGTTACTTTCATGTGGGGTTGAGATCGCGCAACTTGAATCGTTGCAATTTGCCGGTGGGTGTACGGGGCAATTGGTTCAGAAACACAATGTCTCTGGGGTACTTGTAGGGAGCCACAGTTCTCTTGACATGGTCTTGCAAGCTTTTAATTAATTCTGGCCCTGGCTCATAGCCTTTGGATAAAACGCAAAATGCTTGGACCACCATGCCTCGTTCAGAATCAGGTTTACCCACCACGCCACATTCGGCGACTGCTGGATGCGATAGTAATGCGTCTTCCACTTCCGGGCCGCCGATGTTGTACCCCGCGCTGATGATCATGTCGTCAGAGCGAGATTGGTAATGAACATAACCATCTACGTCAATCATCGCCATGTCACCTGTGATGTTCCAGCCATTCACAACATAACTTTGTTGACGTTGATCCGACATATATTTACAACCTGTGGGACCTCGCACGGCAAGTCTTCCTATCTGGCCTGGTGGCAAAGCTTCGCCGGCTTCGTTCATCACGCAAGCTAAATATCCGGGTACCACTTGACCGATGGTGCCAGCCCTGACGTTGTCAGCGGCAGAAGAAATAAAAATATGAAACAGTTCTGTCGCACCAATACCATCTACCATCTCTAATCCCGTGGCTGATTTCCACAACTGTCGCGTGGCATCTGGCAAGGCTTCACCCGCACTGACACTGATACGCAGACTGGGTACTGGATGACTTGCAATAATCGCCGCCATTTGTTGGTAGAACGTAGGTGCGGTGTAACAAATCGTACAAGCCGCGTCTTGCATTGCTTTGACCATGGTTTCTGGATTCAAAGGCCCTTGAGCAAAATAAACAGATGCACCCACGGCCATGGGAAAGAGCAATAAACCACCCAGCCCAAAAGTGAAGGCCAGAGGTGGGGTGCCCACCACCACATCATGCTCAGTGGAATTGAGAACATGACGCGGCCAGGCATTACAAGCAGACCAGACATCTAAATGCGAATGGCAGGCTACTTTGGGCGAACCTGTTGTTCCAGAGGTAAAGGCCAGCATTGCAATATCGTCACCTATCGTGGCACATGCTTTAAAGTTTTTGGATTGATCGGCGCTGAGTGATTCCAAGCCATGAGGTGCAGCCGAATCGCCAAAAGAAGTCAATGGCAAAGATTGTGCTTGTTCATCTCTGGCTATATTTATTTCGCTGAGTAAAGACACATCACACAATACAAGTTGAGGCTTGGCTTTAGCGATGATCTCGCTTAACTCTTTTGCGCGCAGTAAAGGCATGGTGGCGACTGCCACCAAACCTGCTTTGACAACCGCTAACCAAGCCAGGGCGAAACCAATGCTGTTCGTACCGCGCAACAACACCCGGTTGCCAGGCTCCAAGCCAATATTAAGAATGGCTTGAGCCCGTTGATTAACCAGCACGTGTGCCTCGCGGTAAGTGATGGTTTGGGTTGGATCTCGAAACAACACTTTGTCTGCCCAAGGAGCTTGTAATGACTTGTCTAACAATTCATGGATAAGGTTCAGCGGTTGTTCACCTGTAGGAGAGCCAGGGGCATAGATAAACACAGGCCAAGCATTTCGTGATGGCAACCGATCGTGGACAAAGCGATCGGTTTGGGCAGTCATGAGGACCCTTTGAGTACTGATTTACCAATAATGAGTTGCTGCACTTCCGAGGCGCCTTCGTAAATGCGTAATGAGCGTATGTCGCGGTACAAGGACTCTAGTTTGTTGCCAACCAACACACCCATACCGCCGTGCATTTGCAAAGCCATGTCGATCACTTTGGAAGCATTTTCAGTTGCGGTGAGTTTGGCCATGGCGGCGGCTTGCGTGTAGTCTGCCGCAGCAGATCCATCACTGCCTGTGGTGTCGCGCATCCATGCTGCGCGGTAAGTCAAGAGTGCAGCAGACTCCAGCAGTGACGCCATGTCACCCAAGCGTGCTTGTGTGATTTGAAAGTCGCCCAAGTGTTGCCCAAACATCTGTCTTGATTGCACATGCACCAGTGCATCTTGTAACGCGCGACGACCCATTCCCAATGCCGCGCCTGCAACGGAGGCACGAAAAATATCCAAGGTTCGCATCGCGAGTTTGAAGCCGCCATTCACTTCACCTAGCAGAGCCTCATCACCTAATCGGCAATGGGTAAAACGCAGGGTAGCCAAAGGATGAGGTGACATGACATGCAAATGCTCATCATCTTGCAAGCCAGCATGCGGCGCATCCACAATGAAGGCAGAGATACCACGTGCACCTGCGTGCACATCCGTTTTGGCAAACACTACATAAAAATCAGCCATGCCACCGTTGCTAATCCAGGTTTTAACGCCGTTTAATTGAAACCCCTTATCCGCCACGACAGCAGTGGTTTGCATCCCTGCTACATCTGAACCTGCTTGCGGTTCGCTCAAGGCAAAGGCGGCGATTTTGTGGCCGCAGGCGACTGCAGGTAAATAGTGCGCTTGCTGAGCAGGGGTACCCGCCAAGGTGATGGCACCGCTGCCCAAGCCTTGCATTGCAAACGCAAAATCAGCCAAGGGTGAGAACTGTGACAGCGTCTCGCGGATGATGACAAGTGCACGTGAATCAACTTGTGCCCAAGCACCGCCATGCTGTTCTGGCACAACGTATTGCAACCATCCCGCATCCCCCAGTCGTTGTACCCATTCGCGACAAGCAGCGCGGTCGTCTTGTTCATTGACTTGCTGCGTTCGCATCCATGCGTGCAAGGACGTTGCCAAGGCGCGATGGCGGTCCTCAAAAAACGGCAGTGACCATGGAGAATTCATATCAATTGCCTTGAAAGACGGGTTGCTGCTTGGCAGCAAATGCTTCGTAGGCACGGTGAAAGTCTTGGGTTTGCATGCAAATAGCTTGCGCCTGTGCTTCTGCTTCTATGGCTTGATCCAAGGTCATCGACCATTCTTGGTGCAGCATGTTCTTGGTCATGCCATGTGCAAAAGCAGGTCCTTGTGCCAAGCTCAATGCCAAGGCTTGAGCAGCATCACCCAAAGCCTCTGATGTATGCAAGCTGTTGAAAAATCCCCAAGCCAAGCCTTCTGCCGCTGTCATGGCGCGACCAGTGAATAACAACTCGCTAGCGCGACCTTGTCCTATCACGCGAGGTAATAAGCTGCAGGCACCCATGTCGGCGCCAGCCAGACCCACCCTAGAAAACAAATAAGACACGCGGGTGCTGTTGGTTCCTAAACGCATGTCACTTGCCAAAGCGAGCATGGCACCTGCCCCAGCACACACCCCATCGATCGCCGCAATGATGGGTTGCGGGCACAAGCGCATGACTTTCACAAGTTCACCTGTCATGCGGGTGAAGGACAGCAACTCTGGCATGGTCATCTTGGTGAGCGGGCCAATGATGTCATGGACATCGCCACCTGAGCAAAAGTTGCCCCCCGCGCCTTGCACTATCACTGTCCGAACATCTGTGGCCATGCGCAATGCGTGAAAGAGGTCACGAAGTTCAGCATACGAAGCAAACGTCAGTGGGTTCTTACGCTCAGGTCGGTTCAAGGTCAAGGTCGCCACACCCTGGTCATCGCACACCCAGTCAAAGTGTTGGGGCATGTGGTGTTTCCAGCTTTGGTATTGACCATGCATGGGGTTGGTGTCAGGGATGTAATGTTTCATAGAGACTCCGCGGAAGACCTGCTGTGTTCTTTGACCCGACCCAAGAGTGTGTGCAGGTTTTTGACTTCTTGACTACTTAATGGCTCGAAAGAATTAACGATCCAGTTTTCATGCCGTTTGGCCATTTTTTTGAACTGGGATCTCCCTTTTGATGTCAGTTTTATCAACCAAGCGCGACGGTCATCGGGCAGGCTGATGCGCTCTATGAGCCCTTCTTTGACCAATTGGTCGGTCACCGGCGTGATGTTGCCGCTGGTCACCATCATGCGGCGCGACAACTCGCTCATCTTCATGCCTTGAGGTTCCCTCTCTAGTTGCGCCATTAAGTCAAACCGGGGGAGGGTGGTGTTGAACTCTTCGCGCAAACCATTTCGAACCTGCTTTTCAATCAGTTGAGTGCAGGTGAGCAGGCGTAGCCATAAGCGCAGTGTGTCAGGGTGTTCGCTATGAGCGCGTGCTTCTAAATCCATTTTTACCTCGGTGTGTTGAGTAATCGGTAAAGTTGATCACGACCGCTTTCATACACGCGTGGCCAGACCACATCTTTGCTACCCATCTTTGCCGCTTCGTGTAATGTCCAAGCCGGATCTGACAAATGCGGCCGTGCCACGGCGCACAGGTCAGCGCGACCTGCCGCAACAATGCTGTTGGCATGATCGGCTTCACTGATAGCACCCACCGCCATGGTGGCTATGTGAAGCTCGTTGCGGATGCGGTCGGAAAAAGGAGTTTGGTACATGCGTCCATACACAGGCTTAGCCGCGCGAGTGGTTTGCCCTGAGGATACGTCGATCAGATCGCAGCCGGCAGCTTGGAAAAATCGTGCGATTTCCACAGCGTGGTCATCGGTGTTACCTCCAGGTGCCCAGTCGTGAGCCGAAATGCGCACACTCATTGGTTTACATGCGGGCCATACTGCACGCATGGCCGTGAATACTTCCAAGGGGTAGCGGCAGCGATTGGCCAAACTACCGCCATAGATATCGGTACGGTGATTAGTGAGTGGGCAGATGAAACCCGACAACAAAGACCCGTGTGCACTGTGCAACTCCAACCAATCGAACCCAGCCGCATCGGCACGTTGCGTTGCTTGCACAAACTGAGCAGTCAAGGTCTGCATATCGGTCGTGTTCATTGCCCGTGGCACTGCGTTGTTTGGACCATAGGCGACCGGGCTGGCCGCTATCAAGGGCCAGTTGTCTTTGAGAAGTGGCTCATCAATCGCTTCCCACCCTAACTGCGTCGAGCCTTTGGCGCCGCTGTGGCCAAGTTGCAAACCAATGTGGGCATCATGTTGGTGTACAAATTCAGTGATGCGACGAAAAGCATGTTGCTGAGTGTTATTCCACAAACCAGGACAACCAAGCGTAATGCGACCCTCTGGAGTGGGACTGGTCATCTCCACCATCAGCAAGCCAGCGCCACCTAATGCACGTGAACCGTGGTGCACCAGATGAAAATCATTGACCACACCCGCCACCGCGCTGTAGGTGGCCATGGGTGAAACCACAATGCGATTTTTTAGTTTCAGTTCGCGAAGTTTGAAAGGCAAGAGCATGGGTGCGACTGCACGCCCCCCAGACAACCAAGATTCAAATTGACCCAACCAAGCAGGGTCGCGAAGCCGCAGGTTCTCATGACTGATGCGTTGTGAGCGGGTCAGTAAGGAATAGGTAAATTGCTCAATATCCATGTGTACATAACGGTCTACATGCTCAAACCAAGAGGTGGAATTGCGAGCAGCATTTTGTATCTTCAGCACCTCGACAATGCGCCGCTCTTCATAGGCTTGCAGCACCGTTTGCATATCAGCATCAGCATGTTTGGCAAAAGTATTGGCCAACTCAATGGCATCTTCTAAGGCGAGTTTGGTGCCGCTGCCAATCGAGAAGTGTGCAGTGTGTGCTGCGTCACCCATCAAAACAACAGGAACAGGATTATCTTGCTGTGCATTCGTCCAATGAACCCAGTTTTTGCAAATGACCCGAGGAAACTGCATCCAGATGGCAGAACCGCGCAGGTGTAGCGCATTGCTTATCAGTGGTTGACCATCTAAATATTTGGCAAAGAGGTTTTGGCAAAATGCCACGCCTTCTTCTTGGCTCATCTTGTCAATGCCATGCGCTTTCCAAACTGATTCGGGCGTTTCCACAATGAAAGTGGATGTGTGTTCGTCGTACTTGTACGCATGGGCTTGAAACCAGCCGTGCTCTGTTTGCTCAAATGCAAAGGTGAAAGCATCAAAGGTTTTGTGAGTGCCCAGCCATACAAAACGGCAATTTCGTACATCAATGTCAGGCTGGTAACTTTCAGCGTAACGGCTACGAATGCGGCTATTCAATCCATCACTGGCAATCACCAGGTCGGCTTGGTATTGTGCAGCCAAGACTTGGTCGTCCATCACATCATTTTCAAATACCAGTTGCACGTCAATTTCTTCACAGCGCTGTTGCAGGATATTGAGCAGGTGTTTTCGTCCGATACCGCAAAAACCGTGGCCTGTTGAGCGAATTTGCTTACCTTTAAAAAACACCTCAATGTCGTCCCAATGGTTGAATGCATCCCCAATCAGTTGTGCTGACTTTGGATCGGCGCTGCGCAGGTTATCCAGAGTCTGGTCGCTCAACACCACGCCCCATCCAAAAGTGTCATAGGGGCGGTTACGCTCTACCACGGTCACTTGATGTGCAGGGTTTTGGAGCTTCATTAAAAGCGCAAAATACAAGCCTGCTGGCCCGCCACCAATACATAAAATTTTCATATCTGAATTATTCAGGCCTTAAGTAACTGATGTCAAGTCATGATTGCTATCTTGGGCAAAGGGTTTTCCCTTGCGCTGTCGGTTTTTTTATAAACCACCCTGCATGAATGTTTTCATTTAATTTAACGGAACCAAGCTGACTGGCCTTGACCAACGCAGATTGTTCTTGCTAGCGTAATTCTCTTTTAGATCAAATCAAGATTAGCTCATGGTAATTTTTGTTGGGTTTTAAATCATTGACTGATGATGAGCGTAAGCGGTATGAATAAACTCAAACTCGCAACTAGTGTCAGTACAAATCGCAACTTGAGCCAAGCCGATAAATTGAAAGTTGGATAAGTTTTGTAATCCACAAAAAAGCAGACCCAAAGGATCAAACCTTCAATAGCAAGTCCCAGTTGGGTACTGAAAACCAAGCTCAGCCATGCTGCCAAACTAGGAATCACCCCCCAAACAAGCCTCAGACTGTTTGGGGAATCTTCCCTCATCGTTAGGCCCCAATGTATAGCGCCTAAGAAGCTGATGATGGTTGCGCCATATGCCAAAAGACTGAACAAAATTGTTTGCTGATGGGTCCCAGAAGTGAGCACGGATAGGCTTGATAGTCCGACAAAAGGAAGCAATCCCCCAAACCCGAGGAGCAGGGCCGTCAAAGAAGGTTTATTGATGTGATTCGACATGTAATGCTATTTGAAAGAATTTGATTGAGATTCGAAGATGTAGATCAGTGCCAAAGGGGGGGTGTATCTGGCTTTCGAATTCGTTGATGCAGTTGTCTGTTGCACAGCATCTTGGTTCTTACCTCATGATCGCTTCTTTGTCTAAATCAGTGATTAGCAATTAGCTCTGCGGTGATCTGCAATTTGCCGATCATGGAATTTCATCTCATTACTTCTCAGTGCACGATGCTTGGTAGAGCGACCTTTGACTCTTTTTCTCCAAAGTGTGAATGACTTTGGCTTAAGTGCTGCTCGCATGAGATTGACCACTTGCGCCTCTGTAAGTCCCGTTCGCTCGTGTATGGTCTCAAATGTTGTGCGGTCCTCCCAAGCCATTTGAATCACATATGAGATATCGCCTTCAGTAAGAGTCATGTGTGTAATTAATTTGCTTAAAGACATCGAGAGTAATCATTCTTAAAGTTGCAATCACAATTGAATAGGTTTTGACTTAGTTTTATTGATTCAATCCAGATAATTCTACAGATTCTTTTTTATATATGCTGAGTTAAATTGAGTTCGGTAATATTTTGATTAACGCATCAAAGGGTCAAAATGAAAGTAAGTGGCCCGTCACATCAATGCTAGAGCTTGCATACCGAGCATTCTTGCCTTTACGCCCTTGGCTGCAACGTTGGGCTAGCGCAGTGCTTGATAACTAAAGACGAATATTCCTTACCAGTCGCTGCTGTTGGGCTCACCTTTGAATGGCCCAGACAGATCTGGTGTGATCCAGCCTCCATAAAACCCGCCAGACTGTGGAACAACGTTTGCACCATCGACTGTGCAATCGAGATGGTGTGCATAAAAAGCAATGCAATCTGCCAACGACTCCGCGCCTGCCAAGGGTTGCGGATAGCTCCAAGCCACTCTGGGTAAACAGTGCTCACCATCCAACAGATCCCAATAAAGCGCAGGGCCTTTCCACTCGCAAAATGAGCCTCGTCCAGCGGGACGCAAAAGTGCATCTTTGACGTCTGCCATTGGAATGTAAAAAGTGGGTGGGTGAGATGTCTCCCTGACTGCCCAGGCACCACAGGTTCGAGCCACCAGTGTCATACCCCAATGCACCACGATCTCGCGCTTGTCGCGAACGAGTTCTGGTGGACGCGGGAAATCCCACACTGAAATTTGACCTTGCATCGGGGCTTGGGCAAAAGCAGGGCGGTCCTTACCTCGCCATCGCCATTGAGCGCGGGCCAGTGCCAATGAATCGGGATCATTCATTGCAGTGGCAAGACAGCGTGTGCCCCGTCACGCAATCATTCACTGCTTCGAACCTTCGGAGAGTCTGCGACCTATACCAACGGCGTAAGGGGCAGCTCTTGCAGCAAGCATCGGATCGTTGGATGGTTCTACACCTTTTGGCAAGACTGTAGGTATAAAAGAAATGTCGCGGCACGCGCCTGTCGAATCTTCAGAGACTGCTGTCACCTTCAAGTTGCCGAGCGTTACTTTGCGACGGGCTTCAGGTAGTGGAACGGTGGCACTGTCTAGTTTGTCACCCATCTCAGCCAACTGAAGATTGAAATTGAAAGTGACTTGGCCATCCTTGACACGTTGACGGAGTTCGTCGAACAGGAAATGAGGTCCCTTGGCCTTTGCCTCTTCTTCACTGAGACCCAGCACGCCAGTGGCGGGCTCAAAAATCCATTTGCCGAATTGCTTCTCGCCCTTGCTATTGACAAACGCAAAGGCATTGACGCCCCAGTAATTGACCGATGCAAAACTTGCTGGCACGGGTTGGCTTGCAAAGTATTTGCCTTGTAGCAGCACTTCAGGATTGGCCTCTGCAAAAGCTTTGACTTTTTCTGGATTGGCCGCTTTGGTTGA
>CAMDJS010000044.1 GCA_945900685.1 Bordetella parapertussis
GCGGAAAAAACCAAACCACAAGACAAAGAGGCCTACCTGAGTGCAATTTTGTGGCCGGAAGACACAGCAATCAATCCTGCTGACATTGACACCATCAAGGTGTCTGTGTTGAATGAAGACAAGGTGGAAGTGGTGGCTCAATCATCAAGTGGCAGCCAGCTCAAAGCCGCCTCATTTGTCCGGGGAAAGCATTTTCAACTTCGCAACGGGCAACTTGAAATCCTCTCAAGGTCGCAAGTGGCAGGCTTTCAAGCCGGTGAGCCGATGGTGGGGGTTGCCAGCGAAAAAATTGTTGTTGGGCTTGATTCTCAAGGCAATGGCAAAGTCAGACAAAACATGAGCGCTACAGGCATGGCTTTCTTAATCATTCCTATGCACGTGTCTGAAGAAACCAATTTGCGCTTTGTCAAAATCCCATGAAGCTCAGGCAAAGGTTTCGTCCCGCCCTAAATAGCGCCATTGACCGACAGGCAGTTGGCCTAACTTCACCCGGCCTATGCGCACCCGCTTCAAGCCGACCACGGTCAACCCGACTTGTTCGCACATGCGGCGTATTTGCCGCTTTTTGCCCTCGGTCAGCACAAAGCGCAGTTGCTCGGGGTTTTGCCATTCCACCAATGCCGTTTTAAGGGCTTGACCGTCTAGCGACAAACCGTGGCACAGCAAAGCCATTTTGTCTACAGGAAACAGCGACTGCACATCGGTTTGCACTTCACCGGCGGGCAAGCGTCCGTATTGCACCCGCACCAGATATTCTTTCTCCACACCGGAGTTTTCACCGATCAGTTGACGCGCCACGCGACCATCTTGCGTCAGCACCAGCAAACCCACCGAATCAATATCCAATCGACCGGCAGGCGCCAGCCCCATGCGCTGGCGCGGCGCAAAGCGCACAGTCGAGCGGTCGTCTCGCCAATGCGTGCGGGCTTCAATCAGGTTGATCGCCGGTTCATGGCCGTCCTCGGCTTGGCCGCTGACATAGCCCATGGGCTTGTGCAACAAAATCGTCACTTGCTTGTCTTGCTGACCGCGCGCCAATGCATCCACTTCGATGCGGTCGAGAGGGCTGACAGGTTTGCCCAGCACGGCGGTTTCACCGTTGACTTTCACCCAGCCTTTGGCAATCCAATCGTCGGCTTCGCGGCGTGAGCAAATGCCGAGTTCGGCCATGCGCTTGTTCAGTCTGATGGTGGTGGTGTCGTTCATGTGAGACTCAGTGTATGGCTTCGCAGCGCAGGCAAATTCAATACGCGAATGCCGCCGTAGCTGACACGTATCCATTGCGCTTCTTCCAGCCGCTTCAAAGCCACATTCACACGTTGGCGCGACAGGCCGACCAGGTAACCCAACTCTTGTTGGGTGATATCCAAGACTTCGCCTACGCCCGGAAACAGCACCGGGTTGACGAGGGCGGCCAGGTTGCGCGCGACGCGTAAGTCAGGGTTGTTGATGCGGTCAATTTCACGCGCCGCAATGAATTGCCCGAGGCGTTCGTTCAACTGGTTCATGATGAAGCGGTTAAAGCCAATAGACTCGGCCAGCAGGGTGTGAAAACTGTCAATCGGTAAACCGGCGACCACGCTGGGACGCAGTGCGTTGACGTTGTAACGATACGGTTCGCGTTTAAGCACAGTGCCTTCCCCAAACCACCCCCCGCGTGACACGCCGGTGAATGTCAGGCTGTCGCCTTTGTCGGTGTCGATATTCATTTTCAGCAAACCGTCGATCACGCCAAACCAATACGTGGGGGCACGCCCGATGCGGCACACCACATCGCCACCCAGTGCATCGCCCACCACCAATTGGGGCAGGGTGCGAGCCCGCTCTTGCGGGTTGAGCAGCGCCAGCCAAGGAATGCCGACAAGTTCAGCGGGTGTGGGTGCGCGGCGGCGTTGGTGCAGGTCTTGGGACATAGCGACAAAAAAGAGAAGTAATAAAGCCTAGGTATCTTCCCTTAATTGTCGTTCAAAAGACAAAAAAGCGTCAAACCAAGTCCTAATATTTGACCCTTAGCGTGGACGCAAGTCCGCGTGCTTTGTGATTTGATTGGCAGATGGACACGACTTTCCCCCAACTTTTGGCCCAACACGCCCGGCAACGCCCCGGCTTTGCTGCGCTGCGCGAAAAAGAATATGGCATTTGGCAGACGCTGAATTGGGCGGATTTGTTCACCATGGTTGGGCAAATGACGCACGTGTTTGCGCGTGACGGTATGAAGCGCGGTGACCATGTGATCGTGGTCGGCGCGAATCGCCCGCGTTTGTCTGCCGCCATGCTGGCTGTGCAAACGCTGGGTGCTATTCCGGTGCCGCTCTACCAAGATGCCGTGGGCACCGAATATGTATTTCCCATCAACAACGCAGAAGTGCGGTTTGCGGTGGTGGAAAACCAAGAGCAAGTCGACAAGCTGCAAGAAATACAAGCGGATTGCCCCACATTGACTCGCATCTACTACGACAACCCGCGCGGTTTGCGCAATTACCCTGCGCAAGCTTTGTGCAGCTTGGATACGCTGTTGCAAGAGGGCGCTGCCTTGGCCGTCAAAATCCCGCAGTTTGTGGATCAGCAGATCAAAGCCGCGCAAGCAGATGACGTGGCCGCCATGTTTTTCACCTCTGGCACCACCGGCAACGCCAAAGGCGTGGTGCACACACACCGCAGTTTGTTAGACCGCGCCAAAGCCGGTGCCGACTTTGACAAACTGACCAGCCGTGAAGAAGTGCTGGCGTATTTGCCTCCGGCTTGGATCGGGCAAAACATCTTCAGCTATGCGCAATGGCTGTGCTGCGGTTATGTGGTGAATTGCCCTGAATCAGCAGAAACGGTGACCATCGATTTGAAAGAAATCGGGCCGACCTATTACTTTGCGCCGCCGCGCGTGTTTGAAGGCTTGCTCACGCAAGTGATGATTCGCATGGAAGACGCAAGCGCACCCAAGCGCGGCATATTCAATTACTTCATGGCGTTGGCGCGCAAAGTCGGGCCACGCCGCATGGATGGTGAGTCCATCGGTGCTTGGAACACACTCATGTACGGCCTTGGTAATTTGCTGGTGTACGGACCCTTGCGTAACAACCTCGGCATGTCGCGGGTGCGTGTGGCCTACACCGCAGGCGAGGCCATCGGTCCTGACTTGTTCAGCTTTTACCGCTCAATCGGCATCAACCTCAAGCAGTTGTACGGTTCGACCGAAACTGCAGTGTTCGTGTGTTTGCAACCGGACAACCAGGCGTATGCCGACACCGTGGGTGTGCCTTGCGACGGCGTGGAAATCAAAGTGGCTGAGAACGGTGAAATTCTGGTCAAGTCCGCCGGTTTGCTCAAAGGCTATTACAAAAACCCCGAAGCCACAGCCGAGGTGCTGAGCGCAGACGGTTGGTACAAAACCAATGACGCTGGGTTCATCGATAGTCGTGGGCATTTGAAAATCATCGACCGCGTGAAAGATGTGGGGCGCATTCAAGGCGGTGCGAACGACGGCGCCATGTTCGCGCCCAAGTATGTGGAGAACAAACTGAAGTTTTTCCCGTTCATCAAAGAAGCGGTGGCTTATGGCGACGGGCGTGACAGAGTTTGCGTCATGGTCAACATCGATTTCGACGCGGTCGGCAATTGGGCGGAACGCCGCAACCTGCCGTATGCAGGCTATACCGATTTGGCGCAAAAGCCCGAGGTCTACCAGTTGATGTTGGAATGCGTGGAAAAAGTCAACGCAGATTTGTCGGTGGACACCTTGCTGGCCGGTTCGCAAATCAGCCGCTTCTTGGTGTTGCACAAAGAACTTGACGCGGATGACGGCGAACTCACGCGTACCAACAAAGTGCGGCGCGGTTTCATCGCTGAAAAATACGCGGTGCTGGTGCATGCTTTATACGATGGAATGCAACAGCAATTCATTGAAACCGCCGTCAAGTTTGAAGACGGCAGAAGCGGCAGCGTCAGTGCCACGTTGACATTGTCAGACGCCAAAGTGTTTAACGCCGTGGAGCGTGCCGCATGAGCAAGCAAATCGGCGACGTCATATTGAATGTGCAAAACATATCGCTGAGTTTTGGCGGTGTGAAGGCTTTGTCTGACATCAGTTTTGATGTGCGCGAACACGAAATTCGCGCCATCATCGGCCCCAACGGCGCGGGCAAATCGTCCATGCTCAATTGCATCAACGGCGTGTACACGCCGCAGCAAGGGAGCATCACTTTCCGTGGTCAAACCTTCAGCCACATGGACAGCCACCAAGTAGCGGTCATGGGTGTGGCGCGTACATTTCAAAATCTGGCTTTGTTCAAAGGCATGAGCGTGCTCGACAACATCATGACTGGGCGCAATCTGCGCATGAAGTCGAATTTGTTGTTGCAGGCTATTCGCTTTGGCCCCGCACAGCGCGAAGAATTTGAACATCGCAGAAAAGTGGAAGAAATCATCGACTTTTTAGAAATCCAGGCCTACCGCAAAACGCCGGTCGGGCAGTTGCCCTACGGTTTACAAAAACGCGTGGACTTGGGCCGCGCGCTGGCGCTTGAACCGCAAGTGCTGCTGTTGGACGAACCGATGGCTGGTATGAACGTGGAAGAAAAACAAGACATGTGTCGTTTCATTTTGGATGTGAACGACGAGTTCGGCACCACCGTGGTCTTGATCGAGCACGACATGGGCGTGGTCATGGATATCTCAGACCGCGTGGTGGTGTTGGACTACGGTAAAAAAATCGGCGACGGCACACCGGATGAAGTGCGCAACAACCCCGAGGTGATCAGCGCCTACCTCGGTACAGGACATTGACTGCCATGGGATTCTTTCTTGAAACACTGCTCGGCGGCCTGATGGCGGGTATGTTGTATTCGCTGGTGGCTTTGGGTTTTGTGCTGATCTTCAAAGCCTCTGGCGTGTTCAATTTCGCGCAAGGCGCGATGGTCTTGTTCGCGGCACTGGCCATGGCGCGTTTTTCCGAGTGGTTGAATGCTTCCGGTCTGGGCAATTTGTGGTTGGTCAACCTGATCGCTTTTGCCATGGCGGCCGTTGTCATGTTTTGCGTGGCCTGGGTGATCGAGCGTTTGGTGTTGCGCCAGTTGGTGAACCAAGAAGGCACCACCTTGTTGATGGCGACTTTGGGCATCACCTACTTTTTGGAAGGACTGGGCCAATCAATATTTGGCAGCGACATTTACAAAATTGACATCGGCATGCCCAAGGAACCGGTGATGGCTTTCGAGTCCACCTTCCCCGGCGGTATTTTGATCAACCAGGAAGATTTGATCGCGGCTTTGATCGCCGCGTGTCTGGTGGCTTTGCTGTCGCTGTTTTTCCAAAAAACCAGCACCGGTCGCGCCTTGCGTGCGGTGGCCGATGACCACCAAGCGGCGCAATCCATCGGCATTCCCTTGAACCGCATCTGGGTGATTGTGTGGTGCGTCGCCGGCGTGGTGGCTTTGGTGGCCGGCATGATTTGGGGCAGCAAACTCGGCGTGCAGTTTTCATTGGCGACGGTCGCATTGCGTGCGTTGCCCGTGGTGATTTTGGGTGGCCTCACCTCCGTGCCGGGCGCCATCATCGGCGGCTTGATCATCGGTGTCGGTGAAAAACTCTCCGAGGTGTATTTGGGTCCTTATGTCGGTGGCGGCATCGAAATTTGGTTTGCTTATGTTCTGGCTTTGTTGTTCTTGTTGGTTCGTCCGCAAGGTTTGTTTGGCGAAAAGATCATCGACCGGGTTTAAGCATGTTCTACAGAGAAAACGGCCAATTCAAAACCAGCTACCAAGCGGACCAGCAGATCTTCCCGATCATGCAGGACCGCTGGTTCATCGCTGCTTTAATGCTGCTGGCATTTGTCGGTGTGCCGTTCATCGCCTCAGACTACATGTTCAGCGCCATCCTCATTCCCTTCGTCATCATGGCCATGGCGGCTTTGGGTGTGAATATTCTGGTCGGTTATTGCGGCCAAATCTCTTTGGGCTCGGGCGCGTTCATGGCGGTAGGTGCTTATGGCGCGTACAACTTTTTTGCGCGCATTCCCGGCATGCCGTTGATTCCGACCTTGATATTGGGCGGTTTGTGCGCCACTGTGTTCGGTATCTTGTTTGGTTTGCCGAGTTTGCGGGTGCGCGGTTTGTATTTGGCGGTCGCGACATTGGCCGCGCAGTTCTTCGCCGACTGGATGTTTTTGCGCATCAAGTGGTTCACCTTGGACACGCCGTCCGGTTCGGTGTCGGTGTCTAACCTGCAAGTCTTTGGTATGCCGATTGAAAGCGATTTGAGCAAATACCTGTTTTGCCTGAGTCTGTTGTGCGTGGTGGCATTGCTGGCGAAAAACCTGGTGCGCGGCGCCATCGGTCGCGAATGGATGGCTATACGCGACATGGACGTGGCTGCGGCCGTCATCGGTATCCGCCCCATGTACGCCAAGCTCAGCGCGTTTGCGGTCAGTTCGTTCATCATCGGCATGGCCGGTGCGTTGTGGGCGTTTATTTATTTGGGTTCATGGGAGCCGAGTGCTTTCTCGGTGGACCAATCGTTTCGCTTGTTGTTCATGGTCATCATCGGTGGCATGGGCTCCATCATGGGCGGCTTTTTAGGTGCGGCTTTTATTGTGGTGCTGCCAATTTTCCTCAACCAGTTTCTGCCGGTGTTCGCCGCTTGGTTTGGTTTTGTGATTTCTACCACGGTGGTGTCGCATGCCGAATTGATGATTTTCGGTGCCTTGATTGTTTGGTTTTTGATTGTCGAGCCGCACGGCTTGGCGCGTTTGTGGGCGA
Source organism: Bordetella parapertussis (assembly GCA_945900685.1). Lineage (GTDB taxonomy): Bacteria > Pseudomonadota > Gammaproteobacteria > Burkholderiales > Burkholderiaceae_C > Limnohabitans > Limnohabitans parapertussis_C. The sequence continues at coordinate 6,750 of CAMDJS010000044.1, forward strand.
TTGGCAAACAAAAAATGCGCGTCTGGCCGTTCCCGTATTGACGGTGTTGTTCATCGCAAGTGTGAGTCAAATTTGAAGGAGACAAAGATGAAGAAATCCCTTTTGTTGTTATCAGCCTTGGTGGCAAGTTTGGGTATGGGCGTGGTCACGCAAGCCCAAGCGCAAGCCAAAGAACAATTTGTTCCGGTGCTGTCTTACCGCACCGGTCCTTATGCGCCCAACGGCACGCCTTGGGCCAACGGCTTTGTCGATTACCTCAAGCTCGTCAACAGCAAAGGCGGCATCAACGGCGTGAAGATTGCGTATGAAGAATGCGAAACCGGCTACGACACCGCACGCAGTGTGGAATGCTATGAACGCCTGAAAAGCAAAAACCCCAGCTTTGTGCAAACCCTGTCTACGGGTGCGACTTTCGCCATCACTGAAAAAGCCCCCGGCGACAAAATCCCGGTGCTGACGGTGGGCTATGGCCGCAGCGAAAGCGCTGATGGCGCGGTGTTCAAGTGGAACTTCCCGATAGCCGGTACTTACTGGGTGGCAGCCGACACCATCATGCAAGCCATCGCCAAGAAAGAAGGCGGCTGGGACAAACTCAAAGGCAAAAAAGTTGCCTTGGTCTACCACGACAGTCCCTTCGGTAAAGAGCCTATTCCATTGCTGCAAGAGCGTGCGCGTAACCACGGGTTCGAGTTGCAATTGCTGCCAGTCACACCTCCCGGTGTGGAACAAAAAGCCACTTGGTTGCAGGTGCGCCAGGCCAAGCCCGACTACGTGGTGTTGTGGGGTTGGGGCGTGATGAATTCCACCGCCATCAAGGAAGCGCAAGCCACTGGCTATGCCCGCGAAAAAATGTATGGCGTGTGGTGGGCTGGTGCAGAGCCTGATGTGAAAGACGTGGCCGATGGTGCCAAGGGTTACAACGCAATCACGATTCAGCATGGCGCAGAACCTAACTCTGACATCGTCAAAACCATGTTGACCCAAATCCACGCCAAAGGCCAGGGCACAGGACCGAAAGAAGAAGTAGGACAGGTGCTGTATTTGCGTGGTGTGATGAGTGCCATGATCGGTATTGAAGGCATTCGTTCAGCGCAAGAACGTTTTGGCAAAGGCAAGGTTGTCACCGGCGAGCAAGTGCGCTGGGGTCTGGAAAACCTGAACCTTACACAAGCCAAACTCGACGCACTCGGCTTCAAAGGCGTGATGCGTCCGATCAGCACCTCTTGCATGGACCACATGGGCGCGGCTTGGACACGTATTCACACTTGGAACGGCAAGGCCTGGGAGTTCACCTCCGACTGGATGCAAGCTGATGAACAGATTTTGAAACCGCTGGTCAAAGCCACTGCTGATAAATATGCGGCTGAGAAAAAGCTGACGCGCCGCACCGGTGCGGATTGTCAGTCTTGATCTGAAGCGTTAAACCGGATACAGCCATGAGCACACCCCACATTGTTTTGAATGTCAATGGCATCGAGGTCATCTACAACCATGTGATCCTGGTGTTGAAAGGTGTGTCCTTGCAGGTGCCCGAGCGCGGCATCGTTGCATTGCTGGGTGGCAATGGTGCGGGCAAAACCACCACCTTGCGCGCCATTTCCAACTTACTCAAAGGCGAGCGCGGCGAAGTCACCAAGGGCAGCATTGAGTTGCGTGGCGAGCGAATTGAAAACCTGACGCCTGCCGATCTGGTGCAACGCGGTGTGGTGCAAGTCATGGAAGGCCGACATTGCTTTGCGCATTTGACGATCGAAGAAAACCTGCTCACCGGCAGTTACACGCGCACCGACAAAGGCGAGATCGCCGCCAACCTTGAGAAGGTTTACAACTACTTTCCACGCCTGAAAACACGGCGCACTTCACAAGCGGCCTACACCTCCGGCGGTGAGCAGCAAATGTGCGCCATTGGCCGCGCTTTGATGGCCAACCCGAGACTGGTGTTGCTCGACGAGCCATCCATGGGTCTGGCACCGCAAATCGTTGAAGAAGTGTTCAACATCGTGAAAGACTTGAACCAAAAAGAGCAGGTCACTTTTTTGCTAGCCGAGCAAAACACCCACATGGCGCTGCGCTATGCCGACTTCGGTTACATCATGGAGTCGGGGCGCATTGTGATGGACGGCGCAGCCGCCGACTTGGCCAGCAACGAAGACGTGAAAGAGTTTTATTTGGGCATGGGCGGCGGTGAGCGAAAGAGCTTTAAAGACGTGAAAAGTTACAAACGACGCAAGCGCTGGCTTGCTTAAACACCTATGACTGACAGTTACGACCCCTTGGAAACACGTGACCCGGCGCAGCGTGAAGCCGCGTTGCTGCAAGCGTTGCCCAAACAGATTGCGCATGCACAACAACACACGCCTGCTTTTGCTGGTATTTTGAAAGGCGTGAACGCTGCTTCCATCACTTCGCGTGAAGCGCTGGCGGCTTTGCCGGTCACACGTAAATACGAGTTGCTCGAGCGTCAACAAGCGCAGCGTGGCAGCGATGTGTTCGGCGGTTTTTCTGCGTTGTCTTTCGGCAAAGCCATGCCGCGCGTGTTTGCTTCTCCCGGCACGATTTACGAACCCGAGGGTACACGCGCTGACTATTGGCGCGTGGCGCGTGCTTTGTATGCCGCAGGTTTTCGCCCCGGTGAGTTGGTGCACAACTGCTTCAGCTACCACTTCACACCGGCGGGTTCCATCATGGAAAGCGGCGCGCATGCCTTGGGTTGCAGCGTGTTTCCGGGCGGTACCGGACAGACCGAGCAGCAGTTGCAAGCCATGGTTGAATTGCGCCCCGCAGGCTATTGCGGTACACCGAGCTTTTTGAAAATCATCATCGACAAAGCCGCTGAAACCCAAGTGGCGCTGCCTTCATTAAAGAAAGCGCTGGTAAGCGGTGAAGCGTTTCCGCCTTCATTGCGCGACTGGCTGGCTGAGCGCGGCGTCACGGCTTACCAGTGCTACGCCACGGCAGACATCGGTTTGATCGCGTATGAAACCGCAGCACGCGAAGGTCTGGTGTTGGACGAAGGCGTGATTGTGGAGATCGTGCGCCCCGGCACCGGCGACCCAGTGGCAGAGGGCGAGGTAGGCGAATTGGTGGTGACCACGCTCAACCCGGATTACCCGCTGATACGTTTCGGCACTGGCGACTTGACCGCCCTATTGCCGGGCATGTGCCCGACAGGCCGCACCAACCAACGCATCAAAGGTTGGCTGGGTCGCGCAGACCAAACCACCAAGGTGCGCGGCATGTTTGTGCATCCCGGCCAGGTTGATCAAATCGTCAAGCGTTTTGCACAAATTGGCAAAGCACGTTTGGTGATCAGCGGAGAGATGGCGCAAGACCAAATGCATTTGCATATTGAAACAGCAGACCACAACACCGAGTGGGTGACATCTGTGGAACAAGCGGTGCGCGACATCACCAAATTGCGCGCAGACATCGTCATTGCCGCGCCGGGCAGTTTGCCCAATGACGGTAAAGTGATTGAAGATGCGCGCAGTTACAAATAGCAAGCGAGCAAGCGTCGGCATTCAGCGCGGCTTGTTGCAGCAAGGCGTGAACAAGCGCGGGCAAGATGCGCTTGTGACCTTGGCATTCGCGCTGTCGGCCGTGTGCAGCGCTTTCGCGCAAAGTTTCCCCCTCAAAGACAAAGCCGTCACCATCATCGTGCCATTCACCGCAGGCGGGCCGACCGACCGTTTGGCGCGCGACATGGCCGAGGCTTTGCGCAAACCGCTGGGTGTGAACTCGGTGGTGGTGGAAAACATATTGGGCGCTGGTGGTGCGATCGCCACACAAAAGGTGGCACGTGCCGCACCTGACGGTCACACGATTTTGATCCACCACATCGGCATGGCCACCATGCCCGCGCTCAACCGCAACCCCGGTTTTAAAGTAGACGCTGATTTCAGTTTTCTGGGCATGATCCACGAAGTGCCGATGAGCATCGTGGCGCGTCCCACCATGGAAGCCAGCGACTACAAACAACTGTCTGCCTGGGTCGGTAAAAACAAAGACAAGGTGAATTTGGGTAACGCCGGTGTCGGCTCGGCTTCGCATTTGTGCGGACTGCTTTGGCAAGCCGCGATGAAAACCGAACTCGCCACCATCCCCTACAAAGGCGTGTCTATGGCCATCACCGATTTGATGGGCGGGCAAATTGATTTGCTGTGTGACCAGACCAGCAACACCATGGCATACATTGAGGGCAAAAAAATCAAGGCCTATGCTGTCACCACGCCAAAGCGTTTGCCGCAGCCGACATTCAGCCAATTACCCACCATGCAAGAACTCGGTGTCAAAGGTTTTCAAATCAGCATCTGGCATGGCGCCTATGGCCCCAAAGGCATGTCAGATGAAACCCAAGCCAAATGGAATGCGGCTTTGCGTCAGGTGTTGACTGACCCTGCGTTTGTGAAAAAGCAGCAAGACTTGGGCGCGGTCATGATCACTGACAAACGCACCGAACCACAAGAACACCGCAAATTTGTACTCTCTGAAATCAACAAATGGAGCCCCATCATCAAAGCTGCTGGGGTGTATGCAGACTGATGATCAAACTGTTTTTCATTCATCCCGACAACGTGGTGCAAGAAGCATTTGCACAAAACGGACAAACGCTGTTGAGTGCGGCGCAAGAAGCGCGTGTCGGCGGTTTTGTGGCGGAGTGCGGCGGCAACGGCACCTGTGCCACCTGCCACTGCTTTATCGAGCCTGAGCACGCCAAAGAATTGTTTGAACCCAGCGAGGAAGAAGAGGCCATGCTGGGGTTTACGGCGATGCCGCGTGAAGACAACAGCCGCTTGGCCTGTCAAATCGTGGTTGAATATTTCATGGATGGTTTGCGGGTTTACCTGCCCGAGCGGCAAATGTAAATCGGCCAAGCCCAGGCAGTCACTGACGCAAACTTCACTGCCTGAAGCGCTTGCGTGTCAGGTGCAGCGCAATCAACCAGGCGACGACCGCATACGCCGTCAACACACCCAAGTGCAACAGCACATCCGTGGGCCACTGGTCCATGAACAGCGGTCGCACCAATGCCACCGCTTGCGTCAGCGGCAACACCATGGCCACCCAACGCACCGCATCAGGCAAGCTGTCAAGCGGGAAAAACACGCCGCTTAAAAACATCATGGGTGTGAGAAACAGCGTGAAGTAGTAGGTGAAAAAATCGTAGCCCTTGGCCAAAGCGTTGAAGATCAAAGCCAGACAACTGAAGGTGATACCGACGCCGAGCAAAATGGGCCAGGCCAGCAGAACTTTCCAGCTTTGCACAATGCCAAGCCCCAACATCACGCACAAAATGGCGCTGACCGTGAACACCGCTTTGAAGGCGGCCCACAGCATTTCAGCCAGCAGCACATCGTCTAAACGCACCGGCGCATTCATGATGCCGTCCCAGGTCTTTTGCACATGCATGCGCGAGAAAGCTGAATAGAGAGCTTCAAACGTGGCTGCATTCATGGCGCTCATGCAAATCGAGCCGCTGGCCAGAAACACGATGTAAGACACCTTGTCCGCACCGAGTTGCACTTCGCCGACCAGCGCGCCCAGGCCATAACCGAAAGCCACCAGCCACATCAAGGGCTCGGCGATGTTGGCGATCAGACTGGGAATGATCATCTTTCGCCAGACCAGAAAATTGCGCAAAAAAACGGGCCAGAATCGCAAATGCATCAAGCCCCCTCGCGGATTTGCCGTCCGGTCAGTTTCAAAAACAAATCCTCCAGGTTCGCCGGGCGATGCAGACTGCGAACGCCCGGGTAAGCGGCCAGCGCTTGCAACAAGGCTTGCGCGGTTTGCGTATAGAAAAATACCGTGTCACCGCTGACCTCAACCCGTTGCGCTTGCGCGCGCAGCGGGCCGTGTGCCAGTGCTTGCGTGTCGCCGCCGTAAACCTCGACCACGTCCGGCTCAAGGTGCTCGGCAATCAGGTCGCGCGGTTTGCCCTCGGCGATCTTGCGGCCATGGTCCACCACCAGCAAGCGGTCACACAAGCGCTCGGCCTCGTCCATGAAATGCGTGGTCAGCAAAATCGATTTGCCCTGTTGCAACAACTGTTGCAAACGCTCCCACATCAAATGCCGTGCTTGCGGGTCCAGACCCGTGGTCGGTTCATCAAGTAGAAGTAACTGCGGGTCATTGACCAAGGCGCGCGCCAGACTCAATCTGCGCTTCATGCCACCAGAGAGTTCGCCGGGTTTGGCGTTCGCCTTGTGGCTCAAGGCGGCGAACTCCAGCAAACTGGGAATGCGCGCATCAATGTCGGCGCGCTTCATGCCAAAGTAGCGGCCATAGACCAAAAGGTTTTCGGCGCAGGAAAAATCGGGGTCCAGGCTGTCGAATTGGCTGACCACGCCAAGCCGTGATTTGATGGACAGCGCCTGCTTGGGCATGTCTTCACCAAAGATAGTGACGCTGCCGCTGTCAGGCGTGGTCAGCCCCAAACACATGCGAAATGTGGTGGTTTTGCCTGCACCGTTTGGGCCGATCACGCCCAGGCATTCGCCGGGAAAAAGTGAAAACGACAAGTCATCAACCACCAGGTTGCTGCCAAAGCGTTTGTTTAAGTGCTGACACTGAAGTTGAGGGGTGGTTTGCATGCAGACTTCAAAAATTAACAACGGCTATTGTGCCTTGCGACGCCTGATCAGGCTGTCACTAGAATTAAGAAATGAAAACCTATCGCGTTTGCCTCTGTTTGGTTTTGTTGATCACGCAAACCGCGTGCTCAGAGTTGGCCTTTTACGAGGGTATGCGTACCGAGCAACAACGCGCCGCCGATATGAACCGGGGCAAGGCCGATCCATTGCCGCCGTTTGACAAATACAAAAAGGAAAGGGACGCCATGCAACCCGGCGGGCAATGAGGATGGCTACAGTGGTATAGTTCTGCCCTTACGGCCCGGTAGCTCAGTTGGTAGAGCAGCGGATTGAAAATCCGCGTGTCAGTGGTTCGATTCCACTCCAGGCCACCATATTCAAGCGCAACCTACATAAGCAGGTTGCGTTTTTTTGGTACGAACGAAACACGGTTTCTTCTGATGTACTTATTGGCATGCGTCCTTTCTTGGGTTGATTGTCAGATTCAAATTAATTGCAATGCTTGCCCTAAGAACGCCGCGGTTTGAATCAACCCGTTACGCTCCATTGCATCAACAAACTTCTCAGGTGTAAAAGCTGGATTTTTGAGTCGAGCACGCATGACTTTGAATGCTGGCAGAACAACTAAAGGTTCGAGTTCTAGTTGCTGGAGCAGGAACTCATCGGGATGCAGAGCGGCGATCCCAAGTGGATCAAGGACTGAGGCAGGGAAGTGTTTGATATTTATGGTCACTATGCAGCCAGCATGTCCAGCGATCGCTGCTGCCAGAACGTGCCGATCGTTCACATCAGGAAGGGAAAGACAGGGTTCAATAAGTTTCCAGCCATCTTCAGTCACTTCCCAGTCGGGGCAGGCGTCATGCATTAAGTCACGTCGTGGATGGAAGTCAGACTCAGGGCGCTTTCTGTTTTTGGCCAGATTTTTAATCCATTCATCATCAATCGCGTTGGACCATTTCGCCGCATAAATTCCTGTCGCTGCGACCTCCATCAGCGCATCTGAAATAGCGACCGAATACAAAACGTTGGCGTCTAGAAGCGCGGTGTATCGGTTGTGTCCAGCCATGGATGTGTCTGATTAATAGTCGAGTCCGAGTTCACGTGCGTTGTCTGCCTTCTTATCGAGGGCTTCTTGTTGTCTGACCCGCATGGCTTTTGCGTAGTCCATCAAGTCAGAAAATCTGATGCGACGGTGTGTGCCAACCATGCGATATATCAGCCTGCCGGCTTCGATTTCTTTGATGACAAAAGGGCGCGAGACATTCAAAAAATTGGCAGCTTCTACCGTGCTGAGCTCCTGCTTTTCCGGCACAAGCATGATCGGTTGGTGGCGAGCCATCAGTCCAAGTGTTTGCCCGAGAACACGCAAAACTTGTGGTGGAACTTGTACGCTTGGGCTTGAGCCGTCATCACTTTCAATCGTGATGGTTGCTGCACGCGAGTGATCGAGGCAAGCCATGATCATTCGTTCCGCCGTCTTTACCATTTCTGTTTCGCTCTCGTTTAAAGGTGGTGGAATCAGTCTGTCCCTGTCGATGGTTGTGCTCATGTTGCTCTCTTGTGGTGTTTAGTATTAATAAATTTCTTGATTTACGTTGGCACACGCTAATGTAATCTCATAAATGCAATAAGTGCAACAAGTGAAGCAAATAGCCTAAAATGGTTGTTGCTTAATTTATTCTCTCAATAAGAGGCGGATTCAAGCACGAAGTGCAACTTTGATTAACCGTAGGAAGGAGGCTGAGGATGTTTAGCATTCAAGGCTTCCTGACCTGCAAGTCTAAGTTGCCCGATGAATTACAAACACCTCAGCCAGATTGAAAGATATCAGATTCACAGC
>CAMDJS010000045.1 GCA_945900685.1 Bordetella parapertussis
CCATGAACTGCACTTTTTCGCCCTTGTCGATGGCGGCGCGGCTTTTCTCAATCAGTATTTTGTCCAGCGCTTTGTCTAGGCCGTGTTCTTGTGTCGCCACATGGAACAGCGGCGTGCCAAGCGGCACTGGCGGCATGGCCAGCAAGCGACCGAAATCCAAACCCTTGGCTTTCCAGTGCTCGACACCTTTTTTCATGTCCAGCAAATCGGCGCGGCCGATCATGTCGTCAAACTTGGCGATGCCGAGTTGCGCCATGATGTGACGCACTTCCTCGGCGATAAAGAAGAAGTAATTCACCACATGCTCGGGCTTGCCGGAGAATTTTTTGCGCAACACCGGGTCTTGTGTGGCCACGCCGACCGGGCAGGTGTTGAGGTGGCATTTGCGCATCATGATGCAGCCTTCAACAACCAACGGCGCAGTGGCAAAACCGAATTCATCCGCGCCCAGCAAGGCACCGATCGCCACATCACGACCGGTTTTCATTTGGCCGTCGGTTTGCACACGGATGCGTCCGCGCAAGCCGTTCAACACCAGGGTTTGCTGGGTTTCGGCTAAACCGATTTCCCAGGGGCTGCCTGCGTGTTTGATGGACGACCAAGGAGACGCACCGGTGCCGCCGTCATGGCCGGCGATCACCACGTGATCCGCCTTGCACTTGGCCACGCCTGCGGCAATGGTTCCCACGCCAACTTCAGACACGAGCTTGACGCTGACGTCTGCATGCGGTGCCACGTTTTTCAAGTCGTGGATGAGTTGCGCTAAATCTTCGATGGAGTAAATGTCGTGGTGCGGCGGCGGTGAAATCAAGCCCACGCCCGGCACCGAGTAACGCAGAAAACCGATGTACTCGGACACCTTGCCGCCCGGCAGTTGGCCGCCCTCGCCGGGTTTGGCACCTTGCGCCATCTTGATTTGAATTTGGTCGGCGCTGCTCAGGTACTCCGCTGTGACGCCGAAACGCCCGGAAGCCACTTGCTTGATTTTCGAGCGCAGTGAGTCCCCGGCCAGCAATGGCATATCGACTTCGACTTGTTTGTCGCCGATCACGCTTTTCAAAGACTCGCCTTGTTTGATAGGTATGCCTTTGAGTTCGTTGCGGTAACGCGCCGGGTCTTCGCCGCCTTCGCCGGTATTGCTTTTACCGCCGATACGGTTCATGGCCACAGCCAGTGTGGCGTGTGCTTCGGTGGAAATAGAACCCAGCGACATGGCGCCGGTGGCGAAACGTTTGACGATCTCGGCGGCGGACTCCACCTGGTCCAAGGGAATGGCTTTGGCAGGATCGATTTTGAATTCGAACAAACCGCGCAGCGTCATGTGACGGCGGCTTTGGTCGTTGATGATTTGTGCGTATTCTTTGTACGTGGTCCAGTTGTTGGCGCGGGTGCTGTGCTGCAACTTGGCAATCGCGTCCGGCGTCCACATGTGGTCTTCGCCGCGTGTGCGCCAAGCGTATTCGCCGCCGGTGTCCAACATGGTGGCCAGCAAGGGGTCGTTGCTGAATGCGCTGGCATGCATGCGGATGGCTTCTTCGGCAATTTCAAATATGCCAATGCCTTGCACGCGGCTGGGTGTGCCGGTGAAATACTTGTCAATCGTTTCGCTGTTGACGCCGATGGCTTCAAACAATTGCGCGCCGCAGTAGGACATGTAGGTGGACACGCCCATCTTGGACATGATTTTCGACAAACCTTTGCCGATGGCTTTGACGTAGTTGTAAATTGCTTTGTCGGCAGACAAATCGCCAGGCAGGCTTTTGTGCAATTCTGCCAAAGATTCCATCGCCAAATAGGGATGCACCGCTTCTGCGCCGTAACCGGCCAGCACTGCAAAGTGGTGCACTTCACGGGCGCTGCCGGTTTCCACCACCAAGCCTGCGCTGGTGCGCAAACCTTCTTTCACCAAATGCTGGTGAATCGCTGACAAAGCCAGCAGCGCAGGAATGGCCACTTGCGTGGCGTTCAAACCTCGGTCGCTGATGATGAGAATGTTGTGACCGCCTTTGATCTGGTCAACCGCTTGGGCACACAGCGAAGCCAGCTTGGCTTCCACGCCTTCATGGCCCCAACTCAAGGGGTAAGTGATGTCCAATGTGGCGCTTTTGAATTTGCCTTGGGTCATGCTGTCGATGTGGCGCAGCTTGGCCATGTCCTGGAAGTCCAGCACCGGTTGGCTGACCTCCAAACGCATGGGCGGGTTCACCTGGTTGATATCGAGCAGATTGGGTTTGGGTCCGACGAACGACACCAGTGACATGACGATGGCCTCGCGGATCGGGTCGATCGGCGGGTTGGTCACTTGCGCGAACAACTGTTTGAAGTAGTTGTAGAGCGATTTGTTTTTGTTGGACAACACGGCCAAAGGGCTGTCGTTGCCCATGGAACCCAAGGCTTCTTCGCCGTTGGCGGCCATAGGGGCCATTAAAAATTTGAAATCTTCTTGTGTGTAACCAAAAGCTTGCTGGCGATCCAGCAAAGACAAATCGGTGTGCTCGGGCGAGCCGACGGGATGCTCTTCCACATCATCCAAACGGATGCGTAGATTTTCAATCCACTGTTTATAAGGCTTGCTGTTGGCCAGACCCGATTTCAACTCTTCGTCGTTGATCATGCGTCCTTGTTCCAAGTCGATCAAGAACATCTTGCCCGGCTGCAAACGCCATTTGCGAATGATCTTGCTCTCGGGCACCGGCAACACGCCGGACTCTGAACCCATGATGACCAAGTCGTCATCGGTGATGCAATAACGCGAAGGACGCAAGCCGTTGCGGTCCAAGGTGGCGCCAATTTGTCTGCCGTCAGTGAACACGATGGAAGCCGGGCCGTCCCAAGGTTCCATCATGGCGGCATGGTATTCGTAGAACGCGCGGCGACGCGGGTCCATGTGGCTGTGGTTTTCCCATGGCTCGGGGATCATCATCATCATGGCTTGGCTGATCGGGTAACCGGCCATGGTCAGGAGTTCTAAACAGTTGTCAAACGTGGCGGTGTCTGATTGGTCAGCAAAACTGATGGGGTATAGCTTTTTCAAATCGGCGCCGAGCACCGCAGACGACATGACGCCTTCGCGCGCTTTCATCCAGTTGTAGTTGCCTTTGACGGTGTTGATCTCGCCGTTATGTGCCACATAGCGGTAAGGGTGCGCCAGCGGCCACTCGGGGAAGGTGTTGGTGGAGAAACGCTGGTGTACCAAGCCCAGCGCAGACTCGCAACGCACATCCTGCAAATCATTGAAATAGGTACCGACTTGATCGGCCAGCAACAAGCCTTTGTAAATGACGGTGCGGCTGGACATGCTGGGCACGTAATACTCTTTGCCGTGCTTCAAGTTCAGGTGAGAAATAGCGGCACTGGCGGTTTTGCGAATCACGTACAGCTTGCGCTCAAGCGCGTCTTGCACGATGACGTCGTTGCCGCGCCCAATGAACACTTGGCGGATCAGCGGCTCTTTGGCGCGCACCGTGGGCGACATGGGCATGTCTTTGTTCACCGGCACATCGCGCCAGCCCAACAGCACTTGGCCCTCGGCGCGGATGGCGCGCTCGAGTTCTTGTTCACACGCCAAGCGCGACGCGCTTTCTTTGGGCAGAAACACCATGCCGACACCGTATTCACCAAAGGCCGGCAAATTTACGCCTTGTTTGGCCATGTCTTCGCGGTAAAGCGCGTCCGGCAGTTGAATCAGGATACCGGCACCGTCACCCATTAATTTGTCAGCACCGACCGCGCCACGGTGGTCCAAGTTTTCCAGAATTTTCAAAGCCTGAGAAACAATCTCGTGACTTTTCTGCCCTTTAATATGCGCGACAAAACCCACACCGCAAGCGTCATGCTCTTGGTTGGACTGGTACAAACCCTCGGTAAACGCGTGCTGCATTTCGCCATCCTCTGTGTATATCTTGGAAGAGGCGTAAGCATAGTCCAGCAAATGCTGAATTCCAAACAATTTAATTGGGGTCAGATACCAATTAATTCCCTATTTAATTACTCTGGTATTTAATTGGGGACAGATTAATTCTGACCATTCTCGCCAAAAGGCCTACCCGCTTTGGCCTTGTGAATTCGCCTTTTGGTCAAGGGTTGCAGGCTTTGCATGAACACATCCTCGCCCAAAGCCCACCCGCCCAAAGCAGATGATGTGAGTGCTTGCTTGCTTTTTTCTTCAACACCGGATTGAACCAATTCGGCATACGCCTTTTCTCTGGCGAACGGCGTATTGCCCAGCGCCCAGTACACATCATGGGCGGCCAGCCAGCTGTCTTGCCGCGCCCCGATGTAATGCGCGTGGCTGGACCAGGGGTGGTCCAAGGCCTGGGCCACCATGCCGGCGCGCACAGGGTTGAGGTCGATGTAAACCATGCAGGCGAGGAAATACCTGTCGGTTTGTATCAAAGCGCTGCGAAACCGCCCTTCCCACAAGGTGCCGGTGCGCGTATGCTGCTTATTGAAATAGCGCACGTAGTCGCGCCCCAGGTTTTGCATCATCTTTGACAAGGCCTGATCGGCTTGCGGCGTGACCAGCAAATGCACATGGTTGTCCATCAACACAAAAGCGTGCAAATCGACTTGCTGGGTTTGGCAATGCGTGACCAGCAACTCAAGCCATATTTGCCTGTCGCTGTTGTCCTTGAAGATCAACTGACGGTTGTTGCCGCGCAATATCACGTGGTGCGGGTAACCGGGCAATGAGAGACGGGGCAGTCGGGCCATGTATGGATGGTAATGCGAGCTGAGGTCTGCTGTTTGTCATGGGTGCACCGTTATCATGCGAACCATGAACCAGTCAGCGTTATCGCCGCCCGCCCGTGGGTATGCCATGCATGTGTTTTGCCTGTGCGCGCAATGGTGCGGTACTTGTCGTGAATACCAGCCCATCTTTGCGCAATTGGCATCGCAATGGCCGAAAGTCAAGTTTGTGTGGGTGGATATCGAGAACCATGATGACTTGCTGGGTGATCTCGATATCGAGAATTTTCCAACGCTGTTGATCGCCGACGCCCAAGGCCAAGCAAGGTTTGCGGGCACGGTGTTGCCGCACGCGGAAACTTTGCAGCGCATGTGCCAAGCGGCATTGGCCGGGGATTTTCAATTGGTGAGTGACCCTGCTTGGCAGAACGTCACGCCTGAGTTGATGCGGTTAGGTTAATTTGCGAAATTGGGGTCAGGTTCCAATTAATTCAACGAATTAATTGGAACCTGACCCCAATTTCGCCAATTAACCTTTTAATTGGTATCTGACCCCAATTTCCACCAAGTCCCCATTTCTTCCAAACCAAATTCCTTTAACAAAGCATTCAATCTATCCGCCGATGCCTGTTTGCGTTGCCCGGTGAATTTCGCGAGTATCAGTTCGTTTTTCATGCTGTGTTCCCAGCCGACCAACTCGGTCACCGTCACTTGGTAACCATGCGCTTCTAAATACAAACAGCGCAACACATTGGTCAGTTGACTGCCCATCTCACGGGTGTGCAGCGGGTGCCGCCACAACTCGGCCAGCGGCGTGCGCTGCAAATTCAGCGCCTTGTTTTTGTTCAACACACGCGCCAACTCGGCCTGACAGCACGGCACCAGCACCATGTGCTTGGCCTGCTTTTGCAAACCAAAGGCGATGGCGTCATCTGTCGCGGTGTCGCAAGCGTGCAGCGCGGTGACCACATCGATCTGCGCGGGCAAGGCTTGGCTGTTCGCTGACTCGGCCACGCTGGTGTTGAGAAACTGCATGCGCTCAAAACCCAGGCGCTGCGCCAGCGCAGTAGACGCTGCCACCAACTCGCTGCGGGTTTCTATGCCGTAAATATGTCCGCTACCCAAGCACTTGAAAAACAAGTCGTAAATGATGAAACCCAAATACGACTTGCCCGCGCCGTGGTCAGCCAGCGTAAGACCTGCGTCGCTGGCCGGTAATTCTTTGAGGATTTTTTCAATGAACTGAAACAGGTGGTTCACCTGCTTGAGCTTGCGGCGCGAGTCTTGGTTGATCTTGCCCTCGCGCGTGAGAATGTGCAGTTCTTTCAGCAACTCCAAAGACTGACCGGGGCGCAGGTCGAGTTGATCGCTAGCAGTTTGGACCTTGGGGGCGGTGTGTTTGGGTTTGGGCATGGGGAGATTGTGAGTGCGATTTAGCTCTAGTTATAGAAACCAGGTAATCGCCGAAAAATTTAATACATGCCTGTCGCGATTTTAAGTTCAATACACCGATAGCTCGTTGATTCAGGATTTGGCACCAAAAAGGTTCGTACGGGAAACAGGTTTGCGCGCAGCTTTACCCAGTGCCGCCTCTGCCCATTTATTCAAACTGATGCCACCGAGGGCGGCTGACTTTATCGCTGCGGCATGAACATCAGGCGCAATACGCAACATCATTTTGCCGCTCGCGGGTTTCTCCGCAGCCAAACCCAAAGCAGCAGAAGCAGCCAGGTAAGCATCAATGGCCTCATGAAAATTGGACTGAAACTCAGCTACAGATTCGCCGTGAAAAGCAATGATGTCATCAATATCCAAAACCCTGCCGACGATGACTTGATCTTCGGTGTCGAAGTCCATACTGGCGTTGTAGCCCTTGTATTGCATGGTGTTGCTCATGGCTTGATTCCTGTTCTTTCTATGAAATCTCTGACGGCTAATATGCGATATCGCAAAGCTTCTTTACCTGGATGGGGTCTGTGCAATGTCATTTTTCTACCGCTCAACTCAAAAGTGACAGAAGAACCTGCACCCTCAACCGCATTGCAACCCAGAGCTTCTAGCATCGACTCAATACGCTGCCAATTGACGTTACCGTTCACAGGGTCGGAAAGCACCTTTTCCAGAGTTTTTCGGTGGGTTCCATTCATCAGTATATGATATCAAAAAATTTTAAAATGCAATCATTTAATGACGCAAAATCTAGCTGTTTTTTAATCACTATTTGAGCTGATTCAACTGACTTTGGCGTTCTCAGAGGCAAGACGTTCGCGCACTTAATCTGCAGTGATAGCCCGCGACCGGTTGGAATTGAGCGCGTCGTAAGCTGATCCAACTTCATTTTGTAACCAAGTTTCTATGGCTCTGTCACGGTTTGAAAGTGCTAGCACCCCCTCGCGAATGACTTCGCTTTCGGTTGCATATTCACCAGCCCGCACCTTGGTTTTGATGGCCTCGGCCATTTCGTTTGGCAATGTGATGTTGAGCAGTTGCTTAGGTTTCATGTCAAAGCTCCAGTTGAGTAGGTTTCAACCATACTGAATTTTCTAGGGTTGAAATGCATTTACAAAGTCAAAAAGCTGTATTCGGTACAAATGAACGATGCGAAGTAGTCTCATGAAACGTACTGAGCAAATTTATTCACTTTGCAATTTAGTTATGTCCTTTTCCTCTTGCCAACCGAAATGCTGAGTATTTGTAAGTGTTAAAGCTAACAACCCTTCTCCAACCCCAAAGCCTCCCACCCCTCTCTCCCCAACTCCTCCAGCACCTGCATATTCCGCTCATAAATCAGCGACGCATCCGGAAACGCTTCAACGGCCTTATCAATACTTTCCTCGCGCAGCAAATGCAGCGTGGGGTATGGCGCACGGTTGGTGAAATTGCTGATGTCGTCGGGCTGTGTGCCCGCAAATTGGTAGCGCGGGTGAAAGTCGGCGATTTGCAGCACGCCCTCCAATTCCATGGAAACCAACACCGAATCGCAGTCAAACAAAAATTCGTTGAACTCTAAAAATTTTGGCAGCAGATTGGGCGCTATCAGCAGCGTGGTGTCCAGCACAGCGGCATCGGTATCCACCAACAACTGCATTTCTTGTTGCAGCATTTGCAACACTTGCTCGGGCTCGCTGTCCATGCACACCACCATGCGCACTTGCTGTTTGACGACCACGGCTTTGGCAAACGGGCACAGGTTCAAACCGATCACCGCTTTGTCCAGCCAAGCTTGGGTGTCGGCAATGGCTTGGTCTTCGGTCCTCATGCCGACAACACTTTGCCTGTCAAACGCGCATGCTCTTTGGTGGCAAACCTATCGGTCATGCCTGCGATGTAGTCTGAGACAGCACGTGGCAAGTTGCTGCGCTTGGCGTGGCGCTCGGGCATGTCTTGCGGCTTATTCATATAGGCGCTGAACAATTCGCTGACTACTTGTCTGGCCCAATCGGTGGTTTGCAACACCTGCGGATGCCTGTACAAACTCTGCATCAAAAATTGTTTCAACTCTGTGCTGGCCGCGCGCATGCCGGGGCTGAATCGCACCAAGGGCGGCGAGCGGCGCACATCGTCAGCGGATGCAGGCGCTTGCTCGCTCAATGCAGCACGCGTGCTGTCCATCACGTCGTACACCTGATCGCTCAACATGCGGCGTATGGTTTCATACAGCAAGCGTCTACCGGAAAGCGCGGGGAATTCATCTTGCACTCGCAACCGGTAGGTGTTGAACAACACCACTTCTTGTAATTGCTCTAGCGTGATCAGGCCGGAGCGCACGCCGTCGTCTATGTCGTGCGCGTTGTAAGCCATCTCATCGGCCAGGTTGCACAACTGCGCTTCTAAAGACGGTTGTTGCCGAAGTAAAAACCGCGCACCCACGCCGCCGGGCTCGGCATCTTCTAGCAGTTGCGCGTTACGTTGTGAGCAATGTTTCAATATGCCTTCGCGGGTTTCAAAGCACAAATTCAAACCATCAAACTGCGGGTAGCGCTCTTCCAAACTGTCCACTACGCGCAGGCTTTGCAGGTTGTGCTCGAAGCCGCCGTAAGGTGCCATGCATTCGTTCAACGCGTCTTGTCCGGCGTGACCGAACGGCGTGTGTCCCAAGTCGTGCGCCAAGGCAATGGCTTCCACCAAATCTTCATGCAAACCCAGAGCACGCGCCAGCGAGCGCCCGAGTTGTGCGACCTCCAGCGAATGCGTCAAGCGGGTGCGAAACAAATCGCCTTCATGGTTGAGAAAGACTTGGGTTTTGTAAACCAGGCGGCGAAACGCGGTGGAATGCACGATGCGGTCGCGGTCTCGCTGAAACAGATTGCGCGTCGGTGCTTCGGGCTCTGCAAAACGCCTGCCGCGACTCTGTGCGGGCAAGCAGGCATACGCGGCCAAACCGGTGGCGGCAGGGGCTATGTCAGCAGCGAACACATGGCTCATGCGCGGCAGCAAGCCTCAACCACTTCAGCCACCAGTGCATCGGGCGCGCCGCGCACCACGGCGCTGCCGGGCGGATCGATCAGCACAAAGCGTATATCACCTGCCTCGGCTTTTTTGTCGACCCGCATATGGTGCAAATACACATCCGTACCGAGTGCCGGGCCGGTCACAGGCAAACCGGCTTTGGCGATCAAAGCGGTGAGGCGATGCACAAAAGCTGCATCCACCAAACCCAAACGCTCTGACAATTGCGCGGCCATGACCATGCCGCAACCCACCGCTTCGCCATGCAACCAAACACCGAAACCCAAACCGGCTTCGATGGCGTGACCAAAGGTATGACCGAAATTGAGAATGGCGCGTATGCCACCTTCGCGTTCGTCTTGACCCACCACCCAGGCTTTGATTTCGCAACTGCGCTTGACCGCGTAAGCCAGCGCTTGCGGGTCGCGCGCCAGCAATTCGTCCAAATGTTGTTCTATCCAATCGAGAAACGCCATGTCTGCGATGGGGCCGTATTTGATGACCTCGGCCAGACCGGCGCTGAGTTCGCGCGGCGGCAGGGTTTGCAATGTGCCTAGGTCACACACCACTCGCTCGGGTTGGTAGAACGCACCGATCATGTTTTTACCGATGGGGTGGTTGATCGCGGTTTTGCCGCCCACCGATGAATCGACTTGCGCCAGCAAAGTGGTAGGCACTTGCACGAACGGCACGCCACGCATGTAGCACGCGGCGGCAAAGCCGGTGATGTCGCCGATGACACCGCCGCCTAAGGCGAACAAAACGGTTTTGCGGTCGCAGGCTTTACCGAGCAACACATCAAAAATTTGGTTCAAGCTGTCCCATGTTTTGTAGCTCTCGCCGTCAGGCAATGCACACACATGGATGATGGGGTAATGCGGCGCCAAACTTTGCTGTAAACGCGCCAAATACAAAGGCGCCACGGTGTCGTTGGTGACGATGAGTGCAGCCCCTGCTTTGGGCAAGCCTTGCCAAGCCGTTTCGCTACCTAGCAAACCGGCGCCAATGGCGATGTCGTAACTGCGCTCGCCGAGGTCTATGTGAACGTGTTCAGTGTGCGTCATGGGGCAGCGGTTTCTATCGGTAGCAAACCGGCAAGTTCAAGTTGGGTGACGATCATGGTGACCATGGTCGGGATGCGCGGGCGGCTGGTTTCGATGACGAAATGCGCTGCCGCTTGGTAATGCGGATCGCGTTCTTCAAACAGTTGTTTGATTTTGAGTTTGGGGTCGTCGACTTGCAACAAAGGGCGTTGGTTGTCATTTTTCAAACGCCTGAAAATTTCCTCGGGCTGCACCCGCAAATAAATGACTTGGGTGCGTTCACGCAATAGCTGTTTGTTCGCGTCTCGCAACACGGCCCCGCCGCCGGTGGCCAGCACGCCGCAAGCCGTGCGGGTCATGTCGTCAATGACTTGGGCTTCAATGTCTCTGAATGCGGCTTCGCCTTGGCTGGAAAAAAAATCTTTGATGGGGCAACCGATGCGCATTTCAATGACGTGGTCGCAGTCGACAAAACCCACGCCAAGTTTGCGGGCCAATTGCCGACCGACTGTCGATTTGCCGCTACCGGGCATGCCCACCAATGCCAACACGATAAATACTTTCTCAAGGTGCAAAGGCACGTTGTTCCAGCATTTTAGGGCTTAAGAAAATCAGCAATTCCTGCTTACTGCGCCGGTTGGCGCGGTTGCCAAACAGCCAACCCAGCCATGTGTTGTCGCGTACGCCGGGCACACCGGCGCGGTTGGTGTTGTCATTGGTTTCGTAAATGCCGCCGATCATGACCGTGCCGCCGTCCTCCACCCGCACTTGGGTGCTGACGTGCTTGGTGTCAATCGCAAAACCAGCGGGCGTGTTTTGGCCGACACTGTCTTTGTGCACTTCCAAATACATGGTGATGCTGCCGTCCGGCGTGATGTGCGGCGTGACTTCCAAACGCAAATTGGCTTTGCGAAACGCAATCGAGGTGCTGCCGTTGGGTCCAGACAACTGGTAGGGCAATTCGGTGCCCTGCTCGATGATGGCCTTGGATTGGTTGGCCGTCACCAAACGCGGACTGGCCACCACGCGTCCCATGCCGTCGGCTTCCAAAGCCGAAAGTTCAACCCCGAGCCGCAGGCTGTGTGCTGGGTTGAAAAATGTGAAGCCCGCAGACGCTGCTTGTGCACCCATCGCTGCGGCGGCAGGGAAGTTGGCATTGATACCCGCAGGCTGTGAAGATAACCTGACACCAAGCGTAGACGCAAAATTGTCCAGCGCTTCAACGATACGCGCCTCAATCAGCACCTGGCGTTGCGGTATATCTACTCTTTCTATCAGGCGGGCGACTTGCTCCAAGCGGTCTGCAATGTCTGTGACAAACAATTGGTTGGTGCGCGCGTCCGCCATGGCGCTGCCTCTTTGGGTCAACAAACGCGGCGCGGCGGCACCCGATTGCCCAGATGCTTGGTTGAGCAAGGGTGCCAACATGTCGCTGGCCTTGGCGTAGTTGAGCGCAAACGAACGTGTTTGTAATGGCTCGACCACTTGTATCGCGTGCTTTGTTTCGAGTGCGCCTTTTTCACGGGCGGCAAGCTCTGCCAAGGGCGCCACCCAAATCACATTGCCGTCTCGCTGCTGGCCCAGTCCACGCGTTTGCAACAAGGTATGCAAGACCTGGTCCCAAGGCACGTCTTTGAGCCGGATGCTGAGGTTGCCGGTCACGCTGTCAGACATGATGATGTTGATACCGCTGAATTCGCTGACCAGTTGCAAGGCTGTGCGCATCTCGATGTTTTGAAAATGCATGGACATGGGTTCGCCGATGTAGGCGTGCGCTGCGGATTTGACTTGCACCGGCGCAGTGAGCTCTTCGGCCAACGTGGCCGTTGCCAAACAAGCCATCAGAAAAAAGATCCACTTCATGGCTTGTCACCCGACGGAAAGCGTCGCTCGCGACTTAGCCAATTGCCACTGGCATCGGCAAACCATTCACGCAACCACACATGGTCGGATTGAATCCGAATGACCTCGCCCCAGTCTTGACCCAGCCGGTCACCTGGCGATAGGTTGTAAATCAAGCCGTCCAAGGCGATCAGCGCTTGTCGTTTATCGCCTGCTGACAGCGAGCCTGCAAAACGCAATTGCGACAAAGGCCTGCTTTGCAGTGGCGTCCAGCCTTTGTCTGTGGTTCCATGGTTCACCATGGGTAAACTGGTTTTGAGCCCTTGCACACTGAACGGATTGTGCAGGTATGCGGGTTTGGACACCAAAGGCTGGTGTGCCGCATGGCGCTTGTCCGCTCTGCTTGCATCTGATGTCGATGGACCGGGCTGCATATGGGTTTTGAGCGCCAAAGAGGCGTTTGGCGCTGTGTCTTTCAAGCTGACCCATTGCATGTTCAACACCAACAAGGATGCGGTTGCATCCTCACTTGCTACCCGCAAGTCAAAGCCTGTGACACGCATGCGGGGCAAGGCTTGCGGCAGTCCATGCCAGGCAGCCAACAATTGCGGCAAAGTGCCTCGCCAGGTGCCTTGGCCATGCTCGGGTTGGGTTTGCGTGGCATGGACCTTCAGTCCGTGAACGCGCCCCCAGGCCAACCAGTCTTTGAGCAGCAGTGGTTCGTTCAGCGGCGTTTGATCTGGCCAGGATTGCCAAGCCGGTGTCGCCATGCCAGATGGATGCGGCATCTCGGTCAGCCGTGCTTTCAAGGCGCGCAGTTGTGTCGCTTGAAGTTGCAAGGCTTGCAACTCTTCTTCCCATTGGAGTGCTTGCGCATCTTGTTCCCACCAGGTTTGCCAAGCCTCAGATGACACATGCCAACTTCCAGCCACCACCAGACACATTGAAACAAAAACCAACACCAAGGCCTGCGCACCCGGTGGCCATGCATGCAACACATGCCAATGGGTGCGCCACTGCGGCCAGGTCTGCATCACTTGAAGAACCCAGATTTCTCTCATGGCTTGTCTGCCGACAGGGGCGGCATGCCTATTTGCAGTTGAAACCTGTGTTGCTTGGCGGAGAAACCATATGCCGCGCGCCAATTCGGTTCTTCCCACTGCGCCTTGTCAGCTTGGATCAAAGCCCCGGCCAACGCCAACCCTGTCAGCCAAGTTTGTCCATGGCCTGCGCTCAAGGCCCAGCCGCTGAGTTGTATCTGCTGTTCATGCCACAGCATGCGCTCGATTTGCACACCTCGCGGGGGCACGGACAAGAGTTGCTGCAACACCTGCCACGAGCGGGCTTGCTGCTGCAACCGGGTTTGCCACTCGGCTTGGACTTGTTGCGTCTGTCGCTCTCTGGCTGTCCAAAGCGGGTTATCTTTGAGCTCGAGCTTCAGGTCAGAGATGCTTTGTTGCGTCTGCTGTTCCCGGCTGCGGTATTGCGCCAGCCATTCGTCCCACAAGCGGTCCAAGTGGTAGACCGCCGCCGCTGAGACGCCCATGGACAAGCCCACACCGATCTGCCAACTGCGCATACGCAGCGCACGTTTTCTCTCCCGCCAAGGCAATAAATTGAATTGGCTCATGACTTCACCACACCCAAGGCCAGCCCATAAAGCACCGCCAACTCCTCTTGACTCAAAGGGGCGGATACAGGCAAGGCAGTCTCTTGCAACACTGCCACCGGGCTGTTTTGTACATGTGATTGCCAACGCAGACTGGCTTGCCAGGTCGGCTCTAGCCTGACCAATTTCAAACCCGCTTTGCTGCACCATTGTTCGCAATCGTGTGCCCACTGCTTGGGCATGGCCAGCACATCGGCGTGTTGCGAAGGTTGCGCCTGCAATGCTGCATTCAACCAAGCTGGGCGGTTTGCTGACGCAAGTGGCGACGGGTTGGTTTGCGAGCCTTGCAGAAGTTGGTAATCCCATAAGGTGTCGGACAAAGGCCATGCCAGCAGGGGTGCGAGTTGCGCCTGGATATGGGCTTGCACTTGGCTGTGGCTCAGACCTTGCGGGAGGCTGAAAGAAAATCGCTGTAATTGCTCGGCGGGCAGCGCCATGGCGGCATGCGTGCCACGGAACCCACTGCGCTGGCGTGCGATCCGTAACACCTGAGCATCTGGCAAGAATGGGCTGGGTGTTTGTGTCGAAGGCACAGCTTGCCAATAGCTTTCGGGAAAGCCTGGTGTGGCTATGTCAGCGCCATTTGCTGTCTGGGACAAGGCCAAGCCCAGCGGGTTGACCCATACCCCCAGACCCAAGGGCTGCCGTTGAGGGTTTCGCAAACTGAGCATGGCATTTCCTCAATAAGTTGTTCATGCCCTGAGTTGTAAAACCGTTGAAGCTTGGATAAGTTAAGCTGCACTTGCATTTTTTTTACAATGTGCTTTCTTTATACAAACTGGCATTGCG
>CAMDJS010000046.1 GCA_945900685.1 Bordetella parapertussis
CACAGGTGTGCGACGAGAAATGCCACCAGCCCTGGCACAAATAAACCCGGGTAGAGCAACAACACATCACCCACCCAACTCAAACCCAAGGCGCGCACCAACCAAGTTTGCGCTTTCACAGGCAGGTTGTCTGCGGACCAAGCCAAGTACATCAGCAGCAACAAGGCGATCGGCTTGGCCAGGTTGTACACATCCACCCAGCCGCAGGCCGACGCTGCAGTGGCCATGGCGGCAAATTGCACATAAGCGCACAGCAAGGGCGTGATGCGGTTTTGCAGCAAAGCGTTCACACCCCATAAACCTGCGGTGACCGCCAGCACACTCACCGCAGCATCGCCCCAGACCATGCTGTCCATGTGCCACAACACATCCATGGCAGCCGCCAACAGCAACACAAACCAGCCCACCGCCCACTGCAGCGCCGGCTTGGTTTGCGCTGGCTCAAACGGGACATGTGCTTGCATAGAAAACTCGGGTGTAGGAAAACGCGCAGCCACATCTTCTGGCCTCCAGCCGGGGTGACGAAACCACACACTCCATTTGTCGCGCCAGCTGGCGGCGTGCCAGCTGTCATGCAGCAGACCGCTGTAGACCTGCCAATTGGCCCACAAGGGGTCCCAACTCCTGAGCGGCGTGCGAGTGCCGTACACGCAAGGCTCTTGCGGATCTTCTTCTTTGAAGCTGCCAAACAAGCGGTCCCACACCACCCAGATGCCGCCATAGTTGCGGTCCACATACGCGTCGTTCACGGCATGGTGCACCCGGTGGTTGGAGGGTGAACAAAACCAACGGTCAAACCAGCCGAGCTTGCCCACGTGTTTGGTATGCACCCCAAACTGGTAGAGCAAATCGATGAGTGCGACGATACCAAAAACAAAGGGTGTGACACCGATGACAGCCATAGGTATGTAAAAAATCCAACCCACAGCCACACCCGAAGTGGTTTGTCGAAGTGCCGTGGACAGGTTGTAGTGGTTGCTTTGGTGGTGCACCACATGGCCGCCCCAGAACAAGGCCACTTCATGGCTAGCCCGGTGGTACCAGTAGTAGCAAAAGTCGTAGAGCACCAACGCAAGCAACACGCCATACCAAGTGTTCCAAAACTCGGGCTGTGGAAACAACGCGACCTGCTCGAACACCAAGGTGTAAATCGTGATGCGCAACAAACGGGTGAACACCGCGCTTAACTGGCTGATCATGCCCAGACTGATGCTGTTGATCGCGTCATCCCAGCGGTAGGTTTGTGACGCTGCCTGCCCTTGTCGTGACAAACGCCAACCCCACCACCATTCGAATGCGATAGCCAGAAAAAAAACCGGTGCTGCCAAGACGATGATGAAACCCATGCCAGTCCTTTCAGTGAATCAAGGCGTTTTAGGCAACAAAGCCCACAACCGCAGCGGCTGCTTCATGCGCCCGGCCAACTCGCCGGCCGCTGCGCCCGTGCCCATGTACAAATCTGCGCGCACCGCACCCACGATAGCGCTGCCTGTGTCTTGTGCCACGACCAAGCGTTGCAAGGCCTGCGTGGGGCCAGGTGACACCATCCACACCGGCGTGCCGTAGTCCAGACTTTGCGGGTCCACCGCAATTGATCGGCCCGGTGTCAACGGCAATCCTTGCGCGCCGCGTGGCCCTATGGCTGCGTCCGGTATGGCTTCTTCTTTGAAAAACACATAGCGCGGATTGACCCACAACAAAGCTTGCACTTTGGTCGGATTGCGCTGCAACCAGGCCTTGATGCCCGGCCATGAGGCGTCTTTGACTTCGTTGTTATCCAGCAGCCACCGGCCAATGCTTTGGTAGGGTTGCTCGTTAGAGCCAGCAAAACCAACACGCACCATACGCACCCGACCATCGCCTTCGGTGATGCGCAAACGCCCCGAGCCTTGTATGTGCAACACCATGGCATCTACCGGATCGGCAAGCCATGCGATCTCTCTGCCGTGCAAAGCCGATTGCGCGGTTTGTTGTGAGTCAATCTCTTGTCGCGTGAACCAGGGCTGGCCTGATTTCAAACCGGCAGGCGGGCGGTACACGGGCACTGAAAACCCGTTGCCTGGTATCCGCCGGGCTTCCAGTACCGGCTCGAAATAACCGGTCAACAAACCTGAAGCTTCACCCTGGGTGTTCTCTATGCGGTGCGGTTGCAAGCGCTGCATCAGCCACTGCTTTTGTTCAGCGTCAGATGCCAAAGTGAGTCTGCGCACATCCGGACAAACGGCCGCCATGAGGTTGCCGGGGCGCTCACAGTTAGACAACAGCACAGACCAGACTTCAGGCATGGACTCGTTGTCCCAGCCCGGCAAATCACTCCAAGCCACCGGCACCAATTGACTGCGTCTGGATGCAGCGGGCACGGTATCGGGCGCAGTGGCAATGACCGTAGGCAGAGTGGCCGGCGAAGTCACCGGCGCCGGGCTCGGTTTGGCAATGGGCACCGTTGGCACTGCCTCAGGCAAAGGCGCAAGTTTGCTGGCACAGGCAGCCAGCAAAGCAGGCAGGGTCCAGCGCCACACAAAATGCCAGCGCAGACCACACAGGCGAGCCCCTAAGATGGCGGTTTGTCTTGACCATGGAAAAAGAAACATGCTGTTGATTTTGCTTGAAGCTTTGCTTGCCGGTGGAATACTGGTTTTGATCGTGTGGTGGACCATGTTTTCTGGACGACGCAAAGGTGAACGCCGAGACGACGAATAACTCAATGCGCAGCGGGCAAGACAGCCGGTAGTTGCTTTCGCCGCTCTATCAGTGTTGGCATGTCCAAGTCAGCAACCACACAGGCCGCGCCCTGCGGTTGACAAGCCACCACTTGGCCCCACGGGTCCACCCACATAGAGTGCCCCCAGGTGCGCCTGCCGTTTTCATGTGTACCGGCTTGCGCGGCCGCACCGACCCACACCAAGCTGTCTAAGGCACGGGCGCGCAACAACACTTCCCAATGTGCAGAGCCGGTGGTGTAGGTGAACGCGCTGGGCATGAGCATCAAGTGCGCACCCATGCCAGCGAGTTGTTGATAGAGCGATGGAAAGCGCATGTCAAAGCAAATGCTCAAACCGATGCGCCAAGTGTGACCGTCACGCGAGGGTAGATCGAAACACACCGGCGTGTCACCGGCTTGCAAGACACGCGCTTCGTCATAGTTTTCAAGCCCATTGTCGAAATGGAACAAATGGATTTTGTCGTAACGCGCCACGTTGTCACCACTCGGGTTGAACACTAGGCAGGTGTTGCGCACACGGCTGGCATCGCCGGGCACAGCTATAGGCAAACTGCCTGCAACGAGCCACATGCCATGGCGCTTGGCCATGGCGGACAAAGCGGTTTGCATCGGTCCCGCACCAAAGGTTTCTGCAATCTGTAATTTGTCTGTGTCGTGTTGCCCCATGAGACAAAAATACTCGGGCAACACCGCCAGTTCTGCGCTTTGCGCGGCGGCTTGTGCCATCCATTGATCAGCCGTGTCCATGTTGACCTGCACCGAGCAGGCCGACACCATTTGCAGCAATGCGGCTTTCATGGCTTGGCGTTGGCAGGTTTGCCCGGCGTGGGTGACTTGCTGTCTGGCTCAGGGGTTTGCACTTTGGTGACCTTGGGGTCTTTCCAGGTGCCTTGCACGTGAAACTCCTCTGTGTTGGATTTCATCAAAGGCTTGCGCAACACATACTGCGCCAAAAAGGTGGTGAGCCCCACCAGCGGGTTGATGGCGCTGTAAACCAAGGATGCAGTACCTGCATTCAACTCTGGCACGATCACCACTTTCAGGTCTTGGGTCTCGTTTTTGAGATCCGCTTTGCCTTCCATCAACACCGCCGCACTCACGCCTTTCATTTGGATATTGTTGGTGCTGGCTATGCCCTGCTGAATGGTGACATCGCCACGGACAAAATCAAACAAAAAACCTTCGCTGAACAAATCGCTGAAGTCCAGCTTCAAGCGTCTGGGCAATGACTGCAAACTCAACACGCCCAGCAATCGCGCCACACCCGGCTCGGTTTGCAAAAACTGGCCGCGTTCCATGTTGACATTGAATTGACCGCTCATGCTGTTGTAGTCAGGCGAAAAAGGCGAGCCTTGCCAGCTGATTTGCCCGACCATGCGCCCCTTGCCATTGCGTATTGCATCTTTGTAACCCAGTCTGTTGAGCAATTCACCGGAGTCTTGGATTTGCAAAGTGAATTCCAGTTGCGATCGCTTGGCCACCGCCTTGGCTGCTCCGCCCCATTGACCTTTGCTCTGAAAACTGGCCTCGGGCAAAGTGAGATTGAGCTTGCTTAAAACCCATTCCCGCGTTCCGGAAGTGTTGGTGCGGGCAAAGCCTTCAATCTCGGCGCGCCCCATGGCGATACCGCGCAACTCCAAGTTATCGATCACGATATCTAGCGCGGGCATGTCTTTGGGAGACTCAGACAACGTGGTTTCAACCTGTTCCAGCGCCGAAGGTGGAATGCTTAGATTGGCCAAACGTGCAGTGATGCGTGCACTCGCGCCGTCGATTGCAGGTCGGTAGTCCGCCGTTCCTTGGAACTCATTGGCGCGCGCTTGAATGCGCCATTGCTTGGGTTGCTTTTCTGCGCTGGCTTGAAACTGGCTAAAGGTGCGCGACGACCACACCAATTCCTGGCTTTGAATATCTATTTTGGATGGCATGTAGGCCAGCGCATTGTTTTTGGCGGCGGCTGGTTTTGCCGTGGGTTCGGTATCCATCCAACTGTTGAGTACCGCCTGCCATTCATCCAAATTCAAATGCGCTTGCTTGATCTGCATCAACACACCGTTGTCCGCGCTCTCTTTGGCCGGAGGTAACTGGCCGAGCTGAATGTTGCCGCGCACCACAGTGGGTGTTGCGCCGCTGATATCTCTGACGTAGTTCACTGACAGCAACTGACCGAGATTGAAACGCAACTGCTCTGCCAATGGGGTCGCACGGCCAGAGGCAGCGCTAGACACCGTGGATTCATAACGCATAGGCAGCAAGGCGCTGGCCGGCTTGTCCAGCGGGGCCGGCAAGTCAATCGCCATGCCTTGCAAATTACTGAGGATGGTCAACTCTGGTGTGCCTTGCTTCAGCCCCAAAGTGGCGATGTAGCTGGTGCTGCCATTGAGCTTGGCCAGCACCTCGGACACGCCCGCAAATTCCGGTGCTTGTTTGAGGGCGTCGGATGTGATGTTGCCCTGCAAAATCAAACGCGTGGGACCTTCCCACGCACCATCGGCAAACCGCAAACCGCCATCCAAGCGAGCCTCACCGCCCAGCACGGACAGTCTGGTGTTGCGAACGCTCATGCCGTTTTGGGTGTAGTTCACCACCCCTTTGGCTTTGTATAGCTTGGGGACAGGCGGTTGCAGTTGTATGTCGTTGCCTAGCAAATTGACAGACCCTTGCACCCGCGTGTTGTCCAAGTCTGAAAGTGGCACGGTGAGGTGGAACTGATGCTCGGCCACACCACTGACACCGGCCGGGTTAAACAAACTGCCCACCGACGCCGACAAGGGCGAGTTGTTGATGGCCAGCAATGCGTCATTCAGATTGCCTTTGAGCTGTACGGTCACATCCACCACGATGTCATCCATATCGGCTATTTGCACATCTAAACGGCTGAGTTGCAAAGCCACTGGCTGACCTATGCGTGCCGAGGAAGATTTGATTTGCATTTGGTTGCGGTTGATCACCATTTCACCGGCAAACTGCTGCAACGCCGGCCAATTGGGAGGCGCTTGTTTCCCTAAGCCAGCAGGTGCAGGCGCAGGCGAATACTGAAACCCCAACTGCTGAAAAGGTGCCCGCACCAAGAAGACACCATCCTTGGTTTTATCGAACGGGAAATGGTCCATGTTCCCTTTGATCTGCACAGATACTTTTTCAAACCATCCCGCACCCATGGCTTCTTTCAAGTAACGTCTGGCTTCGACATCCATCTCCAACGGCAGATACCGGTGTAGTCGGGAGGCTTGCATGCGTTGAATTTGCGCATCCATTTCCAAATGGCCTTGGGGCAACTTGCTGTCCCCCTCTGACCAAGTCAGTTCAAAATTGCCTTGGGTATCCGCATTGGCAAGTTTTGCGTTTTGCAACTGCACTTGTAAACGTTGATTCACCCGTGTCCAGGTGAGCGAGCTTGAAAATGTTTTCAACGGCACCAGCGGGTCTTCCAGCCAGTCCACCAGGGTCACGCTGCCGTCTTGCACTTCAACCTGCGCTTTGCCGCCGGCTTCATTGATTTCAAAATCCACATTGGCACCGGTCACGCCGGGCCACCAGTCGTCCTCGGGTTTCGGGTTTTTGTGCGAGGGACTGGCATTGACTTCCAGTTTCTTGACCTGTCCAGTGGCCTTGAAACGAAAACCGGGTGAGGCGGCATCAAACCATTGCAAATTCAATGCATGCATTTGTCCGCGTGGCTGGGTTTGTGCCAGTAACGCGTGTGTGCTTTCATCCATCGGTATGCGTTGCGCAATCCGAGTGATGACATCCAAGGGCATGTCCTCAATATGCAACTCACCGGTGCTGGCAAAAGGGTCTTGTTCATTGATGGCATGTTTCCAAGCAAAACGTGTTTTGCCGCTGGACCAGGCGCTTGACTGCGCCGGGGTGACTTTGATTTGTTCTGTGACGAGCTCTTGCCCCAGGCCGCCCATCCAAGATTGCATGCGCAGCCTGCCCTCGATTTGTATTAAGTGGATGTCATCCAGTTGCTGCGCCAATTTGACTTTGACGTCTTTGAGACTGACATCCAAGGTCTGGTTATTCCACACCCCTTGGTCAATATCCACCCAAGCGCGCACCCAGCCTTCGCCGGACACCACATCGATGTTGAGGTATGCCTTGGCATAAGCCGCCATACGGCTGATATCCATGTGCGGCATCTGGGCATAAAAACTGCCCTTCCAAGTGGAGACGTCGCTGGCGCGGCTGTTAAGCAGCGCTTGGTTGAAGCGGCCTTGGATGCTGATGGCCTGACCCCATTCGGGCGGTGGTGTTGCATCCAATTGCCAAGCGTGGCTGCGCAAACCATTGCGCATTGACACATTGACAGATGTCAAATCGACCTCGGGTTGCTGCAGCATCTGGTCAACCCAACGCAAGCGGCCGTCGCGTATGGAAATATTCGGCTGACGCAACAACCAATCGGTCAGTGAGGTGTCGTCTTCGCCGCCAATGGGAACACCCGCTATTTGCCAATGGCCTTGTGCGTCACGCATGATTTCAAGCTGCGGCGACTGCAACTCAATGCTGTCGAGCGTCAGGCTCAGCAAGGACGCGGGCGACAAACTGATGCGCACGCTTGGCAGGCGCAAGACCTCTTGATCTTGCTGGTCACGCAACACGAAATCGGAAAGCACGAAAGAAGGCACCCAACCATCGGATTCGGATTGCAGTTCACCGATGCTGACTTTCACCCCCCACGCCTGCGAAGCCATGGCTTCAATTTGCGGCTGCCAATCCACTATTCGCGGCACAATCAACCAATGCAATGTCAAGGTAGACAACACCATCAGCGACCAAAAACCGATCACCAACCACCACACCCAGCGAGTCAATCTGACATACCAACGCAGACCGGCATCGGTATCAGTCTTGGGCATTGGTTGATCAGACATGCAGAATAAGTACCCGGGCAAAGTTGAGGTTCATATGAAATTATCGCCGCCAGAGCCAATCCCCACAGAAAGACCGATATGAATAGCCCGGTTTATTCAGCCAATGGCTCACGTTTGGTGCAGCGTTTGCGTCGTCGCTATGCAGACCAATTGCACTGGCTGGCCGCGGGCAAACCCTCACCTGACAGCCTGACGAGTTGTTATGCGCAGTTGCTGACGCACTACCCGCAAACGGCAGATGCCTTGCGTGTGTTGCGGCAATTGCTGATGGAGCGACTCGTCGTTCTCGATACCGAGCAACAAGCCGACTTGGCTGTGGTGACCTCCAGCATGACTTGGCTGGCCGAGTTCAGCCTGGATACCGCTTTCACCGAAGCTTTGGCACGTGTGGCTGAGCGTCACGGTTGGCCGCGCCGCGCCGATGGTGCGCTGGCGCAACTGTGGGTGGTGGGCATGGGCAAACTCGGCGCGGTCGAATTGAATGTGTCCAGCGATATCGACCTGGTGTATGTGTATGACGAAGACGGTGTCACAGACGGCGATGCGCAAGGGCGGGCCAGCATCGACAACCAAGCGTTTTTCGACAAAGTGGTCAAGCAGCTGTTTCAGCTGATCGGTGACACCACCGAACACGGTCAGGTGTTTCGCATGGACCTTGCCTTGCGACCCAATGGCGAGTCCGGCGCCAGCGTGGTGTCACTGGCCGCTTTGGAAACCTATTTTCAAGTGCAAGGGCGCGAATGGGAGCGACTGGCTTGGCTCAAAGCGCGGGTGGTCGCACCCGCCGGCTTCATCGACAACGTACCGGCCTTGCGCGACATCGTCACGCCGTTTGTCTTTCGCCGTTACCTGGACTACAACGTGATTGACGCTTTGCGCGATTTACACCGGCAAATCCGCGCCCATGCGGTGCGGCTGAGTGCCGGGCGACCCGAGCGCGCGAACGACATCAAACTCGGGCGTGGCGGTATTCGCGAGATTGAATTCACTGTGCAATTGCTGCAAGTGGTGCGCGGCGGACAGTTTCCCGAGCTGCGCATGCGCCCGACCTTGGCCGCCTTGCCTGCGCTGGTGCAAGCGCGATTGATGCCTGCTGAAACTGCGCATGAGTTGGCACTTGCCTATGTTTTTTTACGCCGGGTGGAACACCGGGTGCAATACCTGGACGATAAACAAACCCATGTGCTGCCCACAGATGAAACTGATTTGCAATGGATTGCGCACAGCTTGCACTTGGCAGACAGTGCGGAGTTAAAGGCGCGCTTGCAATATTGGCGCGATTTGGTTGCGCTGGAGTTTGAGCGTTTGTTGCGACCGGTGGCGCAGGCAGATGGCACTCCGGTGCCTGCTGCGTCCATGCAGGATTTCGATTCGATACAAGAACACCTGAGCCCGGCGCTGCGCCAGCGGGTGGCGGCTTGGTCTGATTCACCGCGTTACAAAAGTTTGCGCGAAGACGCCAGACAACGTTTGTTGAAACTGCTGCAACGCACCCACCACTGGCTGGAGGAAGGCCGCATCAGCGAAGCCTCGGCGCTGCGTTGGTGCGATTGGATGGAGCCTTTGCTGCGGCGCGAAACCTATTTGTCCTTGCTGCTGGAACGCCCTCAAGTGCATGAGCAATTGCTGAAATTGCTGGATGCCGGCCGCTGGACCACGGCATACCTGATGAAGTATCCCGGCGTGATCGACGAGTTGGCCGACCCGGCCGTGTTGGATGAACGCTTGGATGTCATAGCTTTGCAGCGCAATATCCAAATCCGCTACGACGCCTTGCAAGCGCATGCAGGGGACGACGAAGAGAGTTTGCTCAATCTGCTGCGCCGCGCCCACCACAACGAATTGTTTTTGACGCTGGCACGTGACGTGCAAGGCCATTTGACAGTGGAGCAAGTCGCTGACGATTTGAGTGCACTGGCCGACGCCATGGTGCAAATCACCGCGCAATGGGTCTGGCAACGATTGAAACAGCGGCACCGGGACACGCCGTGTTTCGGCATCATCGGTTATGGCAAATGGGGCGGCAAGGAACTGGGCTATGGCAGCGATTTAGACATCGTGTTTATTTACCGCGACGAGCATCCGCAAGCAGCCGAAATCTATGCGCCGTTTGCGCGCAAACTGATCCAGTGGCTGACCACCCAAACCGGTGAAGGCCATATGTATGAAATTGACACAGCGCTTCGACCCAACGGCAACTCAGGGTTGCTGGTCAGCAGCATCGAAGCCTTTGCCGACTACCAGACCCAACGCGGCAGCAACACCGCTTGGCTGTGGGAACACCAGGCCATGACACGCGCGCGTTTTTGCGTGGGCGACCCGGCTTTGCGGGAGGCGTTTGAAAGCATCCGCAAGCAAGTGCTGTGTGCACCGCGCGAGCTGCACGCTTTGGCCGCCGAGATTGTCGCCATGCGCCACAAATTGCGCGCCGCTTACCCGGTGCCCGCCGGTCAATTCGATTGCAAACACAGCCCCGGCGGCATGATTGATGCCGAATTTGCGGTGCAGTTTTTGGTGCTGGCCTACGCGGCCAGCTACCCGGGCTTGCAAGACAACGTGGGCAATATTGGTTTGATGATGCAAGCGCAATCTGCCGGACTGCTGCCGCCCGGCGTAGGAACGGCGGCTGCCGATGCCTACCGGGAATTGAGGCATTGGCAACACCAAGCCCGGCTGGATGAAATGGCGGGCAGAGATGACAGCGGCCAACTCCACCCGCACCGCGATGCCATATTGCAACTGTGGCGTGCGGTTTTCACTGTGACATGAGGGGCTTTAGCCACAGTCGGAGACAATATGGGCAACTTAACGCATGATTGAACTTATGAATTCAT
This sequence comes from Bordetella parapertussis, assembly GCA_945900685.1. Classification (GTDB taxonomy): domain Bacteria; phylum Pseudomonadota; class Gammaproteobacteria; order Burkholderiales; family Burkholderiaceae_C; genus Limnohabitans; species Limnohabitans parapertussis_C. The sequence goes on from CAMDJS010000046.1 coordinate 10,437, forward strand.
CTCCATTCTTCAAATCTTTCTGCTTGGTTTGCCTGACACTAGGCATGGCGATTTTGTCCACGGCGCAAGCTCAAACCAAGCCTGCTGTCACTGGCGGCGGCAAATGCCCCGCCGTGCTGCAGCACACGGTCGACCGCCTGCAAGACGAAAAACCGCAAAACCTGTGTCAGTACGCCGGACAAGTGGTGTTGGTGGTCAACACCGCCAGCTTTTGCGGTTTCACCCCGCAATACAAAAACCTGGAAGAACTTCACGCACGTTATAAAGACAAAGGCTTGGTGGTGTTGGGTTTCCCGTCCAACGATTTTTCACAAGAACCCGGCAACAACCAAAAGATCGCCGACTTTTGTGAAAACACCTACGGCGTGAAATTCCCCATGTTCAGCAAGACCACAGTGCGCGGCGCAGATGCCTCACCTCTTTTCAAGCAGCTGACGCAGTTGACCGACACCGCACCCAAGTGGAACTTTTACAAATACCTGATCAGCCGCGACGGCAAACAGGTGAAAAGCTTCAACAGCACCACCGATCCGCTGCAAGCCAGTTTTCTGGCCGAAGTCGACAAACAACTCAACGCCAAAACGCCTTGACATGACTGCGCGGGTAGCCGTTGTCGGCTCAGGTATTGCCGGACTGTCGGCAGCCCATCAACTGCACGGCCATGCTGACATCAGTTTGTTTGAGGCAGGGGATTACTTCGGTGGTCATACCCATACGGTTGACATCACGCTGCCAAGCGCGAATGGACAGGTCAGCTTCGGTGTGGACACCGGTTTTTTGGTTTACAACGAACGAACTTACCCGGGCCTGATCGATTTGTTCCAGCAACTCGGCATTGAGACCGCTCGCTCGGACATGTCGTTTTCGGTGCAAGCGCCTTGGGGCACAAGCGGTCGCACCTTAGAGTGGAACGGCGCAGACCTCAACAGTGTGTTTGCCCAACGCAGCAACTTGTTGCGCCCCAAGTTTTGGTGGTTGCTGCGCGAAATCATTCGCTTCAACACCCTTTGCACACAACTGGCACAGTCGTATGACGACGGCGCCTTGATGCAACCCTTGCAGCATTTTTTGAACAGCCACGGCTTTGGCGACACCTTCCGCGACACGTATTTGCTGCCCATGCTGGGTTGCATCTGGAGCTGCCCGACCTCGCAAATGCTGCAATTTCCTGCGGCCACCATGGTGCGGTTTTGCGACAACCATGGTTTGCTGCAAGTCAACAACCGTCCGCAATGGTTCACGGTGCAAGGCGGCGCCAAACACTATGTGCAAGCCATCACCTCACGGATTGAAAATAAACATTTAAATACACCGGTGCAATCGATTGAGCGCGACGACAGCGGTGTGGTGTTGCACAGCGCCCGAGGCGCCGAGCGTTTTGATCACGTGGTGATCGCTGCGCACGCTGACCAAGCCTTGCAAATGCTGGCGCAACCCACAGTTGATGAACGCGATGTATTGTCGCAAGTCGGTTTTCAAAACAACCGTGCGGTATTGCACACAGACGCCAGTGTCATGCCGCAAAAGCGCTTGGCCTGGGCGGCCTGGAATTACCAACGCACATCAGACACACAGGAAAACGCCCGCGTGTGTTTGCATTACTGGTTGAACAAATTGCAACCTTTGCCGTTCGCCCAAAACGTGTTTGTCTCACTCAATCCTGCGCAACCGATAGCCGCCGAGCATGTGCTGGGCGAGTTTGACTATGCGCACCCGGTGTTTGACTTGGCCGCCATCCAAGCGCAACGCCGCATTAACAGTTTGCAAGGCTTGCACCACACTTGGTTTGCCGGTGCTTGGATGGGATACGGTTTTCACGAAGACGGCTTCAAAGCAGGGCGCTCTGCCGCCCAAGGCATCTTGCAGGAACTGATGCAGGAAGAGCCGGCGTGAACACCGCTGTCCACCTCCAACCCTTGATAGGCACAGGCCAGGTGCGCCATACAAGGCAACGTCCCAGCTTTCACGCCTTCGCCTACCGCACTTGGTTTTTGCTGTTGCCCATGCGCAGCATGGCGCACCAAGGTGGTGGTGCCTTGGCACTCAACCGACGCGCCTTGGTGTCGTTTCATGATGCTGATCACGGCGACGGTCGCAGCCCGGCACAAGGCGGCGCATTGGCATGGCTGGATGAATTGCTGCAAGCCCACGACATACACGATGCGCAAGGCGAGGTCTGGTTGCACACCTATGCCCGCGTGCTCGGCTATGTGTTCAAACCGGTCAGCTTTTGGTATTGCCACCGCGCAGACAACTCACTCGCCGCCATCGTGGCTGAAGTCAACAACACCTTTGGCGAGCGCCATTGTTATGTGCTGCCTTCGCCGCGCTACGGCGTGAGCATGGCGGCAGACAAAGTGTTTTATGTGTCTCCGTTTTGCGAAGTCCTGGGCAAGTATGTGTTTCGCTTCATGCGCAGCGACAGCACTGAAGGTGAACGCACGGTCGTGCGGATTGACCACAGCGATGAAAACGGTTTGTTGATCAGCACCAGTGTCAGCGGGCATCTCGCGCCCCTGACTTCGTCTAGTCTGCGACACGCACTCTGGTCGCACCCCATGCACAGCTTGGGTGTGATCGCACGCATCCATTGGCAGGCGCTGCTGTTGTGGTTCAAGCGCGTGCCCTTGGTGAGCAAACCTGCTCCTCCTGACCAATTCGCCACGCGTGGCGGCCATTGAATATTTGTTACAAACCCCATGACCACTTTTCGAACACCTGATTTTCAATTGCCCGACTTGGGCAAAGCCGTTCCCGCTGCCGCCAAGCGCGGTTTGCAGATGCTGCAATCTCTGCAAACCGGCGGCTTACATCTGAGCTTGCCCGATGGACAGCGGCTGCGCTTTGGCAAAGAAGACGGCCCGCAAGCGCAGCTGCAATTGCGCAACTGGCAGGTATTCGGTGCGGCGTTGCGCTCCGGGGATATCGGTTTTGCAGAAAGCTTTATCAACGGCGACTGGGAAACACCCGACCTCACTGCCTTGCTGCAATTGCTGGTGATCAACCGCCGACCCATGGACGACATGATCTTTGGCACCTGGTGGGGCAGACTGGCCTACCAAGTGCGCCACTGGATGCGTCGCAACACCAAGAAGAACAGCAGCAAAAACATACACGCCCACTATGACTTGGGCAATGCGTTTTACGGTCTGTGGCTGGACCCGAGCATGACCTATTCCTCGGCCTGGTTCGCAGACAAGCGCGACCAAGATTTGCAAACCGCACAACACGCCAAAGTGCGACGCGCTTTGCGCATGGCTGGTGTGCAAACAGGTTCACGCGTGCTGGAAATCGGTTGCGGTTGGGGCGGCTTGGCCGAAATCGGCGCTGCCGAGTTCGGCGCGCAAATGACTGGCATCACCTTGAGCCCGTCACAACTGGCGTTCGCCCAACAACGTTTGGACGCGCTGGCTTTGTCTGCCGATTTGCGCTTGCAGGATTACCGCGACACCAACGATGGCCCCTACGACGCGATTTGCTCGATTGAAATGATCGAAGCAGTTGGCCGCGAATACTGGCCAACGTATTTTCAAACCATCGCCAAGTTGCTCAAGCCGGGCGGTCGCGCTTGCATTCAAAGCATTGTGATTGATGACGCCTTGTATGAGCGTTACGCCTTGGGCACTGACTTCATTCAACAGTACATCTTCCCCGGCGGTTTTTTGCCCAGCACACAAACCTTCATCGAACAAGCGAAAGAAGCCGGTTTGGTGGTGGTGGACCAATTGGCTTTTGGTTTGGATTACGCAGAAACACTCAAACGCTGGCGCGAATCGTTTTTGCAAGTGCGCGAACAAATGCCTGCCTTGGGTTTTGATTTGCGTTTTGAGCGCACCTGGTTGTTTTATCTGGCGTATTGCGAAGCCGCATTTTTAG
>CAMDJS010000047.1 GCA_945900685.1 Bordetella parapertussis
CGACACATGGCAAGTATTACGGACGAGGAAATTAAGATGATCGAAAACAGATTGAATAACCGCCCCCGTAAACGATTGGGATTCAGAACGCCTGCAGAGGTGTTTCATCAATCGTTATCCCGTGTTGCACTTCGTGCTTGAATCCGCCAACTAATAAATACTTGATACAGCCTCCTGTCCGCTGCTCTTTTTTTTGAGGTATTACAATAGATTTAAAAGTAATACCAGGAGCCAATATGTCAACAACCATGACCCTCAAGGGGCAAGTCACCATACCCAAACACATACGAGATTCGCTGGGTCTCAAGCCTGGTGCGCAATTGGACTTTACAGTCAACCGCGATGGTGATGTGGTGTTGCATCGAACAAATACATCCCAACCGCACAAAGCAGATCGCTTTGAAGCAGTGCGCGGCAAGGCTGATGTGAAGTGGCGTACCCATGACTTGATGGCTTTATTGCGGGGCGATGACTGATGCTGGTTGACACCAATGTGCTGGTGGATGTTTTACAAAACGATCCGCAATGGGCCGATTGGTCTATGGCCCAATTACAGGCGCAATCCAAGGTGCATCGGTTGAGCATCAATCCGATCATTTATGCTGAACTCTCGCTGACCTTTTCCACAGTAGAAGCCTTGGACGCTGTGATCAGCAGCATGGAGCTGGACTTGCTGGATATCCCGAAGCCAGCCCTTTTTCTGGCTGGCAAGGCGTTTGTTCAGTACCGCCGAGGCGGTGGAGTGAAAACCAATGTGCTTGCTGATTTTTTCATCGGTGCACATGCCGCAGTCAGTGGATTGCCTGTGCTGACACGCGATACGCGTCGCTATCAAAGCTATTTCCCCAGTATCAATCTCGTCACGCCCAAATAAAGCAGCTTTATGGGAAAGTGGTCTTTCCATCATCAAATATGGGCATAAAAGGCAAATCTGTAGAACCCACATCAACCCCCTGTTGCGTCAGCAAGGTGGTCACTTGTCCCCGGTGATGGGTCTGATGGTTGAACACATGCGTGACCAGCACCCAATGCGGCGCAGTTCTTTGCTTGCCGTCTACTTTGCTGACATAGGTCAGTGTGTGCGCCAGCCAGTCTGGCGTCAGGGTTTGGGACCACTCACACAGCCGTTGATCTAAAAGCGGACGCTGAAGGCTGAGTGCTTGAAAGCCGCCAAACAAGTCTTCAACCAAAGGCGGCACTTGCGGCGGCTCTCCAGTGAAGCGCGATAAAAATGCCAAGTCGGAATACGTGATGTGGTTGAGGGTCAAGTAAATAGACTTAAAGAACGCACCTTTGTCCGCATGCAATTCCTGTTCGGGCAGCAACGCGCAAGCGCGGTACAGCTTGGTGTTCATCCATTGGTTGTAGTCGGCCATCAACTGGCAGTAGCGGGCATCAATCATCAGCGGCTGTCCCAACAGGTGGCACAGCAATTGCTGAATACACATCTCTGATAAACGACATAAACCAACGAGAGACCAAGTGAACATCCCGCCGCCGCCCTTTTGCCGCACTTGCCGCAACCTCATGCCTTCGCAGTCGTCGAAGACAGGTTTACGCTGCGGCTTTGACTACTTCAAGGCCTCGGAAATCGCGCGCAAATTCAAGCTGATGTCGCATTTCCCCGAGGTCAAGCCGGACAACGCCTGCGAAAAATGGAATCCAAAATAGTGCTGTTATCTTGGCGGGGCACCGTCTTGGTGCTTGCCAAGCCATCAATCCTTCAAAGCACTTTGGGGTCTAGCGGATGCGCTTCTTTGCGCTCGCTGTACCGGTCCACCAAATAGTCGGACACCGAACGCGTCAGCAAAGTGAATTTCACCAGTTCTTCCATCACGTCCACCACGCGGTCGTAATAAGCCGACGGTTTCATGCGGCCTTGTTCGTCAAACTCTTTGTACGCCATGGCGACAGACGATTGGTTGGGGATGGTGATCATGCGCATCCAGCGCCCGAGCACGCGCATTTGGTTGACTGCGTTGAAAGATTGAGAACCGCCACTGACTTGCATGACCGCCAGTGTTTTACCTTGCGTGGGGCGCACCGCGCCAAGCGCCAGCGGTATCCAATCGATTTGCGTTTTCATGATGCCGGTCATCGCGCCATGCCTTTCGGGTGAACTCCACACCAAGCCTTCGCTCCAGGTGCACAGCTCGCGCAGCTCCAAAACTTTGGGATGGGTGTCCGGCGCATCGTCCGGCAAGGGCAAACCGCTGGGGTTGAAAAACCGTGTTTCGCAGCCCATGGTTTGCAACAAGCGAGCTGCTTCTTCGGCCAGCAAGCGACTGAACGAACGCTCGCGCAGCGAGCCATAAAGCAGCAATATTTTCGGCGGGTGTTGCGACAGCGGGCCGTCGTGCAATTTGGCGTTGTCCGGAATGTCCAGCAAATCTTGGCGCAATAGGGGCAAGTCTTCAGGGCTCATACAAATGGTGCTTTTCAAAGTAATGACTAAGTGTCATTCGGGTGACCTGTCATGTTAACCACTTAACATAGACACATGATGTCGCCTTTGGAAACCACGCTTATTTATTTGTTGTTCGCTGTTGTTGGCGTGGTCGCATGTCGCTTGCTGCATTTGCCCGCCATGTTGGGCTATTTGGTGGCGGGTATTTTTCTGTCGCAAGGCGGCACCTTGGTTGAGCAAAACGAGGCCGCAGTTGCTTCGGTGGCCGAAATGGGTGTGGTGCTCTTGATGTTTGTCATCGGCTTGGAATTCAATTTGCCCAAGCTGATGCGCTTGCGACACATGGTGTTTGGTTTTGGCATGGCGCAAGTGCTGTTGACTTTGCTTGGCAGTTTGTTGGGGCACTTTTTGTTGTCCGAATTGATGGTGTATTTGCAGTTGCCTTGGGACTTGACCTGGCAAGGGTCGGTGGTGCTGGGTGCGGCATTGGCCATGTCGAGCACCGCGATCGTGGTGAAGATGATGGCTGAGCGCTCTGAACTCGACTCACAACATGGCAGACGCGTCATCGGTGCCTTGTTGTTTCAAGACTTGGCGGTGGTGCCCTTGCTGGTGTTGATTCCTGCTTTAGGTCGAATGAACGAGGGCAATGTCTGGACCGAGTTGTCCTCGGCGTTATTGAAAGCTGCTGTGTTGGTCGGTTTGTTGTTGTGGGGTGGTCAGAAAATCATGCGCGTGTGGTTGCGCATTGTTGACAAACGCAACAGCGAAGAGCTGTTCATGCTCAATATTTTGCTCATCACGCTGGGCTTGGCCTGGCTTACCGAGCATGCCGGTTTGTCCATGGCCATGGGTTCGTTCATGGCCGGTATGTTGATTGCCGAGACCGATTACAAGCACCGCGTGGAAGAAGACATACGGCCTTTTCACGATGTGTTGCTGGGTTTGTTTTTCATCACCTTGGGCATGAAACTTGATTGGCAGGTGTTGCAAATGCAATGGCCTTGGGTGTTGGTGTTGGCTGTCATTCCCGTGTTGGTCAAAGCGGGGTTGATCGCAGCATTGGCCTACGCAGGTGGTGCGAGCAACGGTGTGGCGGCGCGAACAGGTATTTATTTGGCGCAAGCCGGCGAGTTTGGTTTTGTGTTGCTGACGCTGGGCTTGGGGCAGGGCTTGATTGACCCGCGCTGGTCCAACCCGGTGCTCGCAGCGATGGTGTTGTCCATGTTGGCAACCCCGTTTTTGATACAGCATGCCGACCGCTTGGTGTACCGTTTTTCGCCGGACGATTGGCTTAGCCAATCTTTGCAAATCACCAACATCGCCAGCCATGCGATGGCGGTCGATCACCATGTCTTGGTTTGCGGCTTCGGTCACACCGGGCGTAACCTGTGTCAGTTGATGGAGCAAGAAGCCATCTCTTACATTGCCTTGGATGTGAACCCCGAGGTGGTCAAGAGCGCTGTACTCGATGGTCACCAAGTCGATGTGGGCGACTCCTTTCAACTCTCCAATTTGCTGTCCGCTGGTTTGAACCGGGCGTCAGCCGTGGTGGTGAGTTTTGACGACACGACCACGGCCTTGCGCGTGATTGAGCTGGTGAACAAGCATGCTCCTCAAGTGCCGGTGATTGTGCGCACCCGCGACGACCACGATATGCTGCAGCTCAAACAAGCCGGTGCCCATGAGGTGATTCCGGATGCGTTTGAAGTCAGCCTGAGCCTGGCCACCCACACTTTGAGCTTGCTGGGCGTGCCTGAAGACAAAATTAATCACTTGGTATTCACTCAAAGGCATAGCCAGTACGCTGGGCTGAAAGAAAACAGCTAAATGCACCCCATACACCCAATTTTTTTTAATTTTTCATTAAATTTATAGAATTCGTGCCGATTAGTGTCAAATCTGATAAATCTATTTGCTGCGTATCAGGCGTTGCGGGTCGACAGTGTTCAGTACTTTTACAAATTTCATAAGGTGAAGCCCATGTCCGAAAGCGTTTTCAAAACTATTCCCAACACATTGGCGCCTTGTGCCTGTTGTGCCCCTCCCTCCATGGCACGTAACGCTGGCATGGGCCGCCGCCAGTTTTTGAACTGGGGTGCTGCCGGTGCCATGGCCACAGGTTTGTCTCTGGCCGCGCCGGGTGCAAGCATGGCCGCTAGTGGCAATTACGAGTCCATGCTGGTCAACTGTATTGACCCGCGTTTCACCACGCTGAGCTGGCAATACATGGGTTTGTTGCAAGGCGTCAGCCGCGACAAGCTGGAAGACAACTACAGCCATTTCGTCATGGCCGGTGGCCCCATCGGTGCGGTGCATCCCAAGTTTGAAGCTTGGCACAAAACCTATTGGGACAACCTGGATGTCACTGTTTCTTTGCACCACATCAAACGCGTGGTTGGTGTGACTCACCGTGATTGCGGCGCAGCCAAATTGGCTTTCGGTGAAGCTGCGGTGTCCAAGCGCGAAAGCGAAACAGAATCACATTCTGATGCTTTGGCTGCATTTCGCGACATGGTGAAAAAACGCCATCCCAAATTGAGCGTGATCACCGGCATCATGGATGTCAGCGGCAAGGTTGACCTGGTCGGTTAAACGACTCAGAGTTGATGGAGAAAGTCGAGCAAACGCGCGGTGACCCGCTGCGCTTGCTCTTGTTGTACCCAGTGACCTGCGCCCGGGATCAAATCGCAGAACCGCATGTCCGTACACGCACTGGTTTGCATTTTTTCAAATGCACCGGGCACCTGGTAAATCCCCCAGTCTGAGACACCAGCGATAAACGCAGACGGCACGTTGATTGTCTGCCCGCTGAATTGAGCCAGCTTCACATATTCATCTTTGTCTGTGCCGCAGCGGTACCACTGCAATCCGCCTTGGTAACCGCGTCTGCCGTATTCAGCGCTGTACACCGCCAGGTCTGCATCAGGCAACCATTCACAAGCGGCGATGTGTGCGGCGTCTGGCATGAACTCGGCCACTGCCTGCGCCATGTTTTTATCCAAGGGCATGACGTAGTAATGCGGCAACAAAGCCAATTGATCGGCTTGCCAGGCTTGCAAACGGTAGGGTTGGTTCGGCAACCAATCGGCACTTTTGACATGGTAGTAAGCGCGCATGAAGTCATGCAGTCCTTGGGTGGCCTGCCACATGTCCTTGTTGGCTTGCGGCTCAGAGTAATACCACTGGTAATGCTGACGCGGCGCAGAGAGTTGGTGCAAGGCCTGTACCTCGCGGGTCAGGTGTGCGTGTACTTGCTCGCAGGTGTCTGCGTTCGGTGGTCCGGCAAACGGCGCGCTCATCATCACCACGCTGCGAAATATGTCGGGTCTGCTCAATGCGCACCATGCAGCAACGGGAGAACCAAAGTCATGCCCAATCAAGGCATGCACATGGGTGTGACCAAGTGCCTTCACCAAGGCCAGCACATCGTCCACCAGTTGCAACATGTGGCTGGCGCGCCAATCGCCATCAAACCTGTCGTCGCCGCCTAGCGTGCGGCCGTATCCGCGTTGGTCAGGTGCGACCACATGAAACCCGGCTTGCGCCAATGCGTTCATTTGGTGACGCCAGCTGAACGCCAACTCGGGGAAACCGTGCAACAACAACACCAAGGGTTTGTCTGAAGGGCTCTCGTTCTCATGCCCGGCTTCAAGCACATGCATGTCCAGTCCGGTATCAATTTGCACTTGGCGTGAACGTATGCCTGCGGGCAAGGGCAGCGGCGGTAAAACAGAGTGAGACATATCAAAACTTTCCGACCGAGGGTCAGTGATGCTGGCTCACAAACAGACTCAGGTCTGGGTATCAGCCAAAGTCAGCGGCAGGGAACGCAAACGCTGACCCGTCAGAATGTACAAGGCATTGGCCACGGCTGGCGCGATAGGCGGCGTACCCGGTTCACCCACGCCTTCAGGCCAGCGGGTGCTGGCAACAATGAATGTCTCCACCACCGGCATCTGAGGCAATCGCAACATCTCGTAATCGTGGAAATTGCTTTGTTGAACACGGCCCTTGTCCAAATTGATGTGTCCGTACAAAGCCGCAGTCAAGCCGAAAGCCACTGAGCCTTCCATTTGCTGGGCGATCAAATCTGGGTTGACCGCAGTGCCGCAATCGATGGCGCACCAGACTTTGTGCACCCGAATTTTTTTCTCCGCAACTGACACTTCGGCCACTTGCGCAACGATGCTGCCAAACGATTCATGCAAAGCCAAACCCATGGCACGCAGACTGCCATCGGCATGTTTGTAAGGCGTGGTTTTCCAACCGCTTTTGTCAGCCGCCATTTGCAACACTTGCGCGTGGCGAGGATGATTTTTCAACAACGACAAACGCATCGTCAACGGATTTTGAGCGGATTCGTGGGCTACTTCATCCATGAAACTTTCTTTGAAAAACGCTTGGTGTGAATGACCCACCGAACGCCAAAAACCCACGGGTATGGGCAAGTCAACCGCGCAGTGACCAATGCGGGCATTCGGCCATTCATAGGCCTGGTCATACGCGCCTTCGGCTGTGGTTTTGTCGGGGCCGGCACCCGGCAGGCCGAACAAACGGCTCAGCACTTGTGGCACGATGGCTTGGCTGGTTGATGTGTTTTGCCAAGCTGTCAATTGGTCTTTCTCATCCAAGCCTGCGGTGAAACGGCTGGCACATGCCGGTCGGTAAAAGTCGTGCTGTATCTCTTGGCTGCGGTCCCACACCATTTGCACCGGTGTGCCTTCGCAAGCCTTGGCGATGAATGCAGCTTGCGCGATCACATCCATTTCAAGTCGTCTGCCGAAGCCGCCGCCCAACAAGGTCAGATGCAATTGCACTTTGTCGCTGGCAATGCCGAGTTGCTTGGCGACCACGTGGCGAGCCAAGTCGGTGATTTGGGTGGAAGCCCATACCTGCGCGCTGCCGCCTTTGAACCACACAGTGCAGTTAAGAGGCTCCATCGGTGCATGCGCCAAATAAGGGGCGCTGTATTCGGCAGTGATTTTTTTGGCAGATGCGCTGAGGGCTTTGTCTGCATCGCCGCTTGAAAAATACGTGAATTCACTTTTGCTGTCGAGCGCGTTTTTGAAAGTCTCTTGTATGGTTTTGTCTGAGATGTCGGTGGCTTTGCCGGGACACCATTCGACCGAGAGTTTGCGCAAACCTTTCATCGCTTGGTAAGTGGATTGCGCCACCACCGCCACTGCGGTCGTGCTGCCATACATCTCCGGCAAGGCCAACACTTTGCTGACGCCTGGCATGGTTTTGACCAGGCTGTCATCCATGCTTTGGTAGGTGCCGCCCAATTCCGGGTTCATGCCCACGCTGGCATACAACATGCCCGGCGGGCGCACATCCATGCCGAACACGGCCGTACCGTCCACCTTGGAAACCGTTTCAATCCGCGGTATAGATTTGCCGATCAACGTGAATTGCGACGCTTCTTTGAGTGTGAGTTTGTCGGGCCGCGCTTGCTTAGATGCCGATACAGCGAGTTCACCAAAGCGCGCAGATTTGCCCGAGGCATGCGACACCACACCGTCTTTGACGGTGATCTCAGAAGCAGGCACTTGCCACTGAGAGGCGGCCGCAGATACCAACATGGCGCGCGCACTTGCACCGGCTTCGCGCATGGGCAGCCACAAGTCTTTGATGCTCGTAGAGCCGCCGGTCATCATCAAACCGAACTCGCGCATGGTTTTACCCACCAGTCGTTGCGCTGTCTCTTTAAGTTTGCCTTGGTTGTCTGGGTGAAACGGCAGACCGTCGGCAGCCGCCACTTGGTTGTTGTAAATGTTGTCTATCGGTGCTTGCTTGGTACGCACTTGGTCCCAGCGCGCATCCAACTCATCGGCCAGCAACATGGCCAGACCGGTGTAAGCGCCTTGACCCATCTCGCTGCGGCTAATCACCACGGTGACGCTGTCATCTTCTCCTATGCGAACCCAGCCGTTGAATGCAGGTTGCGTCTTGATGTCTGCCAAGGGTTGGGCGGTCAACAGTCTTTGTCTGGAGGGCAGTACGCCCCAACCCACTACCAGTGCGCCAGTGCCCAGCGCGAGTGCGCCCAATATGAGTCTTCTTTTCACTTTGTCGTCCTTGTTAGCATTGCCTGTATGACCTACTCAAACACCATTCCCGATTTCGGCTTGATCATCGTCGGAGATGAAATATTGTCTGGTAAACGCCAAGACAAACACATGTCAAAGGTCATCGAATTGATGTCTTTGCGCGGCCTGAGTTTGAGCCATGTGGATTATGTGGGAGACGATCCGCAGCGCTTGACGCAAACATTGCGGCGCGCGTTTGAAAACGACGGCGTGGTGTTTTCTTGCGGCGGCATTGGCGCCACGCCGGACGATCACACGCGCCAGTCGGCGGCTGCCTCCTTAGGCGTTCCATTGGTGTTACACCCGCAGGCCGAGCAATTGATTCGCGAACGAACGCGTGATGTGGCCCTAGAGCAAGGTTTGCCTTATGAGCCTTTGCGTGAAGACAATATGCACCGATTGAACATGGGACGTTTCCCGCAGGGCGCTGACATCATCCCGAATCCATACAACAAAATTCCCGGCTTTACTTGCCGCAGAAAAGCTGGCACGGTGCATTTTGTGCCCGGCTTTCCAGTCATGGCCTGGCCGATGTTGGATTGGGTGTTGGACGAGTTTTACGCAGGCTTTGCCAACAAGGGCAAGCGTCTGGAAAAATCTGTCATTGTCATGGGTTCGATGGAAGCCACACTCACGCCTTTGATGGAAGCCGTGGAGGCTGAGTTCGCGGGCATCAAGGTGTTCAGTTTGCCAAGTGTTGACCACCCTGAATTTGGCCGCCACATAGAACTGGGGGTCAAAGGCCCGGTGGAACTGGTGGAACAGGCCTTTGTCCGACTGCTCGCTGGTTTGAACCAACTTGGTGCACAATTAGGCCCTGAATTGGTGCGAGACTGAAATTGCACCAAGTGCGTGCATCAAATTTTTTGCTAAATTAATTGATTTTGGCAAATTTTTCTGTTTTAAATGACTTCATTCTTGTTGCGCGCTCTGACTTCCGTGCTTTTTCGAGTTTTTTGTGACTTTTTGTCATGTGGCACAAATCATGCACGACAATATTGAGTTTTCCAATTCACACTAACCTCTCAGGAGATACAGATGGCCAAGACCGTCGCCGACGTCATGAAGGATGTTAAAGACAATGAAATCAAATTTGTTGACTTCCGTTTTACCGATACCCGTGGCAAAGAACAGCACGTGAGCGTGCCGATTTCAGCGTTCAACGAAGACAAATTTTCTGAAGGCCACGCATTTGACGGTTCCTCCATCGCCGGCTGGAAAGGCATTGAAGCCTCTGACATGTTGTTGATGCCTGACCCCAATACCTCATTCATCGACCCCTTCTTCCAAGAGACCACTTTGGTGTTGTCATGCGACGTGCTCGAGCCCGGTGACGGCAAAGCCTACGACCGCGATCCGCGTTCTATCGGCAAGCGTGCAGAGGCCTATCTCAAAGCCTCCGGCATGGGCGACACCGCTTACTTCGGTCCTGAGCCAGAGTTCTTCATTTTTGACAATGTGCAATGGGGCAATGAAATGTCCGGCGCATTCTTCAAGATCGACGAATACGAAGCTCCTTGGAACAGCGGCGCCAAACTCGAAGGCGGCAACCGCGGTCACCGTCCCACGGTCAAAGGCGGCTATTTCCCTGTGCCTCCCGTCGACAGCACACAAGACATGCGCGCCGAAATGGTCATGTTGATCGAAGAAATGGGCATCCCGGTTGAAGTGTTCCACCACGAAGTGGCGGGCGCCGGACAAAACGAAATCGGTACCAAATTCAGCACCTTGGTTGAACGCGCTGACTGGACGCAAAAACTGAAATACGTGGTCTGGAATGTGGCTAACGCTTACGGCAAAACCGCGACTTTCATGCCCAAGCCCATCGTCGGCGACAACGGTTCAGGCATGCACGTTCACCAGTCCATCTGGAAAGACGGCAAAAACCTGTTTGCAGGCAAAGGCTACGCTGGTTTGAGCGACACCGCTTTGTTCTACATCGGCGGCATCATCAAGCACGCGCGTGCATTGAACGCCATCACCAACCCCACCACCAACAGCTACAAGCGTTTGGTGCCCGGTTTTGAAGCGCCGGTGAAGTTGGCTTACTCCAGCCGTAACCGTTCTGCTTCCATCCGCATTCCGCACGTCGCCTCCGACAAAGCACGCCGTATCGAAGCACGTTTCCCCGATCCCATGGCCAACCCCTACCTGTGCTTTGCTGCATTGATGATGGCTGGCTTGGACGGTATCGAAAACAAAATTCACCCCGGCGAAGCAGCCACCAAAGATTTGTACCATTTGCCACCAGAGGAAGACGCGTTGGTGCCAACCGTGTGTCACAGCTTGGACCAAGCCTTGGAGTATTTGGACAAGGGCCGTGGCTTCCTGACCAAAGGCGGCGTGTTCACCGACAGCATGATTGATGCGTATATCGAACTCAAAATGCAGGAAGTCACTCGTTTTCGCATGGCCACCCATCCGGTGGAATTCGACATGTACTACTCACTCTGAGCACAGGCATGCGATTCAATCACGGGCTGCAAAGCCTGTGACCTCAGGGCGGCCGTGTGCCGCCTTTTTTCATGGTGCCAAGGAGAATTACGCGATGAACAAGCCGCTTCAAGTTGTTTGCATCTTGGCAAGTTTGTGTGTTGCGCCGTTGTGGGCGCAAGACCCGGCATATCCTGTGTGGCGCTGCGGCCATGAGTTCACCAACCAACCGCGCCCCGGTCAGAATTGCCAGCAAGTCGATTTGCCCTCAGACATCACCATGACCGCGCCGCGCAAGCGTCCCAACATAGATAAACCCAACCAAACACCGCCGATCTTGGTGATGCCGCGTATAGATTTCAATAACCCAACGCCGCCAATCATGGGCATACCCCCCATAGACCCCACCAGCAACCCGATGCCCTCGGTT
Organism: Bordetella parapertussis; assembly: GCA_945900685.1. Lineage (GTDB taxonomy): Bacteria > Pseudomonadota > Gammaproteobacteria > Burkholderiales > Burkholderiaceae_C > Limnohabitans > Limnohabitans parapertussis_C. The sequence goes on from CAMDJS010000047.1 coordinate 11,363, forward strand.
TTGGTCATGCCATCCATCGACATCCAAACCCAACGGCAGCGCGATGCTTGGGCCAAAAGCATATTGAATGATGAGTTGGTGAAAACACAAACCCGTTGTTTGCAGTTGCCCGCCAACAGCACAGACTTGGTGCGATGCCGTGCTGACGAAGCCGCTTTGCGCCGCGAATTGGCGCGCGCGCCCTGAACTGGACAACACCATGCAGGACCAACGTTTCAGCGCATTCGATTTGCTGGCCACCCTTGTGCTGGTGGTTCGTTCGGACAATCGTGTGCTGTTTGCCAATGCTTCTTTTGAAGACGTGATGGGTTTGTCACGCCGCAATTTGTACGGTGCTGATGTTCCTTTGTTATTCGTGGATGAAGCAGCGATCTCGCAGTCCTTGGACGGCGCCAGGCGGCATGATTTTTCAGCCCTGCGGTTTGATGCCCAACTCAAGCGCCAAGGTACTGAACCCTTTGCCGTGCATGTGGTGGTGGCTGCGACAGAAGACCCGAGCGAGGTGTTGATTGAATTGCTGCCGCAGGAAACCCAAAGCCGCCAAGACCGCGAAGAACGCCAGTTGGAACACGCCCAAGCCAACAAAGAGTTGATCCGCAATCTGGCGCATGAAATCAAAAACCCGCTGGGCGGCATACGCGGCGCGGCACAGTTGCTGCAACTCGAACTCGATTCGCGCGACCTGACCGAATACACCCAGGTCATCGTGCGCGAAGCCGACCGCTTGCAAACCTTGGTGGACCGTTTACTGGCACCGCACCGCCGCCCGCATGTGGTCGGCAATGTGAATATCCATGAAGTGTGTGAGCGGGTGCGTATTTTGATACTCGCCGAGTTTCCCAAAGGCCTTCAAGTGCAGCGCGACTATGACATTTCACTGCCCGAATTCAGGGGCGACATGGAACAGTTGATACAAGCCGTGCTCAATATTGCGCACAACGCTGCGCAAGCGCTGAGCGAGCGCATGGCCAACGGCGACGCGCGCATTGTGCTGTCCACGCGAATTGCGCGGCAAATCACCCTTGTCAAACACAGGTATCGGTTGGCACTGGAATTGCATGTGATTGACAACGGTCCCGGTATCCCTGAGGACATCAAAGACCGTTTGTTTCATCCGTTGGTGTCGGGGCGCGACGGCGGTTCGGGTTTAGGCCTGAATCTGGCGCAAACCTTTGTGCAGCAACACCAAGGGGTGATTGAGTGTGAAAGTCATCCGGGGCGAACGGATTTCAAAATTCTGATTCCTTTGCCCTGAACCATGGACAAGCAACGCGGGCCGCGTGAGACAACAGGTGAGATACCGATGAAACCGATTTGGATCGTTGACGATGACCAGTCCATACGCTTTGTGCTGGAAAAAGCATTGATGCGTGAAAACCTGCCCACGCGCAGCTTCACCAACCCCCGCGAAGTCTTGCAAGCGCTGAACAACATCACGCCCGAAGACAGCCCGCAAGTGCTGGTCAGCGACATTCGCATGCCCGGCGGCTCCGGTCTGGATTTATTGGCGCAAGTCAAAGAGCGCATGCCCGGTTTGCCGGTCATCATCATGACTGCGTATTCTGACTTGGACAGCGCGGTGTCTGCTTTTCAAGGCGGCGCATTTGAATATTTACCCAAGCCGTTTGACTTGACCAAAGCCATCGAGTTGATTCGCCGTGCTCTTGAAGAAAGCCAACGCGAAGCAGTGGGTGCGGTTGATGTGGACAGCACGCCGGAAATGCTCGGGCAGGCTCCGGCCATGCAAGACGTGTTTCGCGCTATCGGGCGACTCAGCCAAAGCAATGTGACGGTGATGATCACCGGCGAATCCGGTTCGGGCAAAGAGTTGGTGGCGCGCGCGTTGCACAAACATTCACAGCGCGCCGCCGGTCCGTTTGTCGCCATCAACACCGCTGCGATTCCTAAAGATTTGCTGGAAAGCGAATTGTTCGGTCACGAGCGCGGCGCGTTCACCGGCGCGCAAACCATGCGACGCGGCCGCTTTGAACAAGCTGACGGCGGTACGCTGTTTCTGGATGAAATCGGCGACATGAAATTCGATTTGCAAACCCGTTTGTTGCGGGTGCTCAGCGACGGGAATTTTTACAGAGTTGGTGGCCACAGTGCCATCAAAACCAATGTGCGCGTGATCGCCGCCACCCACCAAAACTTAGAGCAACGCGTGGCTGAAGGTTCTTTCCGCGAAGACTTGTTCCACCGCTTGAATGTGATTCGCTTGCGCTTGCCACCGTTGCGCGAGCGGCGCGAAGACATACCCGTGCTGACCCGCCATTTTTTACAGCAAAGCGCACAGCAACTCGGTGTGGAAGCCAAACGCATTTCAGACTCTGCCATTGCCTTGTTGCAAGACTTTGCGTTCCCGGGCAATGTGCGCCAATTGGAAAACATTTGCCATTGGCTGACCGTGATGGCACCTGCACAAGCCAT
>CAMDJS010000048.1 GCA_945900685.1 Bordetella parapertussis
TGCGCGATGTGTGTAGCCACCCGTTCTTCGGCATCGTTAGATTGCGGCAGCGCCAAATGAAAACCTTGCGACACCAATTGGCAGGCAAGCCGGGTCCAATTTTCTAAAGGCCAGCATTTGTCTGACCGGGAAGTGCCGTGCACCAATGCGACTGTTGGCGGCAACACAGTCGCATCCGGCGCGGCGAACATGGTTTTTATCGCTTGGTGTGGCTCGCTGTAAGCCAAAGCCTTTGCACACACATGGCGCGCGCGTTGTACCGCGTGACTCTCCCACGGACATTCGATCAACACATCGGCCACCCAGCGGGTAGGCGACTCATAGGCCGAACCACGGGTGCGGTTGGCCATGGCGAAGCGTTTGCCGGTCGGGCTCAATTTGGCCAAACGAGAAATCAAAGCCGATTTGGTCAATCCTTGTAAATCAATCACCGCGTCATATTCAACCGCTTGGAGTTGATGGATGAATGCGCCCCATTCGCGCCGTGTCTCAGCGGTCCACCATTGTTTGCGCCAGCGCCGAATACGGCTGGGAACAATGCGTTGAATGGCAGGACAGGTTTGCAGCAAAGGAGCGAACGCGTCCTCCACCACCCAATCGATGTGGGCATGCGGCATGGCTTGGTGCATATCCATCGCGGCGGCAAGCGTATGAACCACATCACCTAGCGATGACAGCTTGACCACCAATACCCTCAATGCGCCGCCTCTTGAACCTGGGCATCCGGTTTGACTTGTCTCAATAAGGCCATCATGTCTGCTTGTATGCGTTGCAGGGCAGCTGCATGCTGACCCTCAAACCGCAACACCAGCACGGGGGTGGTATTGGAGGCACGCACCAGACCAAAACCATCATCCCAATCAATTCTTAAGCCGTCGATGTCACACAAAACCGGGTGATGTTCTGCGCTTGGCATACCGTGCGTTTGTGCAAACGCCAGCAGTTCGGCAGTGACAAGGTGCGGTTCGCCTTCTTGGCACGGCACATTCAGCTCCGGGGTGGATTCACTGCTTGGCAATGCGTGCAATTCTTGGTTGGAGTCTGCTGAGCGGCTGAGAATTTCAAGCAAGCGGCAACCGGCGTAGGTGCCATCATCAAACCCGTACCAGCGTTCTTTGAAAAACACATGGCCGCTCATTTCGCCACCCAAAGGTGAATCGATGGCTTTCATTTTGGCTTTGATCAACGAGTGTCCAGTTTTGAACATGAGTGGCACGCCACCGGCCGCGCGAATAAACGGCGCGAGTTGTTGCGAACATTTCACGTCATACACAATGGTGCCGCCGGGTTGACGCGACAACACATCGCGCGCAAACAACATCATCTGGCGATCCGGGTAAATGGTTTGGCCATCGCGGGTGACGATGCCCAAGCGGTCACCATCACCGTCAAACGCCAAACCCAATTCAGCATCGCTGGTTTGCAAGGCATGAATCAAATCGCGCAGGTTTTCTGGCTTGCTCGGGTCAGGATGGTGGTTCGGGAAATCGCCATCGACTTCGCTGAACAACTCGATCACATCGCAACCAATCGCGCGCAATATCTGCGGCGCACTGGCGCCAGCTACGCCATTGCCGGAATCCACCACGATGCGCATAGGACGCGCCAGATGAATGTCACTGACGATACGCTGTTGATAGTCATGCGCCACAGACACAGAACGCACACTGCCACCGGTAAGCAATTGCCAGTTTTCTTGCTCCATCATTTGGCGCAAAGCTTGGATGTCTTGCCCGTAAATGGCGCGCCCGTCCATCACCATCTTGAAGCCGTTGTAATTCTTGGGGTTGTGACTGCCTGTGATTTGTATGCCGCTTTGACACAAGGTGTTGGCTGCGAAGTACAACTGCGGCGTGGTCACCATGCCAACGTCGATGACCTCGATGCCTGCATCCATCAAACCTTGAATCAAGGCCTGCGCCAGCGAGGGGCCGCTCAAACGTCCATCCCGACCGACTGCCACACGCGTTTGTCCGCATGCGCGGGCTTGCGTTCCAAAACTTCGACCCAACGCTTTGGCCATGTCAGGATGCAGAGCAACGGGAACCACACCGCGTATGTCATACGCCTTAAAGATAGAAGGTTCGATGTTCATGAAAACACATTGTAGGCGCGCAGGATGAGGGGCTGATTGACAAAAAATCGACTCGTTCATTCTTTAGAATGGGTCAATGAATCAACCTGCTTTCGCACAGCCAAAGACGCCATGACCCGCACAGACATGCTGTTGAAAAAACCATTGGATCATTGGCAAATGCCTATCCACACGCCCTTGGGTCGCATGACATTGCTGGCAAATGCACAAGGCCTGTGTGGCGCATGGTTTGATCAACAAAAACATCTGCCCGATTTGCAGCACATGCCTTGGGGTCCAAGCCAGTGCTGGTTGTTACAAGCCAAGCAGCAGTTGAGCGAGTATTTTTCTGGCAAACGCACCCAGTTTGATGTGCCGCTTTCACCCCTTGGCGGCAGCGATTTTCAACGCACTGTTTGGCAAGCGCTTGCCATGATTCCTTTCGGGCGCTTCGCCTCCTACGCAGACATTGCGCGGCATTTAGGTCAGCCTCAATCTGCGCGGGCTGTCGGCACGGCGGTTGGTCGCAACCCCTTGAGTATTTTTCTTCCCTGCCATCGCGTGGTTGCCAGCAGTGGGGCATTGACCGGGTATGCAGGCGGACTCGACCGCAAAGTCGCTTTATTGCAAATAGAAGGCATGGTGTTGTGACACCCGGTTTACGCTGGCAAAGCTGGCTGCCGGAATTTGTGTTGCTGGGTCTGATCTGGGGCTCATCATTTGTTTTCATGCGCATGGCGGCGCAACAGTTCGGCCCTTGGACAACCGCGTGGATGCGTGTCAGCATTGCCACATTGGTGCTCTTGCCCTTGCTGCTTATGCAGAGTCATCTGCCCAGCTTGATCAAACACTGGCGAGCTATATTCGCCATGGGCGTGGTCAACTCAGCCATCCCCTTCAGTTGCTATGCCTATGCTGTGTTGTTCCTCACCACAGGCATGTCGTCTATTCTCAATGCGACATCCCCTTTGTTCGGCGCTCTGATCGCCTGGCTGTGGCTGGCTGAACGCCCCAGCGGCTGGCGCGCCCTTGGTATGTTGCTGGGTTTTTGCGGTGTGGCTCTGCTTGCCATGGGTATGACGGGCGGCTTGTCATTCAAAGCAGATGCCAACGGCTGGGCGGTGATGAGTTGTTTGTTTGCCACCTCTTGTTATGGCTTGGCCACCGCTTATTCGCAACAATATTTAAAAGCTGTACCGCCGCTAGCGATTGCGACCGGCAGCCAGTTGGGCGCTTGTTTGGTGCTCGCCATACCGGGCTGGGTTTATTGGCCTGTCCACATGCCGGACATCCACGCGTGGCTAGGCTTGCTGGTTGTGGGCGCCATCTGCACCGGCTTGGCTTATGTGCTGTATTTCCGACTGATTGCCAAAACCGGCGGTGCGCGCACCTTGAGTGTGACGTACCTGATTCCCTTGGTTGCCAATCTCATCGGCGTGCTGGTTTTGGACGAGTCCATCACTTGGCAGATGTTGATGTATGGTTTGTTGATATTGCTGGGAACTGCCTTGTCCACCGGCCTGCTGCCATTCACTCAAAGCAAAAGGTCAACTAGCGAGACACATGTCTGACGCCATGTGATGCAAGCGGTGCTCAGGGTGAACCAGTGCACTCAATATACTGAAGTGATGCAGGTTCGGCAATGCCTCACACACAGGCACACGCTCAGCGCCCCAAGCTTGTCGGATCAAGGCGTTGTGTCGTAAAAACTCTTCGCTTTCCAGCGCACCCACCACGCTTCGCAAGGACGCATGCGCAGGGGCTGTCATCCAGGCGGGGCTGCATTGAAGTACGGTAGTGTCATCCAAACGCAAATCCGCCTGCAACATCGGTGAGTTGCGCACCGACGCCAATTCAAACAGGCCGGACATTGCCAATGCCGATTTCACCAAGTTCAAAGGTAAATCAGGCGCATAGCGTGACCATTCACACGCCATCATCAGGGCAGCAAGCTGACCCCCAGCCGAATGACCAGCGACATGGATACGGCCGGGGTCGCCACCCCATTCATGAATGTAGCGCCACACCCAAGACAAGGCCTTGACCATCTGCATCACAATGTCTGCAATGCTGACCGCCGGGCACAAAGCGTAATTGGGTACGACCACGCAAATACCTTTTGGGGTGAACGCGGGGGCAATGAACGAATGGTCAGACTTGTCTAAGGCGCGCCAATAGCCTCCGTGCAGAAAAACAAGCACCGGTGCATTCTTTGTGTGGGTTGGAAAAATATCTAAAGTCTCGTTGGGGCCTGCGCCATAACTCAGGTCTAAGAGACAGTTGGCGTTGTCGCGTGCTTGGCGAGAGTCCTTGGCCCAGCGCTGTAAATGGTCCGCAAAATCAGGCACCAAGGCACGGTTGTTGAACATCCGGTCGTACCATTCTGGCGAGCCCCGCATGTCAGTCACTGGATCCGTTTATTTGCTGTTTTGCGCTTGGCGGATAGCAGAATTCGCTTCTGCGCCGGCGTTGGCACCGCCCACAGGGTTTTGAATCACCAGACCCAGTAAACGGGCGCCGTGCTCCACCGCTATGGAACCGTAGGAAATATCACCGTGAACAACCGAGTCCTTGTGGAACTCGACACGCTCAGAGGCGTAAATATTGCCCTCTACTTTACCCGCCACCATGACACGGTGTGCGGTCACGTCCCCGGAGACTTCCCCGCTGGCACCAATAGCGACAGTGACTTTGCTTTCTTTGGCAGTCTCAATATTTCCCACCACTTTGCCGTCAATGCGCACACTGTCGACCAATACCAAGCGGCCGTAAATTTGGGTGGTGCGCCCGATCAATGTTTCAAAGCGCTCTTGTGAACTGGCCAGTGGTTTATCGCGCAATTTTTCAAACATGGATCACTCCGGTGAACGGGTTAGCTTGAGCTGAGAGGAAGCACCTGCACAGGATTGATAACCCTGTCTCGTATAAACACTTCGTAATGCAAATGGGGGCCGGTTGAACGCCCTGTGCTGCCCACTTCACCCAAAAGGCCGCCGCGATCGACCTGATTTCCGACCTGCGCGATGCGCTTGCTTAAATGGGCATAACGAGTGGAAAAACCTTCGGCATGCTGAACTTCGATCACATTGCCGTAGCCGAAATCCCAACCTGAGCGTGTCACTGTGCCTTTAGCGGTCGCTACGACCTGAGTGCCGGTGCTGGCGGTGAAATCCAGGCCCTCATGCATGGCTAAGCCGCCGGTGAAAGGGTCATTGCGAATGCCAAAACCACTGCTCAATCTGAAGTCACCGCGAACCGGTAAACCGGTGGGCAAAGTGTTGAGCCAATCGAGTTGTTTTTCCCAGTGATTACGCAATTCAACGACAGCAGTTTGGGTTTGGACAAAGTATTGCAGCGTCTGGTCAAACTCCATGCCCAGTGGCTGTCGAAACAAACTGGAAAAAGGCTTGGGGGCGATCAACGGACCGCCCTTGTTGTCGTCTTTGCGGTTGATTTTGTCGCGCACCACGTTGGGGGTAGCCATTTCCATGAAACGGTTTTTCATGGTCTCTAACTGGCGGATTTCATTGACGGTACTGTGCATGGATTCACGCAATTGCGTGAGGTGGTCACGGTAAACCGACTCCATGCGCTTTTGTTCAGCTTCGGTGGTCACGCCGCCGATGCTGCGTGCCAAGTCCGGGTTGTATTCAACTGCGATCTTGAATCCCACAAAGTGCAGCAAGAAACCGGAAGTCACGAGGAAAAAACCAACCACCACCGCCGCGGTCAAAACCGTGCGGGTTGTGATGGAAATAGTCCTGACATTACCTGTAGGCCCTGATAGCCACATTAACTGCATGAATCATCCTGACTTGAAAGCCCTGTTGTGAATAGGGATCGTCATTCTAAGCAGATAGCTGAAGTGCGCAAAGCATAAAAACCGGAAAAAATCATATAAAGCACTGTGTTTACCCTAAAAATTAATAATAATTAACTCATAGCGCAGAAGAAAAATAGTGTCCGAGAAAAAAGAGGCTGCTCAAATTGGTCGCCCAAGCCCAGAAAAAACGGTTCAAGCCAAAAAACCAAAAAACCAAAAAGTGAAATAACAAGGCCAAGGCCACGAAACCACCCATCCAAGGCGGGTAAATCACGACCAAGGGAAACAAACCCTCCCAAAGAATGAATGACCAGCTGCAAACCCGCGCAAGCCATGGACGGCGAAAAACACTGTCCGGCGACAACGGGCCATACAAACCGCTGTTTAAAAAAACCGTCAAGGCTTGGCCATTGCGCCATTCAGGTCGCTTCAATTTGACCCAGCCAGACACGAAATAGGAACTCAATGTCTGGATGGCGATGTATCCCAGCCCGGCAGTCCAACCGGTTTGCTCGTCGCTCAAGAGCGTGACCCCTTGTGCTATCAATAAGCCGCTGACGGTGATCAAGGTCATGAAATCGCTGCCGCCATTGAATGCACCGCGCCAGCGGATCAGCAACAGCAACGTACCGACAAACAGCAGCAAAGCGGTTAGCCAGTGGTTGCCCCAAACCACCAAGGCAATGGCGGCCATGAATCGAATCAGCAATTGCAAACGGTAATAGACAGGTTGGTAGGCGCGGTCTAGGAAGGCTTTGACAAAAGCAGGTGAGTCTGGAATGTCGGCTCTTTGAACCTGCCACGCCCAAATACCTTTCGGGTCGGTGCTGTCTGCCATGCGCCAATACTCTAGGCACTGAAGCACAAGGCTAAAGCCGCCCAACACTTCAAGCCAACGCACCACCAGATAGCCACTCATAGGTTCAATGACGGGCTGCGCAGCACCGTATCTGTACTGAGCAAGCCTTGCGGGCCAGCCTGCTCAAGCCGAATTTCCAATTGGTAATGGGTGGGGTTGTGTTCAAGCTTGTGTTGCCTGACCGCATGCGCTGCCAATCGGCATACCAGTTGGTAACTCACCAACTGGCTGGCATCTGCGCCCTCCCCCAAATCTTTCATGTCACTGGACAAATGCTCCACCAAATTTTGTTGCGCCAGATCCCGGTTACCCCAAGGGTTGTGAAACAGTCGCAACACATGCCGTGGCTGCCTTGGATACACCAAGCGCCAATCAGTCCACGGCGCATCTGGCGCCTGCGCACGCACATACAAATGCGGCACGGGACCCACCAAGTGATAGAACTGCCAATTCGGAAAAAAAGCGCGCAGCAAATAAAACCAGGGACCGCGAACTGTTTGGCTTCGCCAGAACATGCCTAAAGCGAGTAAACCAAAATACAAAACAAACAAGCCCGCCAGTATGTGCATACCCAGCCTTTCAAAATGGTTTGCATTTTGCAAAATTTCATCCTCAGATCAGGCGTGAGCCTGAGCGTGTAAAGTCTGTGGCTTTCACGCAAGCCTTCATGCCTGCCGCTTTTTCGGATTCACCATGAGCTCCCGCACAGCTTCTAAATCATTGTCCTTTGAAATCAAAAATGTCCATTTACCGCTGATGTCGGTGCTGGTGAAGTCTGCGGATCTGCCACTTTTGAACGCTGATTTGCAACACCGCTTCGGGGATACGCCCGATTTTTTTGACAATGACCCGGTGCTGATTGACCTGCATACCCTAGACCCCCAAGCCGGGCCGGTGGACTTCAATGCCCTGTTGCAGTTGCTGCGCCGCTACCGTATCAACCCAGTGGCATTGCGCGCGGGCAACCCTGTGCAAGAGGCGGCAGCCACGCTGGCTGGTTTGTTTGTGGCTCAAGAGATGCGGTCTTTGCCCGCCCAGGCAAGCGCACCGGAAGCAGTCATACGCGAAGTAGATGTGGTGCGTGAAGTACCCGTGGCAGCGCAAAGCGCGATGGTGATTGACAAGCCCGTGCGCTCGGGCCAGCACGTTTACGCGCGTGGCCGCGATCTGGTGGTGTTGGCCATGGTCAACCCCGGCGCGGAAATCATGTCCGATGGTCACATCCATGTGTACGCTCCGCTGCGCGGCAAAGCGATTGCGGGTGCCAAAGGTGACACCAGCGCGCGTATTTTTGCGGCCAGTCTGGAAGCCGAATTGGTATCCATTGCAGGTGTTTACCGAACCAGCGATACCCCGTTGCCTGTCGATGTTCAAGGCAAAGCGGCGCAGGTCTGGCTGGCCGAGGACAAACTCAATATGAGAGCCTTGTAAACTCAAGGTTTTTCGTGGTGTCTATGGTGCAAACCCTGTTACATCCACCATTGTTTTTATTTACTTGGGATTTTTTTCAATGACAAAAATAGTCGTCGTCACATCTGGCAAAGGTGGCGTGGGTAAAACCACAACCAGCGCCAGTTTTGCTTCCGGATTGGCTTTGCGCGGGCACAAAACCGTGGTGATCGACTTTGATGTCGGCCTGCGCAACCTGGACTTGATCATGGGCTGCGAGCGTCGCGTTGTTTACGACTTTGTGAATGTCATCAACGGTGAAGCCACCCTCAACCAGGCGCTGATCAAAGACAAGCACTCCGACCATTTGTATGTGTTGGCGGCTTCCCAAACCCGCGACAAAGAAGCACTCACCCAAGACGGCGTCGAGCGCGTGCTGCGCGAACTCGCTGGTATGGACTTTGAATTCATCGTCTGCGATTCACCGGCCGGCATTGAAACCGGTGCCATGATGGCCATGCACTTTGCCGATGAAGCCGTCGTGGTCACCAACCCCGAGGTTTCCTCGGTGCGCGACTCGGACCGCATTCTGGGCATGCTGGGCAGCAAAACCATGCGCGCCATCCAAGGCCAGGAACCGATCAAAGAACATTTGCTGATCACCCGCTACAACCCCAACCGGGTGCAAGAAGGTCAAATGTTGTCACTCGAAGACATTCAAGACATTTTGCGCATTCCGCTGATCGGCGTGATTCCCGAGTCTGAAGATGTGCTGCAAGCCTCCAACCAAGGCGTGCCTGCGGTGTTGCTTGAAAAAAGCGATGTGGCCGAAGCCTACAAAGATGTGGTGGACCGCTTCCTTGGCAAAGACATTCCTTTGCGCTTCACCGAAGCCGTCAAGCCCGGACTGCTGCAACGCGTCTTCGGCCGGAGATAAGTCACATGTCTTTGTTGTCCTTTCTGATTGGCGAAAAGAAAAAAACCGCCAGCGTCGCCAAAGAACGATTGCAAATCATTCTGGCGCACGAACGTTCAGGCAAGTCAGCGCACCAGCCTGACTATTTGCCCGACTTACAGCGCGACTTGATTGCCGTGCTGTCCAAATACGTGAATATCAACCCGGGCGATATCAAGGTGAACCTGGAGCGACAGGACAACCTTGAAGTGTTGGAAGTCAAAATAGAACTCCCCGACGCGCGTTAAACGCATGGCCGACCCGTTGCGGGTCGGCTCTGTGCGCCCTTACCTAGGCAGTTTGCCGCCGCTTTTCAGGCACTCATCAACGGTTTTGAACTCGGTGAATTTTTGGGTGCGCTCATAGCTCGGGCTTTTGCTGTCCTAGCAAAGCCCCTTTGAATGAGGGTTGTCAAAGCGGGGTTCCGTCACTTGCAGACATGGATAGGGGGTATTGCAATCACCTTATTTGATCTGTGGGAAATTATTTTAAATATGAGGAATATGGATTTAAGCAGCTGTTTTTTTCATTATGTATAGAGTACTTTTTTTTATGGAATACAAGTTTTATTAAATACAATATGTATTGTGACTAACTTTATTAAATATAAATAATTATTTAATAATAATAAAAGGTAAAATTTGCAGTATTCCAACGTTGATTAACCCACCAATCACAGACTTACGCCATATGCAATTTATTGCTGCTAGCCTGAATATCGTGCTTGTATCGGCTGATGCCGCCCAAGCTGCGCTTGTTCAAAAAGCGCATGAGGACAGTTACCCGGTGAGTCATTTCTTCACCGTGCAAGAGTGTCTTGCAGCGACACAGAGTCTGACATCAGCCATTTTTATTTTGGATCTCAGACAGCAAGACGAGGCATTACTTCATCTGTCACAGCAACTGCAGCAAAGAAAAACCAGCTTGGGCGTCATATGCATCAGCAGGGAGGACGATTTATCCACCAAATTGCGCGCCTTGCGCTTGGGTGTGGACCATGTATTGACTTCCCCCTGGGAGCCGGACGAGTTGTCTGCCTTGGTAGATAACTTAGAGCAACGGGCTTTGGCCCGCATGACAAACGCAGATGACAAATTTGTCGAATACAACGGATTGCATCTTGACACCAAATTCAGAGTGATTCGCGGTCACGTGTCAGAACAGGCGTTGTCACGGTCAGAGTTTCTTTTACTGATGGCTTTCGTTCAATCAAACCAACAACAACTTGAAATTTGGGAAATTTACGAAGTTCTCAAAAAAATGAAGACCAATTGCCCAAGCAAGCTTTGGAGGCGCAAATTTACCGGTTACGCAAAAAGATAAGAGATTGCGGTGCCGGTAAGCAAGTGCTTAAAGCCAACCGCTTACAAGGCTATCAGCTGTGCTGCCCTGTCAAAATTGATTAATTTATCAAAAAATAGCCAATATTTGTATGAAATAAACACAAAAATATCAGTTTTCGTCATTTTTTATACAAAAACATAATTACTATTCGGTTGTCAAACTTCAGGATAACCGAGATGAAAACTGAACCCGATCCGCAATTCAACACCAAGCTTTTACAAGTCATTTGTCAATTACATGAGTGGGAAAACCAGCATCTGCATCTGGTGCAAAGCCAAGCCGGTCGCTATTTGTACCTGAGTCTGGTCAAACAACTGATCGAAGAAAAACGCGATCAGCCCAGCGCTTTACTCAAAGGCATCTATCACAACCAGGACCTGAGTGAGCGTGCACTGCGCTACAAGATTCGCGAGTTTGAAGAAGAAGGCCTGATCAAATTCGAAGCCAATCAGGTCGACAAACGGTCTAAAAAAATTGTGCCCACAGAAGATTTATTGCAAACCTTGGAGTCACACAGCCATGAATTTGGCCGCATTCTGGGAACAAAATTTCTGGTGTTTCCTAAAAAATAATCTTTGTATGAACCCCTAAAACACGCGAGTGCTTCATGAACACGAACGACATCATCCAGATGGTTTTGCTGAGTTTGTTGCTATGCCTGTCCGTGGGTTGGCTCATGGCGATCCAGCGAAATCGTCGACTTGGGTCCGAGTTACAGCAGCAAATAGACAGCCAGCAGCACATGCAAAGTTTCATGGCCTCGATGTCACACCACTTGCGCACCCCGCTCAACGGCATCATGGGCTATGCAGAGTACATCCACAGCAGCTCCAAGGAGCCGATGATCCATTTCACCTCCAAAATTATTTTGGAGAACAGCTTGGAGATGCTGCATCTGGTCAACGGCATGCTGGACATCAACAAGATCAAGCAAGGCCAGTTGCAACTTTCAGAATCCGAATTTGATGTCTACGATTTGCTGGAGTCCGTGCACCAACTGCACCAGCCTCGCGCGACACGGCTGAATATTGCACTTGAACTCAGTACCGACCAGCATGCCACTTTAAAGATGAAAGCCGACCCCTACCGCTTGCGTCAGGTACTTAACAATCTGGTCGACAATGCGATCGCCTATAACCGGCCACAAGGTCAAGTGACTTTGCAACTTTCACACCATGAAGCAGACCAGACACTGACGTTCACCGTGGCTGACACGGGGCTGGGTGTTCCCCATGAAGTAGAGAAAAACCTGTTCACCGGCTTGCATGACCCCGCCTCTCACTTTGCGATGAAACGAAAAGAAGGCGCAGGTCTGGGCTTGGTACTCAGCCACCAATTGGTTCACCTGATGGGCGGACAACTCGACTACCGCACCGAAGCCGGTGTCGGCAGTTCCTTCTTTTTCACGCTGCCTCTTCGCAGTGCAGAAAAGGCGGCGGTATGAACACACGCCATGTGATCGTGGTCGATGACAACGACACCAACCGCTTGTTGCCTGGTTTGTTTTTGCGGCCCTTAGGCTACACGGTGCACGAGTGCGACAGCGCTACGCAGGCCTTGGCTATGCTGCAAGACACGGTGTGCGATGTGTTGTTGCTGGACATTTCTATGCCCACCGTCAGCGGCTTGCAGTTGTGCCTGCAACTGCGTGCAGATGCGCGGTTTGCCGACATGAAAATCATTGCCTATACCGCGCACGCCATGCCCGAGGAAATACAGCAACTCGAGGCCGCTGGTTTCAACAAAGTATTGCTCAAACCCATGCGCAGCTATGAGTTGATGGACGCGCTGGACGTTTAAACGCTGCTTGTCACACCACCGGCATGGCATGCCAATCGGTGGTGTAGTCAGGTGATTTGTTCTGCTGCTTCATCTGCCATTGTTTGTACGCGCCTTGCGTAGACACCTTGACCGTGCCGCGCCCGTAGCGCTTGTTCAAACCATCTAACGCATCCATCAAACGCGTGTCCACCGCTTGCGGCGGCTCCAGCCAATCGGTTTGGTAGATGCCTTGCGGCGAAATACCACTGAGCATGACACCGGCTTTTTTGTACTGGTAACCGGGGCGGAACATGCGCTCGACCAGATGGTCTGCCCAGCGACTGACCACCAGACTGTCGTTGGTTGGCTGGGGCAGCGGCACCACCAGTGAAGGCATGTACTGCGGCAGGTCTTTTCGAAAACGGTTGGTCATCAAAAATACTTGAATGACGGATGCGTGCGAGCCTTGCGCGCGCAACTTGGCGCAGGCGTTGGCGACAAACACGCTGACCGCGTCTTTCAACACATCGGCGGTTTCCACCATGGACCCGAACGAGCGGCTGGCGATGATTTGCTGCTTATCCGGTACGACCTCTTGCACATCGATGCAGGCCAAACCGTTGAGTTCGCGCTGGGTTTTTTCCATCACCACACCGAATTCGGCACGCAAACTGGGCACGTGCGCGAGCCGCAAGTCCTGCACCGTGTGTATGCCGTGCGCCTCCAGACGCACGCTCAAGCGCCTGCCCACGCCCCATACCTCGTCCACAGCAATGCGCGACAGCATGTGCGCTTGCTGCGCGGCGCTGAGGTCGTTGTAATTGAACACACCGCGCGAGCGCGGGTGTTTTTTAGCGACATGGTTAGCCAACTTGGCCAGCGTTTTCGTCGGGCCTATGCCGACGCACACCGGCATGCCGATCCACTTGAGAACGGTTTCGCGGATGCGGTAACTCAGCGCGTGCAAGTCAGGCATGCCGCTCAAATCGACAAAGCATTCGTCGATGGAATACACCTCGGTGCGCGGCGAAAAATCGCTGAGGATGCGCATGACGCGGTTGGATATGTCCGCGTACAACGCGTAGTTGGAACTCAGCGCCAAAATACCGTGCTGCTCGGCCAAATCCTTGCACTCGAACCAAGGCTGGCCCATGCGTATGCCCAGCGCCTTGGCCTCGTTCGAACGCGACACCACACAGCCGTCGTTGTTCGACAACACCACCAACGGCACGGCTTTCAAGTCTGGGCGAAACAGCCGTTCGCAGGACACATAAAAGTTGTTGCAGTCCACCAGGGCCAACTGCGCTAGCACGGCAGCCATGGCTAGTACAACTTGTGC
>CAMDJS010000049.1 GCA_945900685.1 Bordetella parapertussis
CTTCACTGCGATTACACGCACTGTCGGGGCGACTTCAAGGTGTTCATTACGTCTCGATCAATTTGTCTTACCGCATCACATTGGAGTTGCAGATACAAGAGCAGCAAATCATTCCGCTGAATGTCGGTGACCATGAAGCAGTTTATTGAATACCCACAAGTCATTTGACTTGGTTTAATTCGACTTACTATCCTGCTCCTCGGGCCAATCACGTATGTAGGCTTTGAGCATTTGGTTCTCGAAGTTCTGGCTGTCAACCACCGCCTTGGCTACGTCATAAAAACTGACCACGCCCATCAACTGCCGGTTGCTCATCACCGGCAGATAGCGCGCATGGCGCTCGAGCATCATGCGGCGTACTTCGTCGAGTTCAGTCTCAGGCGAACAGGTGAGCGGGTGGTCGTCCATGGCAGCGCGCACAGTGGTGTTGCCCAAACTGCCGTTGTTGCTGTTGAGCGCCAATATCACTTCGCGAAAGGTGAGGATGCCGACCAAATCGCCGTGTTCCATCACCAGCATAGAGCCCAGGTCATGCTCGGCCATGGTTTTCACAGCTTCAGCCAAAGGCGTCAATGGCGCGATGGTGTAGAGCGTGTTGCCTTTGGTGCGCAGAATATCGCTGACTTTCATAGGGTGTCTCCAGTGGTTCGTCTCATCATGCGAGCTATGGTTTCAATATAGCCCATATTCATCAAATTTCAATCAGTAACCACCTCAAGCCACAGCAGGTCCGGCTTCTCATCTGTATCAAAATCTGGCGACCATGGCAGGCCTTTTAAAGGCATGCTTCACAATCACCTTCTCCCCCCTACCCTGAGGTTCCCATGCCCGGTTACGCCGATCCCCATTTCGACACGCTGGCCTTGCACGCCGGCAGCCAGCCCGACCCTGCCACTGGCGCACGCGCTGTGCCCATTCACTTGACCACGTCGTTTGTGTTCGAGTCCTCGGACCAGGCAGCTTCGCTGTTCAACCTCGAGCGAGCCGGTCATGTATATAGCCGCATCAGCAACCCGACCACCGCCGTGTTCGAGCAGCGCATCGCCGCTTTAGAAGGCGGCATAGGCGCCATCGCGACGGCCAGCGGACAAGCCGCCTTGCACTTGAGCGTGGCCACGCTGATGGGCGTGGGCTCACACATCGTTGCCAGTTCAGCCCTGTATGGCGGTTCGCACAATTTGCTGCACTACACCATGCGCCGCTTCGGCATCGATACCACTTTCGTGCATCCGAACGACATCGATGCATGGCGCGCCGCCATCCGCCCGAATACCAAGCTGCTGTTTGGTGAAACCGTGGGCAACCCTGGTCTGGATGTGCTGGACATTCCCGTGGTCTCGCAAATCGCACACGAACACGGCGTCCCCTTGCTGGTGGACGCGACGCTGTCCACGCCTTATTTGCTGCAACCGCTGTTGCTAGGCGCAGACCTGCTTTATCACTCGGCGACCAAGTTTTTAAGCGGCCACGGCACGGTGATAGGCGGTGTGGTGGTGGACGGTGGTTCTTTCGATTGGGAGAAGAGCGGCAAATTTCCTGAACTGACCGAGCGCTACGAAGGCTTTCATAACATGGTGTTTTCCGAGGAAAGCACGGTCGGTGCTTTTCTGCTTCGCGCACGCCGCGAAGGCTTGCGAGATTTCGGCGCGTGCCTCAGCCCGCACTCGGCTTGGTTGATTTTGCAAGGCATGGAAACGCTGCCTTTGCGCATGGAACGGCATTTGGCGAACACCGAAAAAATCGTCGAATTTTTGGCGGCGCATCCGCTGGTCTCACGCGTCGGTCACCCTTTGATGGAAAGCCACCCCAGCCATGCATTGGCGCAAAAACTGCTGCGCGGCGGTGCACGTGGTGCAGGATCGGTGTTCAGTTTTGACATCAAAGGCACGCGCGAGCAAGGCCGTGCATTCATTGAAGCGCTGAAACTTTTCAGCCATTTGGCGAATGTGGGTGACAGCAAATCGCTGGTGATTCACCCGGCCAGCACCACGCATTTCCGCATGAGCGACGAAGCACTCGCGTCTGCCGGTATTGGCGCTGGAACTATCCGTTTGTCTGTCGGACTGGAAGACCCGGCCGATTTGATCGATGACTTGAAGCGCGCCTTGCGTGCCGCTGAAAAAGCCGCTTAAAGGAACACGCCATGTACATCGATGTGAACGGTCACCGCAGTTACGCCTATACCGGCGGCAAAGATTTCAATCCGGCTCAACCTACGCTCGTGCTGGTGCACGGCGTGTTGTGCGACCACAGTGTGTGGCTGCTGCAAAGCCGCTACCTGGCGCACCATGGCTGGAACGTGCTAGCTATTGACCTGCCCGGTCACTGCAAAAGTGCAGGTGCACCACCTGCCACGGTGCAAGCAGGCGCTGCGTTCGTGAAAGCTTTGTTGGATGCCATGGACATCCAATACGCGGCCTTGGTGGGTCACAGTTTCGGCTCGCTGATTTGCTTGCAAGCCGCCGCTGACCTCGGCGAACGTGTTTCGCATTTGGCCTTGGTGGGAACCGCTTACCCCATGCAAGTTTCGCAAGCATTGCTAGATGCGTCCCGCGACACTCCGGCCAAAGCCTTGCAGATGACGAATGTGTTTTCACGCGCAACACTTGCGCCGCCATCCGGGGCGGGCAGTTGGGTGTTTGGCGCCAGCTTGGCCTTGGGTCGCCGCGTATTAGCCAGCAACACCAGCGTGAATGTTTTTTACACCGGCTTCAACGCTTGCAACAGCTACGACCAAGGCTTAGAAGCCATAGCGGCGGTGAAGTGTCCGGTGTTGATGGTGTTGGGTGACGCCGATCAAATGACCACGCCCAAAGGTGCACAGCCTTTGATCAAACACGCCAAAGAAAACGGCATTGATTTGAAGGTGGTGATGATTCCCCATGGGCACCACCAGATGAGCGAGTCGCCGGATGAAACCTTGGATGCGTTGAAAGCTTTTTTATCGAAGGCGTGAACCGTTCGCTATCGAAACGCTAAAGCACCTCGACCAGCATGCAATCCCGCCAATGCAATTGCATGGCTTGGCTGCCTGGCTCATCTGCCAACAACAAGGCGGTCATCAAAGGCGCGGCACGGGTTGAATGCACATCAACCAACAACACATAACGAGGCGCTTGGCCTGCCATGTCTTCATTGAGTAAGCCAATCCAATCGAGGGCTTGCAATTGTTCCAACACCTGTTGCATGCGCAAGGGATCCGCATTCAAGCGCAAAGAGAGATCGCGCAACCCAAGCCCGAAGCGGCCCCCGCTTTGGGCACTTCTGAGTTCACGCAAACTGTCCAGCGCCAATTGAAATTCAGAGCCCGGCAACTGCGGATCGCGCACATGGCCCATGGTCAAACCCGTCCAACTCGCGACCAACACCGCCCCCAGCAACACAATCGACCAGGTCATGTAAATCCACACCAACAAAATCGGCACGGTGGCAAATGCACCGTACACCAACGAAAACGTGGACATGCGCGCCAAATACAAAGTGAGAAGACCGCGCGCAATTTCCAACACGATGGTGGTGCCCAAGCTGCCAAATACCACTTGTCGCCACGGCACATGGGTGAAAGGCACAAAACGGTAAAGCGCAGAAATGCCGCCCCACAACAGCACAAATTCGAGCGCGTCTAATGCCAGTTTCATGGTCGGACTTTGGCTGCGCAAGGAGCCGCCGGACCACAAAATCACCGAGGCCATGGTCACCAAGCCGGCAGCGACCAATATCGGTCCGAGCGTGAGCGCTGCCCAATACAGCAACAAACGTTGACCCCATGGCCGGGTTTGTTTGACACGCCAAATCGCATTCAGACTGCGATCAATCGTGAACACCAAAGCCAATGCGGAGAACATCAAGGCCGCAAAACTCACCACACCCAATCGGCTGGCTTTGGTGGTGAACTGCGTTAAATAGCCCAGCACTTGGCGGGAAATGCTGTCGGGTATTAGGCTTGCAATCAACCAACGCTGCAACACGTTTTGGAATTGGTCAAACAAAGGAAAGGCTGTGACCACTGCCAGCGCCACGGTAATCAACGGCACCAGCGCAATCGTGGTGGTGAAGGTCAGTGCGCCGGCCGTCTGACCCAGCCGGT
Source organism: Bordetella parapertussis (assembly GCA_945900685.1). Classification (GTDB taxonomy): domain Bacteria; phylum Pseudomonadota; class Gammaproteobacteria; order Burkholderiales; family Burkholderiaceae_C; genus Limnohabitans; species Limnohabitans parapertussis_C. The sequence goes on from CAMDJS010000049.1 coordinate 4,088, forward strand.
CCTCGGCGAAACGCTGGCCCAAGCGCCGAGTCGTCTTGTGCCAGGGAAACTGCCGCAACCGGCTCACCATGTTGGAGATATGCGTGACAATCATGGTCTATATCATGCCATTGAACAACGCCCCTACTTCCACCGCGTACCGACACGCGCAACTCACCCGCCTATTGGCGGTGGGCAGCCTGCTCGGCCTGATCGTTCTATCCCTGGCCTGGGAATTGTGGCTGGCACCCTTGCGACCGGGAGGCTCTTGGCTGGTGCTCAAAGCCTTACCCTTGTGTTTGCCATTGGCCGGTTTGCTGAAAAACCGCATGTACACCTACCGCTGGGTCACCTTGGTGGTGTGGTTGTATTTCGCTGAAGGCGTGATTCGATGGAGCGGCGACCGCTGGCCCAGCAATTTGTACGCAGCCATTGAGGTGGGTTTGTGTTTGGTGTTGTTCGCAGCCAGTGCCATGCATGTGAGATGGCGCTTACAACATGCGGCAATGGCGGCGCAAGCGCAACTTGCCCAAACCAACCAAACTGACGAAACCCTTGAACCCAAGCCTGCTGCAAAACCTGATCAAGCATGAACCGATTGATTGACAGCTTGCGCCTGATCACCGGCGACGCCCATGTGCTCACCGGGGAAGGCTTGACGGCTTATGAGCGCGACTGGCGCGGCCGCGAACACGGGCGGGCTTTGTGCGTGGTGCGCCCTGGGACAACCGCCGAAGTATCAGCCGTCGTCAAAGCGTGCGCGGCGGTTGGAGCAGCCATGGTGCCGCAAGGCGGCAACACGGGTTTGGTGATGGGCTCAACCCCTGACACTTCAGGCCGCGAAGTGGTGATCAACTTGCAGCGCATGAACCAAGTGCGCCACATAGACCCAGCCAACGCCACCCTCACCGCAGACGCCGGTTGCATTCTTCAACTTGTGCAACAGGCTGCCGACCAAGCCGGTTTTTTGTTTGCGCTCAGCTTGGCGTCCGAAGGCAGTTGCACGCTGGGCGGTAACCTGGCCAGCAACGCGGGCGGCACGCAAGTGTTGCGCTACGGCAATACGCGCGACCTCTGTCTGGGGCTGGAAGTGGTGACCGCTCAAGGCGATGTGTGGGCGGGCTTAAATGGCTTGCGCAAAGACAACACCGGCTACGACTTGCGGCATTTGTTCATTGGCAGCGAAGGCACGCTGGGCATCATCACCGCCGCCACCATGAAACTGTTTCCCAAACCGGCGGCGCAACGCACCGCTTGGGCGGCGGTTCCCAGCGTGCAAGCGGCCATTGATTTGCTGGGCATGGCACAGCGGCAACTCGGCGCGGGATTGACCGGCTTCGAGATGATGTCTCACATAGCGCTGGGCTTGGTCGCCAGACATTTCCCTGCGCTGCAAGTGCCCCTTTGGAAAGATGCGACCTATTGCGTGCTGCTGGAACTCAGCGACACCGAGTCTGAAGCGCATGCCGAACAACGGCTAGAACAACTGCTGGGCACGGCGCTTGAAAAACACGTGGCCAGCGACGTGGTGATCGCGCAAAGCCTGGCGCAGTCGATCGAACTCTGGCAGGTGCGTGAAAGCATTTCATCGGCGCAAGCTGCAGAAGGCTTGAACATCAAACACGATATCTCGCTGCCGGTGTCTGCCCTTGCCGAGTTTGTGAAACAAACCGATGCGGCATTGGCGCAGGCACTGCCCGGGATACGCGTGGTGAATTTCGGGCATTTGGGCGACGGCAATTTGCACTACAACATTCAATGCCCTGAAGGCGCAGATTCAGCAGAATTTTTAAAGACACATGAGCCTGCGGTGAACGACTTGGTTTACGAGGCCGTCATGTCCTTTGGCGGATCGGTCAGCGCCGAGCACGGCATAGGACGCTTGAAAGTTGACAGCCTGCCGCAGTACAAAGACCCGGTGGCGCTGCAACTCATGCGCAACATCAAACAGGCTTTGGACCCGCAAAACCTAATGAATCCGGGGCGGGTTTTGATGCGCTGATGCGAATGCATCAGATACAATGTGTTAATGCGTACCACTTTAGACCTTGATGAAGACATTCTGGCTGCTGCCAAGTCACTGGCCAAGGCCGGTCAAACCACGGCCGGACGCATCATCTCCGACACCATGCGGCGCGCTATTCAACTGGGTTTGGCTGATCCCTCGCAAACCATGCCCACCAAATCTTTGGCTATGGAGCCGCAAGCGGTTTACGGTTTTGTGCCGCTGACATCTTCCGGACAGCGGATCGTCACCAGCGACATGGTGCGTGCCATTCGCGACGACATAGGCGAATGAATCTGCGCGCTTTGCTGGACACCAGTGTGCTGATCGCGCTGCTGGATGCCAACCATGTTCACCATCGCTTGTGCAGCCAATGGCTGTCCACCCACACTGCAGGCTGGGCCAGTTGCCCCATCACCTTGAACGGCTGTGTCCGCATCATGTCGCAACCCAGCTACCCCAACCGTTTGCCCATGCAGACCGTGGTCGCCGGGTTGCAGCAAGCCATGCGTCACCCCATGCACGAATTCTGGGCGGATGACATCAACCCCCTGGATGCAAAAGCTATTGATTGGCAGCAAGTGCTGCGCCCTGCGGACATCACAGATGCTTACTTGCTGGCACTCGCGGTGCGTCAGCAGGCTTGTCTTGCCACCTTGGATCAGGGTATTTCAGTGAAATGGGCGACGGGCGCTGAGAACAAACATTTGATGCGATTGGCTTAAACAAATCAGCCTCCAAGCCCGCCCTATTCCTCCTGGTTTTACACTCTCCCCATGACTTCCGCCCCCATACCCACGCCCTACGAAGATTTCATGCGCCATGTGTACACGCATGGCGTTGAAAAATCGGACCGCACCGGCACCGGCACACGCAGTGTGTTCGGCCACCAGATGCGGTTCGATTTGCGCCAAGGCTTTCCGCTGGTCACGACCAAAAAAGTTCACCTCAAATCCATCATCATTGAGTTGCTTTGGTTTCTCACCGGTTCAAGCAACAACAACTGGCTGACCGAGCGCGGTTGCACCATTTGGAATGAATGGGCCCGCGCGGACGGCGACTTGGGTCCGGTGTACGGTGTGCAATGGCGCAGTTGGCCCACGCCGAACGGTCAACACATCGATCAAATCAGCGATGTGATTCAGACTTTGAAAACCAATCCGGATTCACGCCGCATCATCGTCAGCGCGTGGAACGTGGCCGAGTTGTCCAAAATGGCGCTCATGCCTTGCCATGCGTTTTTTCAGTTTTATGTCGCGCCGCCTGCTGTTGTCGGTGGCAAAGGCCAACTCAGTTGCCAGCTCTACCAGCGCAGCGCAGACATCTTTTTGGGCGTGCCTTTCAACATCGCCAGCTATGCGCTGTTGACCCACATGGTGGCGCAGCAATGCGACCTGGAAGTCGGCGACTTCATCTGGACTGGCGGCGACTGCCATATCTACAGCAACCACCATGAACAAGTGCAGTTGCAGTTAACTCGCACGCCGTTTGCCGCACCGAGCTTGCACATCAAACGCAAACCGGCATCTATCTTCGATTACGAGTTCGAAGACTTCGAGGTGCGTGACTACCAATGTCATCCGGCGATCAAAGCACCGGTAGCCGTTTGAAAACACCGCACATCACTCGCGCGCAACTGATCGCGCTGGTGGGCTTGACCTTGATGTGGGGCATCAATTGGCCGATGATGAAAATCGCCGTACTGGAATTGCCGCCTTTGTATGTGCGCGGCATCACCATGGGGTTGGCTGCTCTGTGGTTGATGTTTTACTTTCGAACCCGTGGTTTGCGTTTGTGGCCAGCCACACCGCGCGAATGGCGCGACATTGTGTTGCTAGGTATACCTAATATTTTTTTATGGCACACCTTGTCTATTTTGGGCGTGCTGGCTTTGCCCTCTGGACGTGCTTCTATTTTGGGCTTCATGTTTCCGGTGTGGACCGTGGCGCTCGGTGTGCTGTTCATGGGGCAGCAATTGAACAAACGCATCGTCATCGCGCTGATTGCCGCGCTGCTTGGCATAGGGCTTCTCATCTCTCATGAACTCACCGCGCTGCAAGGCAGGCCCATGGGCATTGTGTGGATGGAGCTTGGTGCCATCAGTTGGGCGGTAGGCACGCTGTGGATGCGTCGCATCAGTTTCACCATGCCGGTGCAGTCCCTCACTGTCTGGATGATGCTGCTCAGCAGCCCGGTCATTTTGTTATTAGCCTCAGCGACCGAGACTTGGCCTACATGGGACATTTCTCCCATGGCTTGGGGCAGTCTGGTGTATGCGGTTTTTGTGAATTACGGCTTTGCGCAAATCATTTGGTTTGGCATGGCGCGGGACCTGCCGCCTGCGACCAGCGCCATGAGCATCATGGCAGTGCCGGTCACAGGCACTTTGTTCGCCACGTTCATGGTGGGTGAATGGCCGCATTGGCAAGACTATGTGGCCATGGTCTGCGTGGTCACCGCGATCGCCGCTGTACTGCTGCCTTCGCGCACCAAGCCTGTGATGAATGCGGAATAAGCTTTGGCTGACAATACAGTTTTCAATTTCTCCGACACATGCCACTGCACCTGATTTACGCCCGCTCCCGCAATAACGTCATTGGCGTGAATGGCGATTTGCCCTGGCATTTGCCCGAGGACTTGGCTCATTTCAAACGCACCACGCTGGGTCAGCCCGTCATCATGGGGCGCGTGACTTGGGAATCCATCCCGCACAAATTCAGACCCCTGCCAGGCCGAACCAATGTGGTGGTGTCGCGTCAAGCCAGTTTTTCTGCGCCCGGCGCGCAAGTGGTGGGTTCATTGCAAGCTGCGATGGAGTTATTCACTGCTGATGATGTCGTTTGGCTGATCGGCGGCGCGCAGTTGTATGCACAGGCCATGCCTTTGGCACAGCAACTAGTGATCACAGAGATCGATGCGGATTACGAGGGCGATGCTTTTGCGCCTGCCATCGATGCTGCTGAATGGAAAGAAACTCAGCGCACGACGCACACCTCAGCGCAAGGGATGGGCTATAGCCTTGTAACCCTGCAGAGAATTTAATTGGGGTCAGGTTCCAATTAATTCACCTCAGAGCATGGGCTGGACTAAATTAATTGGAACCTGACCCCAATTTCTGCAGAGAATTTAATTGGAACCTGACCCCAATTTCTGGGAACCTTAATTAATTGGAACCTGACCCCAATTTCTGCAATTTCTGATCACTTATAAAACCAAGCCGCCGCAGTCGCGGCATCTGCCACTTCGAGTCTTGGAATAGAAGCCAATAAGGGCGCGTTGATTCTTTGCGCAATCGCATCTGTGTTTTCCTGCGGGTAGAGCATATGCGGGTCAACAGTATTAGCCACCCAACCCATCAATGAAAGGCCTCTGGCCGCAATCGCATCTGCCGTCAGCAAAGCCTGGCTGATACAACCCAGTCGCATGCCGACCACCAACACCACCGGCAGTCCCAAGTCTGTGGCCATGTCGGCCGTGTCATAGCTGTCATTCAATGGCACACGAAAGCCGCCGACGCCTTCAACCACCACCGCATCCGCCTGCGCCCTCACCTGCTGAAAGTAATCCATCAAGTGCTGGTGTTCAATGACCCTGCCTTCCAACGAAGCAGCGATATGCGGCGCAGCAGGTGTTTGAAATAAATAAGGCGTGGTCATTTCTTGAGGTAATTTCACAGACACACAAGCTGCCAGCGCGTCTGCGTCTTCATTGCACCATCGACCCTCACGCCATTCGGCCCCGGCTGCCACAGGCTTCATGGCTGCCACGCGCCAACCGCGTTGTGCCTGAATATGCACCAGCGCAGACGACACCAAAGTCTTGCCGATTTCTGTGTCCGTCCCTGTGACGAAACACGAAAACGCTTGGGTTGGAAATGACTGATTCATGAAATGCTTTCAAACGACAAAGCCCGCACCAGTCGGTCAACATCTTCAGTTGTGTGGGACGCAGACAAAGTGATGCGAAGCCTCGCGGTATTCACCGGCACAGTAGGCGCGCGGATCGCGCTGATCCAAATACCTTGCGCCTTCAAGTCCGCTGAAGCTTGCAACACTTGCGCGTTGTTGCCAATCACAATGGGTTGAATGGCTGTGGTTGAAGCCATGCGCGTCCAACCCGCAGGCACGGGCACAGTGGAGAGTTGTTGAATCAAGTTCTGCAAGTGTGCTCTGCGTCTGCGCCCTTCATCTGCGCGAATCAGGCGCAAGCTGGCCAACAAAGCATGTGCCAGTGCAGGCGCTGAAGCGGTGGTGTAAATGTAGGGGCGAGAACGTTGCACCATCCACTCAATGAAATTTTCATGAGCAGCTATAAATGCACCGGACACACCCGCCGCCTTGCCCAGCGTGCCCATGTATATCAACTGCTCGGAGCGCAGATTGAAATGCTGCAACACACCAGCACCGCTGTCACCCAACACGCCAAAGCCATGCGCGTCATCCACCAACAGCCAGGCACCGTGTTGTTCGCACAAAGCAAGCATCTCTTTCAAGGGTGCGATATCACCGTCCATACTGAACACACCATCGGTGACCACCACCTTGCTTGTGCTTTGGCATGTGAGCAGTTTTTCCGACAAATCAGCCGCATCAGCATGGCGGTACACCTGACAGGGTTGACGCGTCAAACGTATGCCGTCAATCAAAGATGCATGGTTAAGCGCATCTGAAAAAAATGTGATGTCGCCTTTGGCCATGTCCGCCATGGCCGAGAGTACGCCTAGGTTTGCCATGTAGCCGGTGCTGAACGACAGCACCCGCACACTTGGTAAATGCGGCGACAACATCGAGGCCAGCAATTCCTCCATACGCTCGTGCGCCTGCGAATGCCCGCTGATCAAATGCGATGCGCCGCTGCCTGCGCCATACAGCGATGCACCCTCTTTCAGTGCGCCAATCACCAAAGGGTGAGACGCAAGTCCTAAATAATCGTTGCTATTGAATGCCAGCAGCGGCTGACCATCTACCACCAGATGCGGTTGACACGCAGACGCAACGCTGTGCCGGACACGGCGCAGTCCTTGCGAATCAATCTCATTCAAATGCGATTTCAAGGTGTTCAATGGCGTGAAACTCATGCGCGCATCACCTCGTCAAACACGGCATGTAAACGCTCTGCCAGCAAGCCGGTGTCTGCATCGCTCAACACATACGGTGGCATCACATACACCGTGGTGCCTATGGGACGCAATAGCAATTCGTGCTTAAGGGCATTGGCGAAAAACCGCCGTGAAAACGTAGCGGCCAGTTGCGGTTCATCCACTTGCGCATCGAAAGCCCAAATCATGCCTTGCTGCCTGAAATACTTGACACGTGAATCCATCGCCAACGGGGAAAGCGCGTTGCTCAACTTTTCAGCCCGCACCAAGTTACCCGCCAGCACATCGTCCTCTTCAAAAATTTGTAAAGTGGCCAGCGCGGCGCGGCAAGCCAGTGGGTTGCCAGTGTACGAATGCGAATGTAAAAAACCACGTGCCATGCTGTCGCTGTAAAACGATTGGTAAACCTCATCGCGCGTCATCACCAATGACAAAGGCAAATAGCCGCCGCTGATGCCTTTAGACAGGCACAAAAAGTCTGGCCAGATGTGTGCGTGCTCGCATGCAAAAAACTTCCCCGTGCGACCGCAGCCCACAGCGATTTCGTCGGCGATCAAATGCACGTTGAACGCCGTGCACAAACGCCGCACCTCTTGCACATACACCGGGCTGTGCATGGCCATGCCGCCCGCGCATTGCACCAAGGGCTCGATGATAACCGCACTGATATGCGCGGCACGCGCTTGCAACAATTTTTCTAGATCACGCGCGGCACGCAGTGCGACCTGGTCTGCGGTCTCGCCATCCATCGCTTGCCTGGCGTCCGGCGACATCAGGCAATGCGCTGGCTTGAGCAATGCGTCATACGCATCGCGAAAAATAGGCACATCGGTCACGCCAAGCGCTCCCACGGTCTCGCCGTGGTAACCGCCTTTGAGACACACAAATTCTTTTTTATCGCTCAAGCCCCGGTTGCGCCAGCTGTGAAAACTCATCTTCAATGCAATTTCAACCGCAGAAGCACCGTCAGACGCATAAAAGCAATGGCCCAAAACGCCGCCTGTCAAGGACGAGAGTTGCTCCGACAAAGCCACCACGGGCTCATGCGTGAAACCCGCCAGCATGGCGTGTTCCAAGGTGTCGAGTTGCTGCTTCAAAGCCGCGTTGATGCGCGGGTTGGCGTGACCAAAGAGATTGACCCACCATGAGCTGATGGCATCCAAATAACGGTGGCCGTCATGGTCGTATAGCCATGGCCCGCTGCCGTGGTGAACCGCCACCAAGGGCACGGTTTCGTGGTGCTGCATTTGGGTACACGGATGCCAGACACTGTGCAAACTGCGTTGCACCAGTTGAGGAGATAAGGAGCTCAGATAAAACCTCGTCATTCTTTAGCATCACACAGCTATTTGCACCTATTATCCCGCGCCATGTCAGTCTCAGGCGTGGCGGGTAATCAGGTAATTGGAGGTAATTGGGGTCAGATACCAATTAATTAAAAATTAATTGGTATCTGACCCCAATTACCCGCCCAATTATCCGATTACCTGACCCAATTACTTTATATTCAGACTGTTTATCCATTACTTTACTTCCACATGCCTAACGCAGTCACACAACAAGCCGTTCATTTCGTCAAACCCTTCAAGCCCGCTGCCGCACCAGCTGAAACTTGGAGCCGCCAGTCCATCGAAGATTTGTTCAATCTGCCATTCAACGATTTGCTTTACAAAGCACAGCAGATTCACCGCGAACACTTCAACCCTAACGAAGTGCAACTGTCCACGCTTCTGTCCATCAAAACCGGCGGCTGCCCCGAAGACTGCGGCTACTGTCCGCAGTCAGTGCATTACGACACGGGTGTGGAAGCTTCCAAGATGCTGGATGTGGACGCAGTCAAAGCCGCTGCGGTCGAAGCCAAAAAGAACGGTGCCAGCCGTTTTTGCATGGGCGCTGCCTGGCGCGAACCCAAAGACCGCGACATTGAAAAAGTAGCCGAACTGGTCCGCGCGGTCAAAGACTTGGACATGGAAGCCTGTTGCACGCTGGGTATGCTGAGCGCAACCCAAGCCGACACCTTGAAAGACGCAGGTCTGGACTATTACAACCACAACCTAGACACCGCGCCCGAGTTGTACGGCGACATCATCAGCACCCGTGACTATCAAGAACGCTTGGACACACTCGCGCATGTGCGCAGTGCAGGCATGAACGTATGCAGCGGTGGCATAGTCGGCATGGGCGAAAGCCGCGCGCAACGCGCCGGCCTGGTGCACCAACTCGCCAATCTGCAACCCCACCCCGAGTCCGTGCCCATCAACAACTTGGTGCAAGTCGAAGGCACGCCTTTGCACGGCACCGAGTCGCTGGACCT